>JAJFFE010000315.1 GCA_021776775.1 Planctomycetota bacterium | reverse complement strand
CAAGTGGTGCGCCATCTGCTTCTGGTACTGAATGGTGGCGGAACCGATCGACCCAGTGGTCATCGCCTCCGCAACGGTGCGCCAATCGGACTCGTGAGTGGCAATGATCTCATCGGCCACCGGATGAGGAAGCCCGGTCGTCTCCAAATAGTGAGCGTAGAACGGCTCGTCGACGACCGCGGTGTCGCCCCGGTTCTCCCAGGAACGCATGAGCGCGGTGCTGACGTTGCGCGGTCCCGACCACATGGCGAGACGAAGCGGACTTCCCATCGGTGTTACGACTCCCCGTGACTCACGACCATGGAGTGACTCACTACGGACACGACGTGTCCTGGCACGATAGCGCGTCCGCCGTCGGGTCGGGGCCGCAGTCGAGTGTCGGCATCGGTAACGGCGCCCCCGAGATGAACAGAGACTCGAGCAGCGTCACCGGATCGGCGATGTTCTTCGCTCCGTCGTCATTCGCATCCAGGGCGTCGAAACACATCACGGGCGCGGCGCTGAACAGATGACTCAACGCCGCGATGGCGTCGCTGATATCGAGCGAACCGTCGTCATTCACATCACCACGAAGGAAGTCCTTCGCTTCGGGAGTGAAGAACGCGCCCATGTCGGCGATCGAACCGTCCGGGTCGACCGGATCACTCGGGTCGGCGGCGTTGATGCACGGAGAGGTCGGCAACAAGGTCAGGTCGAATCCGGCGACGTCCGCGAAAAGGGGATCGTCGGAAATGTTGCCGACGCCGGGGTATCCGCCGTCGATCGCAGAGTACTCGACGCTGTAGCTCGCGCCGGAAATGACGCCGCCCGCAGCCCACGTTTGAAATCCGTCGATGATGGACCCGGTAACATCGACCTCCCACTGGCTCCCGACCGTGAACACGGTTCCAGTATGGTGAACCGAACAATGACGAAGCGTGATCGATCCGCTGTAAGGAGCTGCGGTCGAGATCAAGCCGTGATCGAACTCGCTCACGTTGTCGACCAACACGCAGTGACTCATGACCAAATCGTCGAAGCCGACCACCACGATCGGGCCGAGGGCCGACGTGTTGGACTGGAAGTAGCAATCGCTGATCACGGGAGTCGAGCCGCCAGAGATGATGCAACTCGCGTAGCCTTGGTTGAAATTGGCGACGAACTCGCAGTCAGAGATCGTCCCCGCGCCACCTTCCAATTGAATGGCTCCGTCGTTCTCGAAGAAGTCGCACTCGTCGATGACGTAGTTGCCGAACACAGTGAGAGCGCAACCCCCCGGCGAACCGCTGTTGCCATCGAAGAGGCAGCGACGACATTCGAGGTCAGAATCCACGCCGATGGTCAACGCTCCAGTCACGAAGATCCCGGAACCGTTGGATAAGGTCTGGTTGTTGACAAACACGCAGTCTTCGACGATCGCCAAGCCGGAGCCGATCGAGCCCACGCCGCCACCGGAGTGGGCCGTATTTCCGACAAAGCGGCAATTGCGAATAAGAGGTACCGCTGCGAAACATGCCACGCCACCGCCGAACGGCCCGACGCCGCCTTCCATAAACGTGCCGGTGCCGTTGCGAAGGGTAAAGCCGTCGAGCTGACTGGACGTATCTTCGCCTGTGACGAACCGGAAGACGCTGCCCGAGTCAGGGCCGGCCGTCAACGTCGAACCATCGACGATCGTCAACGCTGGCCCGGCGTCTCCAATCACAGCGATCGCTTTACCGAGGAAATTGATGTTCTCGAAGTAGATCCCGGGAGAGACGCGCACCTCGTCGCCGTCGACCGAGCTATCGATCGCCGCTTGGATCGACTCGTGATCGGCCGGTACCCAGCGGGTAGTCTGCGCGTGAGTCAGCGTCGTTGCGCTCAAGATAAGCACAACCAACACGGTGTTGAACGTTCGCATGCACTACTCGATTCTGTCCCCCCGGACACCCCACCCCTGCAAGCAGTCGCGGCTCGCCGCGAAGTTTCAGTGTATCGATTCTCGGACCAAGACTGTTAGGCCTTCCTGTTCCCGGTCAACTGTCTCGTGCGCTCAACCAGCCCGATGGCCTAGCCACTAAAGAAGAACAGTCTCTGGATCGACCAGTCGCGTCTCGTCCGCGGATCGAACGGCGGTGACGTATCCCGGGCGCAACGACGCCGCAGACCACGTCCCGTCCGCCGTAAGTACGAGTACCGCAAGTTGGTGATTGGGGCCGAGCTCGAAACTGGCCTGGATCCGCTCCAGTGGCTCGCGGGCAGCCACCTGCGGCGACCCTCCACGACGTAGACGTTCGACAGCGAGAAAACTTGCGCAGACTCCCATCGCCAACTCACCGAGTCCCGTGGCGACCGCCGCCCCGACGCCGGGCTCGACGTAGAGCCCGTGCCCGATGATGGGCGAATCGCCGACGCGGCCGTGACGCTTGAACGACAACCCGCTCGTGGTGCAGGCGCCCGCGAGCACGCCGTTGGCATCGAGAGCAAGCGATCCGATAGTGTCGTGCCCGTCGTCTTCGTCCGGCCACTCGTAGTCGTGCCCGCCCTCCTTCGTGGTCGAAACAGGTGCCGACTTGGCGCGTCTTTCTTCCCACCGCTTTCTCGCCGACGGCGCGAGCAGGTCCCTCGCCCAAAGACCGTTGGCGGCGGCCAACGCCTCGGCGCCGGCTCCGGCGATGAGGGTGTGACGCGTGGTCTCCATCACCATGCGTGCCACCGATACCGCCGGCAGATAGTTCGACATGGCGCAAACGCCCCCGCATTGACTCGGCGAGAGCATGACGGACGCGTCGAGAGTCACACGACCATCGCGGTCCGGAAGCCCGCCGTAGCCGACCGAGTCCACGTCGGGATCTTCTTCGGCGTGGCGGCAAACCGCTTCGACCGCATCGAGGGCGGACCCACCCTGCTGAAACGCGGGCCAAGCCGCCTCGTTGGCGGCCTCTGCGAACGACCATGTCGAAACGATCAACGGTGGTGACATCGGCTCCCCTTCTCGTGTCGGTAGCGCGCGAGTATACGCGACACCGACACGATTGCGGAATCCAACGCGAATCAGAAGCGACACTCTTGCACGGCAAGCTCGGTAGGCTCGTTCGCCTTCCTCTGCGCGTCCCTTCGGGACAGCCACGCAAGAATGGGGCACGCGATGTACATCGACGACAACGTGCCGACCGTGACTCCGACGACAAGTACGAAGGCGAAGCTTCGCAACGCTTCTCCGCCGCCGACAAGAAGCAGCGCGACGGCGACCAAGGTCGTCATCGATGTCACCAAGGTTCGCCCCAAACACGACCGTACCGCCGCGGCGATGACTTCTTTGGTTTCGTGACCCTGCCGACTGTCCTCTCGCACGCGGTCGAAGATCACGATGGTGTCGTTCAACGAGTATCCGATCACGGTGAGGAAGCCTGCGACGACTGGCAAGTCGAGCTCCCAGCTGCGACCGAATAGCGAGCAGGCATCTGCCATCGCCAGCGCGCCGAGCGAGAACAGTAGGTCGTGAACCACGGCCGCGACCGCCGCCACACCGAAACGTGCCTTGAACCGCAGCGCCAAGTAGACCGCGATAACCGAAAACGCAACCAGCAGCGCGATCGCCGATTGACTCTCGAGTGATTGTGCGACGGTCGGCGCGATTTCGTCGATCGAAGAAACGATCGAGTTGCGAGATTCGGCCCACCCTTCTTTCAGCACGACAGTGCGAACCGCGTGCGCGACCGCGGACGACCCAGCGCCGTCGACCGGAGCACGTAGCGTGAATTGCTGGGACGCGCCAGCACCTCCGAGTGCTTGCAGTTCCACACCGCGCAACGCGTCGTCCTCGGCGAATGCTGCACGCACGGTGTCGACGTCGACGGGTTGTTCGAGATCGACGGAGGCCCGCACGCCGCCGGCGAAGTCGATACCGAGCATCGATCGGCCCTGCGCGTGAGCCGCGAACAGACCGGTCCCGAGCAGCGTCAAGAGCGAGAGCGACACCCAACGGCGCGCCGCGTAGACATCGACGCGCGGAAACGACGGGCCGCGCGGAGCGTCACGAAGCCAGCCCCAGCGAGAGAGCGCGCGCACCAAGACCGGGCCGACGACCAACGACACCAGAACCGTGACCGCAATACCCATCATGAGGACCATCGAAAAAGATCGGACGGAGCCGCTGCCGAGCGAGAACAACACCCACGCCGCGATCGCCGTGGTGATGTTCGCGTCGAGGATTGCGCGCCGCGCCGCGATAAATCCGTCGTGCACCGCGCGGGAAAGTCGCACCCCCTTGTCGCGTTCTTCGCGTATGCGCTCGAAGATCAGAACGAAAGCGTCAACCGCCATTCCGACGGTTAGAAGCACTCCGGCGAGCCCAGCCAACGTGAGCGTCACTCGGAAGCCGACGAGAAGAAGCGCCAGCGATGCCAGGGTCACCGCCACGCCGCTCGCCGCTACCCAACCCCAGCGCCGATACCAGACCAGCGCGATCGAGAGCGTGGCGACGAAGGCGAGCGCGATAGCGGTCAGCCCACTCTTGATCGACTCGGTCCCGAGCTTCGCCTGAACTTCATGACGGGACTCGAGCACCGGCTTGGCGGGCAAGCTCCCGCCGAGCAAGACGGCGGTAATCTCGCGAACCTCGTCGCCGGTGAATTCTCCTTCGAGCAGCACCTGCTCGGAGATTCGCTTCTGGATACGCGCCTCGGTGACAATCTCGTCGTCGAGAACGATAGCCAAGCTACGGCCGATGTTGTTGGCGGTCAGTTCGGCGAAGCTCGACGCACCGATACTGTCCCAACCGAACGCAACCGCGGGGCGGTTGTAGTCGTCGACCGTTTCGCGCGCCGAATCGATATGACTCCCGGAGATCGATCGACCGGCTCCGACCTCGACCGTGCGCTGCGCGTTACCAACCCCCACCACTCGCAGACCATCGCGCCCCGCTTCGACGATCGTCCCTTGGCGTTGCGAGGTTTGCCACTCGGGCTCCGCGACGAGGTGAAGCGAGAGTTCGCCGACCCGCTCGACGAGCCCGATCACGCGATCGATGTCCTTGGAGTCCCCCGGTATCTGAATGCCGAGACGCTGACTCCCGATCGGCTCGATCGAGAGTTCGTTGATCCCAAACCGATCCAAACGTCGGCTGACGACCTCTTGCACGAATCGAAGGTCGTCGGCGCGACCGACGGTCTTGGCCGTACTCTCGGTGAAATCGAATCGGTAGATCAGCTCGGCTCCGCCGCGCAGATCGACGCCGAGCTTCGTCTTCTCGGGCACCCAGAACAACGCCGAGACCACCGCGATGACGCAACAAACCAACGTCATGATGTCGAACCGTGTCATGGTTCACACTCTCTCTCGAGGCGCGAACGTCGACACCGGTCGACCGTCCGAGCCCGCATATGCATGGATTGGAACGCGGCGCGCGGCTGCCTGGAGCCGCTGCCGCGAGCGAAGGGCGCGGATGCGCCGAATGCAGATGGAGAGTGCGAGCTAGACCCGTTGTGGTCGGTCGCTGAGTGGAATGGGATAGCAACGACAAAGAGGCGTGTCCGGACGAACCGCAGCCACACGCACCGTTGTCGTCGTCGAGATCCACGGCTCGGGATCGAAGCCGCGCGCAGCGGGAACCGGGGGCGTCGGCGCTTGGTGCGAACCGTACGCGTGCTCGGCCGCAGCCATGGCGAGGTCACCGCCGTCAGCGACCACCCCACCCACGACGTCGGCTGGGTAGATCACCACCCCGGAGACAACCCCGACCAACAGCGGAAGCCCTGCGAACAGAACGAGACCGAGCACCGAGAGGCGTCGATCTTCGAAGTGGGGCCGACCGCTAGAGCGTTGACACATGGAAACACTTCCGCGCGAGAGTGGTGATCCGATCGCGTCGCCAACGCACGCGACATACCGCGTCGCACCGATGGCTCCAAGAAGCCGGGACAATTCCGGTAACCAACGCTCACCACGAACGATGCGCACGGATCAAACATGCCACCGGCAGCAAGGATCGACGGCGCCCCCCTGCCATAGTGACGGAAAACGCCCTGCCCGCCCCGTCGTTATGACACCCCTTTCGCCCCCCATGCCAGAAACAGGCCTGCCTAAACCACTTCAAAATAAGCAGATACGACTCCCAACGCCGCCTAAACCGCCAACCCGGCTGAGAGCCCGGGCTCAAGCCAGTAGAGGCACCTGGGTATTGCGCGAGCCGGAGCAGGGAGCACGAGTTCGGAGCACGACCGGAGTAGGATGGCGGAGCTACACCAGCACCCGGAGCAAGACAACCCGAAGCGAAGTGCCACCTGCCCCCCGCCCTCGCCCCTCCCTTGGCGGTGACAGTGACCGCCTAAAAGACTTCCTTGTTGAGGGATGTGTGATCGAACCGGGGCTCGGGGCCGGGCGATTGTCGGGTCGGGATGACGCAAGAGCCTGGGGGCGCAGGGGGCGACTCGAAGGGCCTCTTTTTCTTCCGAGGCCTCCATGGGTTAGGATACATGGAGGAGTGTCGCGGCGTTTCGTCGTGCGGCGGCAACGACCGTTGGGCGCTACCTGCGAGAGTCGCAGCTGCGGCTATGCCTGACGGACACCCCCGATCGCTCAACCCACCAGACTGAGATAGCGCCGCGCTGCGTCGACGGACCGCAGAGCACTTGCCGCGTCTCCGAGTGAATCCGAAGAGGCCCTTCCTATGACTGTGACCCCGTGGCTCGTCTCCCTGCTCCTGCTGCTGCCGAATCTCGGCCCGGTCGAAAGCACGATCTCGATCCAAGACACCAACGGCGCGACCCCGGAGATCCGGCTCGACGCGACCGAGGAAGATCACGGTAAGTACCTGCAAGGTGAGAAGTACACCAAGAAGCTGAAGGTGTACAACGACGGGAAGGCGACGCTGAATATCTCCAAGGTGGTCGGCTCGTGCGGCTGCATTGAGATCTTGCTCGGCTTCCCGAAAACGATCGCGCCCGGTGGCGAAGGCGTGATCGAGTACGAGATCGACACCAAGAAGATCAAACCGGGCGACTCGCTGAAGGAGATCCGAGTCTCTTCGGACGACCCGCACACCCCGAAGGCGAAGTACCGCTTCACGACTGAAGTGATCAACCTGTTCCGGACGAATCCGAATCCGGTCTCGATCTCGGGCATCGTCGACCAATCGAAAGAGTCGATCGTCGACATTTACTCCGCGACCGATTTGGGCTTCGAGCTGCTCGATATCCGCAGCCGCGACGGCAAGTTCGAGGTCACCGAGAACAAGCTGATCGCGAAGGACAAGCACTACCGCGCAACGTTGCGCCTGGGCGCAGCTGAGGCAGCGCGCAAGGACCGGGGCATCCTCGACATGGTCATTCGCGTGCGCGACGGTCGAACCGTCACGATTGGCACGTGGGTCGAACTCGAGCACCGACCGCACATCCTGGTGCAGCCGGCCGAGATGTTCTTCAACAACAAAGACACGAACAAACTGTTGGAGAAGGAGCCCAAGCCGGTCACCAAACACATCATGGTTGCCGCCACGACTGCCAAGACACGATTCCAAGTGACGGGGGTGACCATCGAAGGCGTCGCCGACGGCGTGTTCACGGCAGACTTCAAACCGCTGATCGACGGAACGCGATACCAGATCATGGTGACGCTCTCCGAGTATCAGAAGAAGAGCTACCTGTCCGGCAAGATCATCGTCGCAACGACGGACCCCAAGTTCCCGAAGATCGAATTGCCGCTGCGCGCCATGTTCGGTCGCCGCGTCCGCCGCTAATCAAATACGCAGTTGAAGCGGCCCGATCGGGCAAAGCCTGTCGAGCAAAAAGAAACGGCCCGGAACCAGCGAACTGGTTCCGGGCCGTTGTTATTTGAGGACTCGAAAAAGCGGTTAGTTAACCGTCAGTCCGAGATCCTTGAGTTCCGCTTTGACTTGCTTGGCGCAACGCTCTGCGTCTTTGCCGAGGCTGTCGAGTCGAGCGAACTCTTTCTTGATCTTCTTGTACATCTCGTACGCTTCGAGCAACTCCTCATCGCCACGCTTCTTGTCGGCGTCGCTGAGCCACTGTTGGCCGATCGAGACGATCTCTTTACGATCCGACTGGATCATGGAGAGAACGGAACCCGCCAGAAGATCGCGCTTCTTCAGCATGGACTCGATCGAACGCAGAGCAACGCCGTACTTCTCGCTGCCCATGTTCTCGCGAGCCTTCTTGCGAAGAGCGAGGTACTTCTTCTTCAGTTTCATCCGCGTGTCGTTGAGCTTGAACGCCGACGTCATGGCGCGGAAGTAGGTTCGCGGGTTTTGACACACCTGAACCTTGTGAAGCAAGCCGCCCTCAGCGTCGAACAGGAAGATCGCCGGCTTCTTGGTATCGAGGCCGTACTGCTTGATCTTGCCTTCGCTCATTTCGGTCGTGCGAACGCACTTGAACTTTTTCGCGAACTCGACCACCGAACGATCCTTGAAGACGATTCGTTCGAAGTTAGCCGCACAGCAATCCTTTGCCATGTCGGACTTGTAGTAGAGGACTAGGATCGGACGAATGGTCCCCTCTTCCTGCTTGATCGCGTCGTCGACCGACAGTGCAAGCCACGGAAGACGATCGTTCTCGCCGGGCGCGTACGGAGCTTGCCCCGCGGCTGCGCCACCACCTCTACCGCCGCCGCCACCCGGGCGACCACTCATGCCGGCGGACCCGCCGGCTCCGCCGCCTCATCATTGGCCGTGTACGAAGGCCGTTTGCAGCATCGCAATGAGCAGGAAGAAGAACATCGATTTTCTCATAGCGCAGAGACCTTTCTTGGCTTGCTCAGCCCTGCCCTGGGCGATCGGCGACGTTGCGCCGTAGCATCCCGGGGCAGCTTAAGTCCGAGCGCCGAAGAAGGGCGACGCTGGGAACTGCATTCGAATCGGCGACCGGCCCCCCTTGGGAGGACCGTCGGCGACACTGCAGATACTCCAGTGGATCGGTTCGCGTTGGGTATGTCAAAAGGGATGTCTCGGGATTCCTCGGCCGGCCGACGGAGCCGAGCGGGGCAAACCTCCATAAGCCACACACAGGAAACACCTTAAGAGTGACCAGTGCGGTCCTCGAGCGGACCTTCGGGGCACCTCCGGGCGGACGGCTCACGGGCACCGATCGTGGAGCATTCTCGTGACCACTCCCCTCGCGGAGGATACCGTCTCTTCCTGGAGGTGTCTTCATGTCGAGTGCCAGGCCAACCCTACTGCCGAGCGCGTCACGAACCGTGCGCCGAATCGTGACGATCGCTTTGAGCTGCGGACTGCTTCTGCTCGTCGGTTCTGTCCACGCTCAGGAGCCGTGGCTCGAGTTCGGCTCGTATCCATGGGGCGTGCGACTCCACGAAGAACTCGTTCACGTCGGGGGGGTCGAATACAGTAATCAGGTTCAAATTTGGTACCCGGCGACGGTCGAGGGGGAAGACGTCCCCGCTGCCGACGGGGGTCCGTACCCGGTCATCGTGTTCGAACACGCGGGCGGCTCCGACTACACCTGGTATGACCACCAGTTCTCGCGCCTCGCGAGCCGCGGGTTCATCGTTCTGTCGATTCGGCACGACCACGTGGCCTGCGCGCTACCGTGGTGGGCATGCCACGCAGAGCTCTACCACGTCAACCTCGAACTCGCGTTCGAAGGGTGGAACCTCTCCCCCTCCCACTTCTTGTTCGATCGTATGGACGTTACTCGCATCGGGCTTGGCGGACACTCCCACGGAGCCGCGTTCCTCGCGGCCCAACAGCTCGCCCCAATGAATCCGTCCGCTGACTACGAAGTTCGCAGCGTCTTCCTGATAGCGCCTTGCCCCGACGTGGCCATCACGTCGTACGCCGATGCGTACGAAGGCATGCCCCCCCTGCAAGTCATCTACGGCTCGAAAGATGAATGCGGCTGTACCGGCAACGGCCAAGGTATCGCAATCTACGATCCGGCGTCGCGCCCTAGACACCACGCTTACGTGATCGGCGCCAACCACTGGGCGTTTTGCGAAGGGGGATCGATTAGCGCCTCGACGATTTCCCGGCTCGAGGCGTGGCGCGCGAGTTCGGCGTCACTCGCTGCGCTTCACTCACTCATCTATTGGACCGATCAAACAGCGCTTCCGTATCTGCGAGGCGAACTCCCGCTCACCGAAGGCAGTCCCGAAGTGCGTTACCAATTCGAAGAGTCCGATCGCCTACTGATCGATGACTTCGGCGACGGCGCCATGGTCTTTGAAGACGGAGTGGCTATCGCCGGCATTCCCGGGCAGACGTTCATCAACGGGTTTCTCGGCGATACATTCGTCGACTTCTCGGCCGGCGTCGCGTTGGTCCAAGAAGAGATCCGCGCGCTCGTCACCGGGGCCGCTCCCGAAGTTCTGTTCTATCGGGACGGAACAGCGGGGTCGGATGCGTACGAGGAAGCACTCGACCTCGAGGTCGCGAGCGGTCTGCTGCCGGGATTCACGTTCACGGCCAGCCCATCCGAGTTCGGAACGTTGATCGCTACGGGTTCTTGGGACTTGATCATTTCCGCCAACCAGACCGGATCGAGCAGCGCAACTCACCCCTTCGACGTGCCCCTGGCGGACTACATTTGCAGTGGCGGCAAGGCGATCGTGTCCGACTTCCGAGTGCTATCCGCTACGGCCGATTCGGTCCTGCAATGCAGCGACTCCGGCTTCGACGCGACGACCAACTGGTCGACGATGACGTCGACCGATCCGTTGCTGTTCAGCGGCACGCTAGCCATGCAAAACCCCGGGTGGGGCATCTGGACCAATGGTGTCTTGGCGGACGATGCGGCGGTCGTCTATGCCACCAACGAAACGAGCGTATTGACGGTCGTGTCGGATCCTACGCTCAACGCTCTCGGGCTCGTGGTCTCGCAGTCCGGCTGGGTCACGTTCGACGAAGAGTACGTGCTGGCCCCTTCACGCACGCTGTACCACCCGACCCATGGTCTCGAGTTGGCGTGGGACGCACCGGGCGCGACGTTCACCACGGTGCTTTCCGACAGTGGCGGCCTCGATAGCACCCCGTGGCAGTCGCTCTCGTTCAGATTGCTGCAAGAGTACGGTGACCCTCTGAACCCCACGGGGGCAAGCAAAGACCTGCACGTTCGTCTCGAAGACGTCGACGGCGACAGCGCCGAAGTCACGCTCTCGGACGCGCCGCAGGGCTCGCTACGAGCGGCGTCCGCTCCCGATCCCGCCGTGGGCTGGAAGTCGATTTTCGAAAGTTACCGCTTCCGCCTCGAGCAGTTCAGTGACGCGAATCCCGCGCTCGACCTCGATCGTTTGGCGTCTCTGACGTTGGTGTGTGACATCACCCCCACCGGACGCTGCTTCCTCGACGACATTGCGCTCGACGGCGCGAGAACGCTCTACGTCCGAGGAGACTGCAACGTCGATGGCGCGGTCGATCTCGGGGACGCGGTCTTCACCCTGAACGCGCTGTTCGACGGTGGAGAAGCGTCCACCTGTACCGATGCGTGCGATGTCAACGCGGACTTCGCGCTCGACATCGCCGACCCGGTCTCGCTGCTCAGCTTCCTGTTCATCAGCGGACCCGCCCCAGCCGCGCCGTATCCCGCGTGCGCAGAGGCGCCGGGTAGCGGGTTGGATTGCGACTCGTTCGCTGCTTGCCCGTAGAGGACACTAGAGGCCCGGACTATTCATCAGGCGGAGTCGTTCCGCGCCCGAAAGGGCGCGAATCGCACCGAGCGCAGACAGCGAAGGACAATCGAGGGATGTTCAACGGAACACAGGCTGCGATTTCCGTGAAGATCCAGGCACGACGCCGCAGTCGACCTAGTGGTCTTCAAGAAGGAGTAACGCAGAGATTCGCGGGAAGCGCAGCCTGCGCGGCTTCGCCTGATGAATAGTCCGGGCTCT
>JAJFFE010000314.1 GCA_021776775.1 Planctomycetota bacterium | reverse complement strand
GACACGTTGGCTCTTTCGACCTGAGGATCTAGAGCCATTGTGGGACCTCGAACCGACCAAACGTTGAGACAAAGGAATCACCAAGGGCCAAAACTCTGATAGCACTTGACACCCGGGGGTACATAGAAGGCCGCCAAGCTGTCAGCCAGCTCTCCCAGGCACCTCCTCCATCCCTGAGGAATGCCACACTCCCGATCGCTCACTAAACTCCAACCTATGAGAGGCCCTTAGCGGCCCTCGTCCACGGAATGCCCGATATCGCCAGACGCTCCGCGGTGATCGTGCGCATTTACGCCTCGCAGGTCGTGACCTGCTCGCGCGCTATGACTACTATATCGACATGAACGACACCGCTTCCCATCCCAGCTACCAAGTCATCGCCCGCCGCTATCGACCCCGCTTCTTTCACGAGGTCGCCGGCCAAAAGGCGATTGCCGATACGCTGAAGCAGGCGATCGAAAAAGATCGGCTCGCACACGCGTATCTATTTTGCGGGCCGCGCGGCGTCGGCAAGACGTCGATGGCGAGAATCTTCGCCCGCGCGCTTCAGTGTCCGAACGCCCGATCGAATACCGAGGGCGGAGTCGAGGCGTGCGACAAGTGTGATGTATGTGAGCGTGTGTTTCGCGGTGAAGACTTCGATGTCGTCGAGATGGACGGTGCGTCGCATCGCGGAATCGACGACATTCGCGACTTGATCCAAGCCGTGCGCTTTGCTCCGTCGTCGGGCACCTATCGAATCTTCATCATCGACGAAGTGCACATGCTGACGAGGGAAGCGTTCAACGCACTGCTCAAGACCCTCGAAGAACCTCCGGCGCACGTGAAGTTCGTCTTCGCGACGACTGAGCCCGAGAAGATCCTTCCTACGGTTCTTTCGCGCGTGCAGCGTTGTGACTTCAGTGCCATCTCGCCGGCAGACATCGTTCTCCGCCTTCAACAGATTTGCGAAGCCGAGAATGCGCAGCCCGAGCCGGGGCTGCTCGAGCGCGTGGCCGATCTCGCCCGTGGGGGCATGCGTGATTCCCAATCGCTGCTCGATCAACTTCTGAGTTTCGCCGGGAACACTCCGACCCAAGACGACCTGAATCGCATCACCGGGCGCATGTCTCCCGCCCGGGTCTCGGAACTCGTCGACTTGATCGACGGCGGAGAGCGCAGCGGAGTGGTTACTCAGTTGATGGAGATCGAATCGAGCGGGACCGACTCGGCCGTGGTGCTCGAGCAAGTGGTGGAGCAGGTTCGACAGCGATTGCACGACGGCGTGATGGCCGGTTGGGGTGATGCCGAGATCGAGCGAAACCTCCTCGCGCAAGAGATCCTGCAGGAGGCTCGCTGGCGGATGAAGCAAGTGGGCCGCTCCGAGATCATTCTCGAAGTTGCGCTGCTCCGCGCCTCGACGTTGCACGACTTGATTCCGCTGGGGCAGTGGGCCGATCGCCTCGACGGAGACGGTCCGCCTCCGCGCCCGACACGACCGAGTGGCCCAGCGAACAGTGGCCCAGCGAACAGTGGTGGCCCGAGCGGTGGTTCCTCGGCCCCCAGAGGAGGTGGGGCGCCGGGACGTCGACCGGCTTCCGGTGGATCGGACCGGGCATCGGGCACTTCTTCGGCCCCGCGCGGCGACGTCGAGCAAACCTCGGAGGTGCGACGTTCCGAGTCGGACCGGGCCCCGATGGCGCGATCTGCCGAGAATCCCACCAACGGCTCACCCGAAAATGGGACGCCCGACCCGCCCGGGCGCCGTCCAGCGGTCGCGGTCGATCACGCTTCCCCGCCGCCGGCGCATACCACGGACCAGCAGGCAACGGCAGAGCAGGCAACGGCAGAGCAGGACTCGCAGCGTCCAAATCTCGCCGGAGTGCAGGAGTGCTTGTCACGAGTTTCGGCGATGATGGCGGGGATCGTTGGCGACCGTATTTCGGTTGACGGCCAGCGAGTCCGTTTTTCGCTCGACAGTAGCGCTCAACGTTTGGTTCAGCCCAAAGTCGAAGATCTCCGCGCCGAGCTACGCCGGACCTATGGGGACGGTTTCACGATTGAACTCGAAACCGCGACCTCGTCCGAGCTCGGGACTTCTACGCCGGCCGAATCACACGCGACGGCCGTTGCGGCGCCCAGCGATCGAGCCCCGGCCGCTGCGAACTTGAACGGTCAGCCCGGTCCCGAGTCGTTTTCGAACGACTTTCCAATGGAGCCGGACTTCGAAGATGGAGGCGTGCCGGCGGCGTCGGAGCCGGTCGACCACGAGCCAGTTCGACCGGTGGGGACGCCGGCCGCGGCGGAGACGCCGGTCATCGTCGAGAAGGCGGTCGAGATTTTTGCCGGTCGGTTGCACTCTCACCGACCACCGTTGGACCCCGATCAACTCGCCAGATAAGCTGGTGCGCTCACCCGGGTGTCGACCGTCGAAACTCGGGAGTCGAAACTCGCAGAGGCTGCGCGGGCTGTTCGGTGACCGCTCGCCCGATCCGTAACCATCGCAATGGAGACTTCCCTTGAATCAACCAGACATGGGCGGCCTGTTCCAGCAGGCTCAGAAGATGCAAAAAGACCTCAAGGCGGTTCAGGATGATCTGAAACAGCGAATCGTCTCGGGTGAGTCCGGAGGCGGCATGGTCAAGGTCTACGCCAACGGTAGCCAAGAGGTCGTCAAGGTCGAGATCGAACCCGAAGCGGTCGATCCGGACGACGTCGGGATGCTCGAGGACCTTCTGCTGGTGGCGATCAAGAGTAGTCTCGAGAAAGCGAAAGAGCTCTCTCGCGAAGAGATGGGACGCGTCACCGGCGGACTCGATCTGCCGGGGCTCTTCTGAGAAGCGGTATCGAGTGCAATTCAGCGGTGTTCTAGAAGAGTTGATCCGTGAGCTGACTCGATTGCCGGGAATCGGGGCGAAGACCGCCGAGCGTCTCGCCTTTCACTTGTTGAAGACCTCCGACAAGGAAGCGCTCGCACTGGCCGGTGCGATTCGCAAACTCAAGGAAGAGCTTCAACAGTGTGCGCGTTGTCACAACATCTCCGATGGAGAGCTCTGCGCGATTTGCGCTGATCCGAACCGGGATAACGCCATCATTTGTGTCGTCGAGCACCCCAAGGACGTGCAAGTTATTGAGGAGAGCGGGGTCTTTCACGGTCTGTACCATGTCCTCGGCGGTAGTTTCGCTCCTCTCGAGGACCGCGGCGCCGACTCCCTGACACTCGATCATCTCGTGAGTCGGGTTCGTGAAGATCAGGTCTCTGAAGTCATCCTCGCCACGAATCCCGATTTCGAGGGCGACGGAACGGCACTGCTCGTCGGCGAGCGCCTGCAAGGGACGGAAGCCACGATCACTCGGTTGGCGCGTGGCGTGCCAACGGGCGGTCAGCTCGAGTACATGAATCGCAGCATTATCAGCGATGCCATCGAAGGGCGACGAAACTATCAAAGCGACCAGGACTAGCCCGGCCACGTCCCTGCGATGGGTTTCGGTGGCGATACTCCTCCTCGCCGCGGTTCTCCCCGCGACGTCCCTGGCGCAAGACGGGGGCGCGTTTCGAACCGACGACGGATTGCGTGGGAATGCGGTCGCGCTCGTCGCTCCGGGCCCGACGCAAAGTTGGGCGCCTGTTCAAATCGAGATCACGAACGACGGCACGTCGATGCGAAGTCTCGAAGTGTCGGTCCAGTCCGGGATGAACGACGGCCCGCAAAGGATCGTGACGTGGGCGCTGGACCTCGCGGGTCGGTCGACCGACTCGGCGACGACGGGCGCGACCAAGATCCAGATCCTCCCCGTCTTCGTCGGCCACGACGCGTACTCAGAGGTCAATGTTTCGATACGCGAGAACGGTACTGAAATCGCCGTTATCGATCGGCTCGAGTTCCGCAGGCGTCAACTCTCTGGCGGCGGTCAGCGGCGATCGATTCTGTACCGAGATATCAACGCGTTCTTCGTGACCACCGAGGAGTCGAAGCGCGATGCAGAGTCGGTACGGCAGGAATACACGGCCAGTTTTGCCCGGAGCAATTACGATCTCGAGAGTCCGGCCGCACCCATCCTCGCTCGGCATCTTCCGATCGCGGCAGAGGCGTACGAAGCGGTGGACCGCATCGTCTTGATTGGTGTGGAGCCGTCGGACCTTTCCGCTCCCCAACGTCGAGCACTGAGGACGGCGATCCGCTCCGGGCGAGTCGCGTGGATCGTGCCTGGCCCGCAAGGGGAAGGTGCCGGTTGGGTGCTCGACCCGAGCCGTCACAAGATCGTCAGTTCGACGATCGAGGTGGCCGGCGGCGCTTCCGGGGCTGCCTCGGCTTGGGACTGCTTCAAGGTCGAAAACGACCCTGGCCGACCCAGCGTCGAGCGCGGGCTGAGCGACGGTAGCGTGCAGCCCATGGTACGCATCTACGCGGACGGCTTGGGTTCGTGGAAGCGAATCGTGGCGCGTCAGCTTACGACGATCCCGTTCGAGCCGACGTTCGAGCAACGAGTTGTCGGGGTCACCGCCGCCACCATCACAGCCAACGCGTACCGACAACGATCTTCCGGCGAACTCGGCTGGGTCGAGGACGTCGATTCGACTCACCGCGCCGAGGTGCCGATCCTCTTGGTCTTCGGCCTTATCGTGACGTACTTGCTCGGCATCGGTCCCATCTTGTTTTGGCTCCTCAAGCGCAAGGGCAAGTTGATTTGGCTGCTGTGGATTCAGCCGGCGGTGGTCATCGGATTCCTCATCGGTACCTACGTCATCGGCTACTTGCACTTTGGGGCGTTCGTGGCGTCGTACCAGACGTTGGTGGTGAACCAACCCTTGATCGACGTCAATGAGGACACGCTTCGGGAACACGAGACGTGGGGCTACGGCTACAGTCTTCTCACGCGATACAACCCCCGCGAAGGTTCGTTTTCGTTGCGTTGTGCTGACGGTTCCTTGCCCATGTTTCGGGCGGTCGCGCAACGCGATCCTGATTTGAAGTGGCGCTTCGATAACGACTCTCCGCGGCTCGACAGTGTCGAGTTGCCCGAGTGGAGTTACTCGCACTTCATGTCTTCGGGTCCACTCAAGGTGGGCGGAGCCGTACGCGTTCAACTCAACATTGTTCCTGTCACCGACGCGCGCGAAGAGCGCCAACACCAGATCACCATCAAGAACGATCTCCCGTTTGCGGTTTCGAACCCGACGTTCAAGTTGGGGGAGCGACTCGTTCGAATCCAGCGAGAGATTCTTCCCGGTGAAACAGTCGTCATGACCGAGGAATCGATCACTCGGGCCGTGTTCGCGACGGACATCTCGCGGCGGCTGTTCGACGCTCAGTCTCACGGTCGCACGCAACTCGTCGTCGAGTTCGATCCCACCGGGATCCCGAGCCCGGGGATTCCGTTCGCGGTCGAAACGGACTACGAGACCCAAACAGCCTACTTGGTGGTGGTGGAACAATAATGAACGACGAGCCGTTGCCACTCGAGCCTGCGCCCATTCTCCCGACGGAGCCGAAGGAATCCATCGAGGTCATCGATACGACCAAGCGTGAACGACAACCCGATGTCTTGGTGTCGGTTCAGGGCCTCGACATGGTCTTTGACTCCAAGCAGGTTTTGTTCGACGTGGGGTTCGAAGTGAACCGGGGAGAGATCTTCGGGTTCATAGGTCCGAACGGCGCCGGCAAGACCACGACCATCCGGATTCTGTCGACGCTCTTGATTCCGACGCGCGGCGATCTGTGGCTCGACGGCGTTCACGTAATCGAGCAGCCCGAGATCATTCGACGGCGCATCGGATACATGCCGGACTATGTCGGCGTTTATCCGGGCCTCACCGTTCGTGAGTACCTCGAGTTCTTTGCCGGAGCGTACCGTTTGCGAGGCAAGCAGCGCGACGCGTTGCTCTCGGATGTCATCGAGCTCACGGATCTCGGTAAGCTTGTCGAAACCGAAGTTCAAGTGTTGTCCAAAGGCATGCGCCAACGGCTCTGTCTGGCGCAGACGTTGATTCACGACCCCGATCTCTTGATCTTGGATGAGCCGGCGTCGGGTCTCGATCCGCGCGCCCGTATCGAGTTTCGCGCGCTCCTCAAGGAGCTGCGTCGCATGGGCAAGACCATTCTTCTGTCGAGTCATATCCTCACCGAGCTCTCCCCGATCTGTGACTCGGTGGGAATCATCGAACAGGGGAGGTTGATTCGCTACGGCGAGGTCGCCGACATCCTTTCTCAACTACGCGGCGATCGAGTCTGGTACGAGGTCACGTTGGTGACGGCGCAAGAGGGCATTCTCAGCCATCTTCGCAGCCACCCCGCGATCGACGAGGTGAAGCTGGACGACTCGGTCTTGCGATTCAGCTACGGGGGGGCGGAAGAAGATCTGCACACGGTCTTTGCCATTCTCGCACGCGAAAAGGTGTCGTTCACTTCGGTTCGTCGAGAAGAGGGCGATCTCGAGAGCATCTTCATGAGCTTGACCCAAGGAGAGGTGTCGTGATGGAAACGTCTCCCTGGTACCAACGCTTGCCCATGTTCGGCAATCTAGGTATGCCGATTGCGCTCAAGGAAGTTCGGTCGCTGATTCGTCGGAATCGATACTTCTGGTCGCAGTTCATCTACCTCGCGTTCTTGGCCGTCGGCGTGATTATCGTGATCACCGGCGCGCAGGGGACCGTTACCAAGCAGGAAGCGGTTGGCCAGCAGCTGTTCGCGTGGTTCTTCCGCCTGCAGGCGTTCCTCGTTGCGCTCGTGTTCCCCGCGTTTGCGGCGACTTCGTTCTCCTCGGAGAAGGCCGAGCGGTCGTTCGAACTTCTGATCACAACGGACCTGCGTCCGCACGAGCTTGTGTGGGGCAAGTTCATCGGGATCTTCGGCAACTGCTGTTACTTCCTGATGGTGACGCTGCCGCTGCTCGGGATATGTATCTTGTTTGGTGGCGTCTCCATCTGGGACGCCTTCGAAAACTACCTCTTGCTCGTCCTCGAAGCCGCGCTTCTCTGCATCTACGGCATTTGGGTCTCGAGCTGCACGGCCAGTAATCTTCGTGCCATCATGGCGACGTATGCACCGGTGCTCTTCTTTGGCTTCGTTCCGATGGGACTGATGCAAGGTATGCGGGCCGGAAGCGGCGGAACGCAGGGCGTCTTCAGTGCGATCCTCGATGCTTTCGCCGGGCAAGAGTTGCTGGTCATGGCGATCGTTGCCTACGCAGCCATTGGGTTCTTCGTCTTCTGTTTCGTCGCCGCCGTTTTGCGCCTGTCGAGCCCCGAGTCCAACCAAGAAACACCACTGCGGGTATACGGGCTCATTGCGCTTCTCGTCGGCTTGGGGCTCGCCGCTTGGTACGTGCAGTCGTCTCGGACGGTACGACCAGGGTGGGGGCCGTCGGACGACATTGAGGCGGTGTTCGCGCTCGCCATGCTGCTCGCATTCGTGCTCCCGATCGCCGTGCTCTCGTATTCGAGCGGTCGCATCGAGACACCGCTGAGAACCTCGCGAGCCGCGGGCCAACGGCCGTGGGTCACTCGATTGTGTTGGGTCCTCCTCCCGGGGGGAGCTCGCGGCTACATCTTTGCGCTACTGTTCGTGGCGGTGGCGTACTTCGGAGTGCATTGGATCGGAACAGACATCGCTAGCCTCTCCGGCGTGCTTCTGTCCGACGCGCCCGACGCCCGTTCGGTGCTCGCGTACGGTAGAGACGTCTTCGGGGCGATAGCGTTCGGGTTCGTCGGGTACGGGGCGTTCTCTTTCCTGCTCTCCACCGCGGGGGTCCGAGGGTTCTTGAACTGGGCCATCGTTCTCGCCACCGCCGTTCTGCTCAGCCTGCTGGCGGTCGTGTACTGGGTTCAGGTGGAGAGCGAGCAGCTCCCACTCTCACCCCTGTTTTCGACGTCGATCGTCGTTTCGGTCATGACGTATACGCAAGGGGCGGAAGGGCGCGACTGGCTCATTCGATGGTGCATGGTCGTGCACGCGACCGCGGGAGCGCTGTGCTTCTTCGGCGGACTGGTAGTGCTCCGCATGCGTCGCCTGCCTGCCCTAGGCGTGTTTCGACCGGGACAGAAAGCCGCCCCGATGCCGGTTCGGGAGTCGTAGCTGTTCAAGGAGTGGACCTGGCGGCGATCGGCTGGAACAATGGAAGCGCTAGATTTTCGTCTCCCTCGTAGCCACGCCGGTAGTCGATCCGAGAGCGTTCATTCAAACGTGCGATCGTCGTCGTGATCGACATCTACCGAAACGCCTCCTCCACCGCCGTGTTGAAGAAAGGCTCGTCTTGACGATGCGACCCACGATCCGTCTTCGCTCCCTCGTCGTGATTTCATTCCTCCTTCTTGGAACGCTCAGTTCGACGACCCTTGCCGATACCGTCTGGAAAAAGAATGGCGAGAAGGTCGTCGGGAAGATTCTCAAACAAGAACCGAGGCGCGTTCAGATCGAAGTCCGGCAAGGGGCGATCACCGCGAAGTACTGGATCAAGCGGTCGGACATTGTCGAGTTGACGCTGGGTCTCACCCCTGAAGAAGAGTTCGAAGATCGTCTGAGAAAGCTCGACGGAGTCGACATCAAGGGTCACGAGGCGCTCGTCCTCTGGGCCAAGAAGAACCGACTGCGCAAGCAGGCGCGTGCGTTGGAGAAGCGTCTACCGCTCATCCGAATGCGCCGGCTCAAGATCGACAACCCGAAGTCGTGGTGCCGAAAGTGCGACGCAACCGGTGATGAGAAGTGCGTCAAGTGTGTCGGATCAGGAAAACTCCTCGTTCCGTGCGAGCGGTGCGAGGGGACCGGCGGTATTCCATGCAAGACGTGTGGGCAGAAGGACAGCTCGCTCCTGCGCTGCCGTCGCTGTGCCGGCAACGGGGAGTACGAACGGTTCGACCCGAAGAAGGGCCGTAAGGTCCGGACCAAGTGCGACGACTGTAAGGGCACCGGGACTCACGAATGCCCCACGTGCGACGGCAAGCGCGAACAGGCTTGTGCGCACTGCAAGGGCGAAAAAGGAACCAAGCACATCTGTCATGTCTGCAAGGGGACACCGTCACGAACGTGCACCACTTGCGTTGGTTCCGGACGGCAACCGATTCCCGTGAGCGATGAAATCTTGGAAGCCGAGCGGAAGGCCGCTGAGGCGAAGGCCATAGAAGAGGCCGCCAAGAAGGCGAAGAGCGACGCCGAAAAACCGCCGGGCGGCGACAAGGAAGAGGGCGCGACCGAGAAGGGGCGCTGACTGCCGATCCGTTCAGCGCGCTGTACTTCCGGCACGCGGGAGTGACGGTTTCCTGATGAAGAAAAGGCGACCCCGCGCCCATGCGCTGTGCTTCCGGCACGCGGGAGTGACGGTTTCCTGATGAAGAAAGGCGACCCCGCGCCCATGCGCGGAGCCGCCTCGCCTAACCCAAAGGCCCACTCCTACAGTTTTATTCGATCGATAGGCTCTCCTTAGAACCCGGCTCGCGCGGGCGAACTCGGTGCGTCGACGGGGAGAAACTCGTCCTTCTTCTGTGTCTCCTCTCCTCTGTCTTCCGTTTGCTAGATTGCCGAATCGGTAGCGGACGCGGTGCCGGCGGTCGATTCGCGAATGACATTGGACTGGTCAATGTAGAAGTATCGATCACCCGAGGCGGTCGATTCCGGGTCGGCGGTCGCTGACCAGGCGTACGGCGTCACTGCGCCGTCGTTGTAGATGTATCCGTGACGCGGAGCCATGGCGTAAGTCTCGTCGACATACCCGGCGGTCTCCAGGGTTGCCATCCCGCCGTACCCGCCGTAGCGAGCGCGATAGCCCTCTTGCCCTGACGACAGCGTTCGTAACGCCGAAATGGTGACTGATTCGTTGCCGGCCTTCTTTACTTCGCGCAAACCAGGAACCGCGAACGCGACAACGATGGCCAAGATCGTGATGACGACCATGAGCTCGATAACCGTGAATCCGCCTTGACGCTTACGTTCGTGCAGCATTTCTTTCCCAACCTTCCGAGCGCCTTCGCTCGCCAAAGACGATGAAAGATCGGGGCCCGCCGAGAAGGCTCTGCGATAACTCGGGAATAGACCGCCGGTTGGTACGAGCTGGGAGACATCGGCGTGGCTCTACGCGACACGTGAAGTTGAACACTGAGGGTCAGAAGTGACGCGGTGTGTCACTCACCGCATGGACCGGCACGGTGGATGGGTCCCGTGCGGGGGGGCCGTGCGGGGGGGCCAGCCCGGAGCAAACGAGCTTTATTGACCGGGGGCAACGGCCGTGGCAGTTGGCAACGCTGGTCGAGGTACCTTCGTCGCTTGGCCTTTTCTCGCCAAGCCGCGAAGAACCGCGAAGGCCGCAAAGAAACTTGACCCGCGTTGGCACGAAATGGTGTGTTTCGAGTCGCGCGTCAAGTTGCGACTCGGCCACTGTGCTGGCCATTGCATTCATTCGGTTGACGGCCTTGGCGTCAGCGTTGGTTGAACAGTGCGGCTTTGCGAGAGATGGCGTGGTGGACACGCTCGTCCTCAGCCGAGCGAAGCGCGGATGCAGTCGTCGCTTGGCCCCTTCTTGCCAGTCTTACCTCGTTGCGCGGTGCTCACTCGGTCTCGGGCGCGACGACGACGGCGAGGAGATCGCCGGTCGCCACCGTCTGACCGTCGCTGACCGCGAGTCTATCGATCACGCCACTGATTGGAGTGGAGATCTCGTTCTCCATCTTCATCGCCTCGAGAATGATCACGGCTTCACCGGCGACGACGGTGGCACCTTCGGCGACAAGCGTCTTGCGAATGATCCCGGGCATGACGCTTCGTATCTCTTCGCGGCCGGCACTGCCGGGTCCACCGGTGATGTGCCCGGCCAAGAGGTCGACAGGGTCCTCGACTTCGAGCTCGACGAAATCGTCATCCAGGAGGAACCGCAACGGCTGTCCCGGACGATTTCCCGGGAGGAGCGTGACGGTGTGCACCGAGCCTTCGTGATACAAGCGCACCATCTCCGGACCTTCGATCGACTCCAGTTCGAATCGATGCCCTTCGCCATCCTCATCGACGACAGACCACTCGCGACCGAGCGCGTCTCGCTTGACGTCGAACTCACGCGACCAGCCGTCTCCACCGATACGATACTTCATCGTCGCCCTCTTCCCGTTGCGTCACGTTTGGCCGCTTCTCCCCAGGCACCACTGTCGAACGCTCCCGGTTCCACGACCGTGCGAACCGCCGAGTTGGACAGCGCCTGACGGGCCGCCATGCCGGCGATCTGAACGATCAACTCGGGTGGCTCGGTGGGTAAGTACGAACGCTCGGCCAACCACGCTTCGAGCGTTCCCGTGTCGAACTTGCCGGACAGGAACTTGTCCCAACGACAGATGTCGAGGCCCAACGGAAGAGTGGTGTGGATGCCCCCGATTCGCATGCGACGGAGCAGGCCGGCCAGGCGGACGATCGCTTCTTCGCGGTCACGCCCCCAGGAAATCGCCTTGCCGAGCATCGGGTCGTAGTACGGCGGAATCTCGTAGTCGTCCCGCAGTGCGTGGTCGATTCTCGTGAACGGCGCGTGGGGGAGACGCAAGCCTTGAATCTTGCCGGTCGACGGAATGAACCCACGGTATGGATCTTCTGCGTAGATACGCATCTCGATCGAGTGTCCGTGAGTCTCGGGTTCGTCGACGCCCTCGAGCGTCCCACCCTCGGCGATGCGAATTTGCTCGGCGACGAGATCGAGGCGAGTGACCATCTCCGTCACCGGGTGCTCGACCTGCAGGCGAGTGTTCATCTCGAGGAAGAAGAAGTCACGGGTGTTTTCGTCATACAGGAACTCGAACGTTCCCGCTCCTCGGTAGTGGAGGGCGCGCACCCCGGCGAGGGCGGCGTCGCGGATGCGAGCGCGTACATCGGCGTCGATCACCGGCGATGGCGACTCCTCGACGAGCTTCTGATGGTTGCGTTGTAGTGAACACTCACGTTCACCTAGGAACAACGCACCGCCCAAGCCGTCACCAAACACCTGCGCTTCGATGTGGCGCGCCGGGAACACCAGGCGCTCGATGTACACCCGGGCGTCTCCGAACGCGGAGCCCGCCTCCGACGACGCGCGATCGAACGCATTGCGAAGTTCGTCGACGTTATCGACCCGGCGAATTCCCTTGCCGCCTCCGCCGCCCGCGGCCTTGATCAGAAGCGGAAAGCCGACCTGCTTGGCGACTCGTTCGAGATCGTCGGGGTTCGCTACCGGTGCATCCGAGCCGGGAACGATCGGGACGCCGGCTTCCAGCATCAACTCTCGTGCGCGAACTTTGTCGCCCATGTCACGAATGTTCTGTGGGCTCGGACCGACGAAGACGATGCCCGCTTCCTCGATCTCCGCCGCGAAGTCCGCGTTCTCAGACAAGAATCCGTAGCCCGGGTGCACGGCGTCGGCGCCGGTCTTGCGAGCCGCGTCGATGACACGGTCGGTGCGCAAGTAGGACTCCGAAGCGGGGGCACCGCCGATTTCAACCGACTCGACGGCACCGAATCGGTGCGGCGAGTGACGGTCGGCTGACGAATGAACGGCAACCGTCGAGATGCCGAGATTGTTACACGTCTGAAAGACTCGTAGAGCGATCTCCCCGCGGTTGGCCACGAGCAACTTTCGAATGCGTCGTCCACTCATAGCGGTATGTTTCCGTGCTTCTTCGGAGGGTTGCTGTCGCGCTTTCCGGCCAAGAGTCGCAACCCGTCGATGAGGCGCCGTCGCGTTTCTGGTTCCTCGATAATATCGTCGACGTAACCGCGCTCCGCCGCCGTGAACGGGTTTGCGAACAACTCTTTGAACTCTTCGACCCGTGCCGTCTCGACCGCGGCGGGATCGTCCGCGCCTTGGATCTCTTTCCGGAAGATGATCTCGACGGCGCCCTTGGCACCCATCACCGCGATCTCCGCCGACGGCCACGCGTAGTTGAGGTCGCCGCGGATGTGTTTGGAGGACATGACGTCGTAGGCGCCGCCGTACGCTTTTCGAGTGATCACGGTGAGCTTCGGCACCGTCGCCTCGCAGTAGGCGTAGAGGAGTTTGGCGCCGTTAGTAATGATCCCGTTCCACTCTTGTTCGGTACCGGGGAGAAATCCCGGAACGTCGACGAAGGTGATGATCGGGAAATTGAAGCAATCGAGGAATCGAATGAAGCGCGCCGCTTTGACACTGGCGTTGATGTCCAAGCAGCCGGCCAGAACGCACGGTTGATTCGCGACGATTCCAACCGGGCGTCCACCGAGTCGCGCGAATCCGATTACGATGTTCCCGGCGTAGTGCTCGTGGACTTCGAGGAAGCTGTCCCGGTCTATGACGCGGTTCACGATCTGTTTGATGTCGTACGGCTTCTCCGAGTTCTCGGGCACGATCGTGGACAGCTCGGGGTCGGCGCGATCGATGGGGTCGTCGCATTGCGCAATCGGTGGGTCTTCGAGGTTGTTCGACGGCAGGTAGGACAACAGGCGCCTCAGATTCTCGAGGCACTCGCGATCGTTGGCCGACATGAAGTGGGCGACGCCACTCTTCGCACTATGCGTCCTCGCACCGCCGAGTTCGTCGTGACTGACGGTTTCGTGCGTCACCGTCTTGACGACGTCCGGTCCCGTCACATACATGTAGCTCGTGCCTTCGACCATGGCGATGAAGTCGGTGATCGCAGGCGAGTAGACCGCTCCGCCCGCGCACGGGCCCATGATGGCCGAAATCTGCGGGATCACCCCGGACGCCAAAGTATTGCGAAGGAAGATGTCGGCGTACCCGCCGAGGCTTGCGACTCCCTCCTGGATGCGTGCGCCGCCGGAGTCGTTCAACCCGACGACGGGGCAGCCTGCCTTGAGTGCCATCTCCATGATCTTGACGATTTTGGCGGCGTTGGTGGCGGAGAGGCTGCCGCCCTCGACCGTGAAGTCTTGGCTGAAGACAAACACCCGTCGGCCATCGATCTCACCCCAACCGGTGATGACTCCGTCGCCGGGGACGACCCGTTTCTCCATACCGAAGTCGCGGCAGCGGTGCTTGATGAACGCGTCAATCTCTTGAAACGTCCCGTCGTCGAGGAGTACCGAGACTCGCTCGCGAGCGGTGAGCTTCCCGCGATCGTGTTGACGCTGGATTCGCTCTTCACCTCCACCGAGGTGAGCGAGCTCGCGCAACTCGCGAGTCTTCTGACGCACTGGCTCTTTCACGACTGCCTTTCGTTTCGATCGTCATAGCGACCGAGCTAGCAAGAAGAGATGAAGATCAACGATCCGGGTATTGGACGAGTTCGATCAAGACGCCTTCGGTACCGCGAGGGTGGACGAACGCGATTCGGGTACCACGAGAGCCAGCGACCGGGTTCGCATGAATGAGCGGCACTCCCGCCTCCGATAATCGCGCCAACCGTTCTTCAATGTCGTCGACTCGGTAGGCGAGGTGATGCACGCCCTTGCGGCCCGACGCCAAGAACTTGCCGATCGCGGAGTCTTCGCGCGTGGACTCGAGCAACTCCGTTGTGCTTCCGGTATCGGTCTCGAGAAACGCAACGCGTGCGCCCTGAGACTCGACGACTTCTATTTCGGTGACGTTCGCGCCTAGTTGATCACGCCACAGCGCGAGCGCGTCGTCGAGGCAGGCCACGGCAATGCCGACGTGGTCGAGGATCAAACTCATGGCGACTCCGATTCGGAGCTGGGCCGGAGGCGGTCCTTCAGAAATTGCACGATGGCGTCGAGTGGCGTGCCGGGTGGGAAGACGCCGTCGAAGCCGGCTTCTTTCAAGCGTGGCACGTCCGCCTTCGGAATGATGCCCCCGCAGAAAAGCAGGACGTCCGACGCGCCTTGCTCGGCCAAGAGCCGCGACACTTCGAGGAAGTGTTGGTCGTGCGCACCGGAGAGACTCGACAAGCCGATGGCCTCGACGTCTTCATCGAGCGCCGCGCGGATGATCTCTCCGGGAGTCGCGCGAAGTCCGGTGTAGATGACTTCCATGCCCGCGTCACGAAGCACACGAAGCACGAGGCGAATGCCGCGGTCGTGGCCATCGAGGCCGGGCTTGGCCAGGAGGACGCGAATCGGGGATTGGGAACGATCACTGGTCATCGCGAAACTCTCCGTGAACTTCGCTCAACGTGCGAGCGATCTCTCCGAGTGTGGCGTTGTTTTCGATCGCGCTGATCAACGACGGCATGACGTTGTCGCCCGCCTTCGATCGGGCGGAAACTTCGACCAGCGCTTTTTCGACGGCCGCGCTGTCTCGTCCCTGGCGGAACTGCGCTAGTTGGTCACAGCGTTGCGCTTCGATCGAGGTGTCGACCGTGAACGGTGCGTCGGGGATTTCAGCGCCGGCGTCGACTCCGACCGGAGTCTGTGACCCGTCGTCGATGGCGACCTGCGCGCGATATGCGCTCTCTTCGATCCGTCCTCGAATGAACCCGTTTTCGACACAGGCGACCGTGCCGCCGCGTTTGTCGATCTCTCGGATGAGCTCGTCGGCCGCTGACAGAACGCGAGACGTGAGATCCTCGACGTACGGACAACCTCCGAGTGGATCTGCGACCTCGGTTACGCCGCTTTCGTTGGCCAGAATCTGCTGGGTGCGAAGGGCGAGCTTGGCGCTTTCGGACGTCGGGAGCGACAGAGCTTCGTCGGCGCCGTTGGTGTGCAGTGATTGGGTGCCACCGAGTACGGCCGACAACGCTTGAACCGTGACCCGGACGACATTGTTCTCGGGTTCGTGCGCGGTGAGGGTCGAGCCGCCGGTCTGAGTGTGGAACCGGAGCTGCCGAGCACGTTCATCCTTCATTGCGAAGCGGTCGCCGGTGATCCGGTACCACAGCTCGCGCGCGGCTCGGAATTTCGCGATCTCTTCGAAGAGGTGATTGTGTGCGTTGAAGAAGAAGGAAAGCCGTCGACCGACTTGTTCAAGGTCGAGCCCGCGCGCTTTCGCTTGTTCGAGGTAGGCGATTCCGTTGGCCAGTGTGAACGCGACTTCTTCGACCGCAGTCGAACCGGCTTCACGAATGTGGTAGCCGCTGATCGAGATTGGATGGAAGCGCGGCATCGATTCGGTAGCGAATTCGATGACGTCGGTCGCGAGCGTGAGCGACGGACCGACGGGATAGCGTTGGGTGCCACGGGCGATGAACTCTTTGAGGATGTCGTTCTGCACTGTTCCGCGTAGCGCTTCGATCGGGACACCGCGGCGTTTTGCCAGCGCGCACAACAGGGCGATGAGAATCGGCGCGGTCGAATTGATCGTCATGGATATCGAGACGCGATCGAGAGGGATTTGATCGAACAGCTGATCGAGATCGTCGAGCGTCGAAATTGGCACTCCCACCCGTCCGACTTCACCGAGCGCCAGCGGGTCGTCGGAGTCGTATCCAATTTGAGTGGGGAGATCGAACGCAACGGACAGACCGGTTTGACCACGTTCGAGGAGATAGCGAAATCTCTCGTTGGTTTCCTTCGGGGAGGAAAAGCCTGCGTACTGTCGCATGGTCCAGAGGCGACCCCGATACATGGTCGGATGGATCCCCCGTCGATACGGAGGCTCACCCGGTCCCACGTCGTCCCCTTCGACGAAGGTCGGCGGGAGCGTAAGATCCGACGATGTTTCGAAACTCGCTTTGCGCTCCGGATGGGTCGCAACGAACGGATCGTAGACGTCTCTGCGCCAACGCTCGAATTCGGACATGTTCATGAGCGGGCTACCTCCACCGTGGCCTTGGATCGATTCCTCGTAGCACTGAGTTTGAGCACGCTAACTTCGAGCGCGCTGACGATCGCGGTGCCGTTGTCTGCGTCTGCGTTCTTGGCGTCGCCTGACGTCCTTTGTTTCATGTCGAGGCGGGGCGCACGTGTCGAATGTCGGCGGATCGCAACTCCTCGATGTCACCGGTCGAGAGCCGCACGACGAGAGCCCCGTCATCGGCCAGCGACACGGCGCGCCCTTCACGGCAGAGCGGCGTCGACTCGCGAGCAGAGGACTCTTCCCAAGTGATATCGCTTCCGATAGTTGAGAGCCGCCGAGTCACTCGATCGAGAGACTGCTTTCGGCCGCTCTCGCGGTCGTCGGCGAGCCACCGATCGAAGCGCGGAAGAATACGAGAGAGGGCCCCGAAAGGGGAGGGGCTCTCGCCGAATTCAGCCAGGATCGACGTCGAATTGGCGGCTTGGACTCGTCCAGGATCGACTTGTAGGTTGAGCCCAACGCCGATGACCAAGACTGCACCGCCTGTGCGGTCTCGCTTGACCTCCGTAATGACGCCGCCCCATTTTTGCGGGAGCCCGCGACCGCTCAATCGGACGAGGTCATTGGGCCACTTCAACGCCAGACGTGACTCGACTGCGGGTAGAAGTGACTCCACGCTCTCGAGGGCGCAGAGAGAGATCGCCATTCCGACGAACGGATCCGGCGGCTCGGTTGTCGGGAGCACCAGGGAGACCCAGAGGCCTCCTTCGGGACTCTCCCACTGGTGCCCGCGACGTCCGCGACCTGCGATCTGTCGGACAGCGCGCGCAGCGACCGGTCGGCCCGGATCGTTATTCCACTCCTCCAGCGCCACGGTCTGCGTCGAATCGACGGCCTCTTGGCAAGTGATCCGCCACCCAGGGATCGCCTCGTCGTGCAGCAACGAGTCCTCCGCATCCTTGAAAGAGTCGAAAGTATCGAGATCGTTCACTCCCGATTTTGTGTGGAGGATGATACCTTCGGCGACATGGTCAAGTCGTCCGAATCCAACGGTGAGTTGCTGAAGACAGGTGCAGTCCTGGAGCGATCCGGGATCTCGCGACAGGTCCTCTATCGATACATCCAGCTCGACTTGATTCAACCCGCCGAGATCACCGATACCGGTCGCAATCGCTTCCGCGAGACAGTGTTCAAGCAGATCAAACTCATCCAATCTCTGAATCAGCGCTACACGTTGCGCGACATCCGAGAGATCTTCTCGGAGAGATTGAGAAAGCTCGGTTGTTGAGCACCGCGGTTGGAGGCGCATGACTTACGAACACCAACTGAGTCTGCGTGTGCGCTACCGCGATACCGATTGCGGCGGCGTGGTGTACCACTCGAACTTCATCGACTACTTCGAGTGGGGGCGGACCGAGTTGCTCCGTGCCCGGGGGGCGAGCTACCGCGCCATGGAGGAGGCGGGCGACCAACTCGTCGTGATCGACCTCGCGGTGCAGTACCGAGCACCGGCGCATTACGACGATGAACTGATCGTCGAAACCCGGGTCGAGTACGCCGAAGGGGTGCGAATAGGTTTTAGCTACCGGATCCTGCGCCCGTCGACAGACACCCTGATCTGCACAGGAACGACGACTCTCGCCTGCGTCGACGGAACCACCGGGCGACCCAAGCGTCCCCCCGCCGCAATCCTCGAACGACTGAGTTAACCGCAGTCGTCCCGAGTCCGAGCCGAGAAACGGGCGATCGGGTGCCCCGCGCCGGGACGATCTCGGTGCCCAAGGGTCGATTTCGCCACAGTTCTTTGGCAACGGGCACGGCGCGAGATTGTCATCATGGTATAACCGAGGAACGTCCGGCCGCCTCTTCAGGAGGCGACGACGACGGTGCGCCCCTCACGCGCGCTGTCCTGGATGAAGGACACCGACTTGGACAAGACGGAGTTCCCAGCAACAGAGCTTTTGGCCGCTGAGGTCTCAGCGCACGACGCACGCCCGAGCTGCGACGCGGAAACAGTGAGCCGCCCCATGAAAAACTCCGATCGACCAGAGTCCGAGGGCGACACCACTCTCGGCCGCCCGGTCGCGGCCCAAGGCAAGCGCGCCTCCAGCCCGGGGGATCAGTTTCACTTGGCAATCTTCGATGATGGACTGCGTAGCATCGAGCTCGGTGAGGGTACGCTCTTGATCGGTCGATCGAAGCGCAATCAGTTGACGCTGCAAGACACCCTTCTGAGCCGCAAGCACTGCTCGTTGACGTGCCGAGGTGAGACTCTGACTCTCGTCGATCTCAACTCCTCCAACGGTACCTACGTCAATGGCGAGCGGATCGGCTCACGCGAGCTCCAGATCGATGACATCGTCGAGCTCGGAAAGACCGTCCTCGTCGTCTTCGACGGCGCTTCGTGGACGCGCGGCGAAGGCCTCGTGAACCTCCGCAACCCGGTCAAGGCGCAGGAACTCGTTCAACGCTTGCGGGACGGCGGAGTCCCCAAGTCCAACGGTCCGAGCGCGAGTTCGGCTATCGATGGTATCCGCGGGCAGAAGGGGCTGTCCGAGATGGAGAAGGGATTCTTGAAGTGGCTCGAGCGGGGAGAGAACCGGTTGCTACCGGGGCTCGTCGCTGACTACCTCACCCACAAACTCGTCTCGCTGCTGGTTCGTAACTCGACGAATGTCCGGGCCGCGTTCACGACCGTGTTGGAAGACATGATGCGTCCTGAATTCTTCCAAGAGTTCGGCGAGGTGTCGGATCTGCGTGAGTCGATACGCCAGCTCGTCGCCCAGGAGCTCGACGAGCTCCGAGCCGAAGACTGCCCGCCCGATCCGGAAGACAGAGGCTTGCTCGAATCCGAATAGCGATCCCCGGTCTCAGTCGGCGTCAGAGCAACCCTCTGGAGCCCAGGCGAGAATCGAGCGGTACAAACAGCGCCCGAGCCCGAGCCGTACCGATTCTGGGAGCCACCCTGACGAGACTCGGCGTCGAAATCAGTTCTCGGGCATACTGGTGACCATGATTCGTGGCTTGGTTCGCTCCAAGCGCGATGACAGGGGAGGCGCCACGGTCCCGCCCGGCGTGGATCGCCGCGGACGAGGTGTCGAAACGGGCCGCCACGTGGGTGGTCGGAACGAAGCAAGATCGAATCGAGAATAGGCATGACGGGGAAACACCCGATGCGTTGGGTCATCGCTGCAGTGATGGCGATGGTCAGCGTCACGTTCACACTCGGCGCGGTCGAGGTCAACGCCGCGAGCGGGGCTGTCGACGGCTTCGACCAGTATCGAGACTCGCTGGCTCGCGCGTTCAAGTCTGGTGACGTCGACGCGATTCTTGATCTCTTGGAAACGGGGACGAGCTTCGACAACGTGACGCTCGCCAAGATGTTGGTCGGCTACGGACTCCAGCACGAGAACCTCCTCGTCCACCGAGGATCCATCGACTTGTTGTCGCGCGCGAAGAATCCAGAGGCGCGCCAATACCTCAACGAGCAAGCGGTGAAGCACAAGCGCTGGGAAAAACGAGCGCACTGTTGTCGCGTCATCTCACGCTTCGGTGGCGAGCTTGCGTTCGGCAACCTCTGCAAGATCTTGGAAAAAGAGAAGAAGTGGCAGGTTCGCTCGGCCGCGATTCGTTCGTTGGTGCGGTTTCGTAGAGTCGCCACGATTGACGCGCTGATTCCGCGTCTACGCGTCGAAAAGGGCCGTCTCCTGTCCGACCTTCGATGGACTCTCAGTCGTCTCACCGGAATGACGCACGACCCGGTGTTCGAAGACTGGAGTCTGTGGTGGAAGACGAAGAGGGACGGCTACGAGGTCCCGCGCGCGGCGGAAGTTCGCGACATGCTCGGCGGAGAGAAAGAGAAGAAGCAGAATCTGAAGACCGCCGTTCGCGAGGGGCTGTACGGCCCGATCTACAGCGAGAAGGTTGCGTTTCTGCTCGATACATCCGGGAGCATGCTGGCGGGAACTGAAGAAGGTACGCGGATGGAGATCGCGATTCGTGAACTCAGCCGCGTTCTCGAAAACCAGATGACCGACGACACGTACTTCAACGTCATGCCGTTCTCTAAGGACGTCTATCCCTTCTCGTCGAAGCTCCAACGAGCCAAGCGCAAGTCGTTGGAGGTCGCTCTCAAGAAGCTGCCGAAGCTCGAAGCCGCGGGGGAGACCAATGCCTACGCAGCCCTGAAAGCGGCGTTCGATGATCCCGACGTCGATACGATCTACGTGTTATCGGATGGTAGCCCGACGATCGGCGACGAACATATCCCGGATTTGATCCGGCTTCGCGTCGAAGAGTGGAATCGGGACCGCCGGGTGATTATAAACTGCATCGGGTTCTTTCCCGGCGAGGCGAAGAACCAGGACAAGGAATCTGCCCGCGATTTTCTGCGTCAGCTCGCCAGCGACAACGAGGGTTTCTATAAGGAAATTTACTAGCTCGGTATTTGGCCAAACGGTGTAGCCCGGAGATTCCGGGAGCGCAACATGACCCGGGGACGCAACATGACTCCGGGAACAACACATGCCCGAGAGTTCCTACGAAGTTGCAAGGCTCGCTGGTGGTGCGACCTCTGGTCCAACCTGGTTGTTGACGTTGCCGTTGGACCGCCCACCGGCGACGAATCGAGACCGAGACCGTTTGCTCGCGAACGGAGTGGACGAGGTCAGGACGAGGCCGACGGCCCGGTTGCACACAACCGTCGTCGGCGGACGAATGCTGGTGGCTCCTCACGTTCGGGGACCGCTCGGGGCCGGATCGTGGTAACGTCAGCCGCGGCGAAAAGGGGAAATTGTGGACGCGGACGCACCTCTCCGACGCCGGCAGCCTGATGCCAAACGACACGGTGATGGCAGGCGCCGTGATACCGAGGGCCGTCATTCTGAGGGCGGTGATACCGAAGAGGTAGATTCGGACAACGCGGATCCCGATCGAGCCGCGTCCGAGGTGGCGTCGCTCACCCCGTTCTTTCCGGCGCCGAGGGTGGGCCGAAAGGGACCGAGGGTCCGAAGGGGATTGGATCGCACAGCTCCGGGGAGCGCTCAGCCGCTCGTCAATCTTCGGAACGATAGCGTGCGTGAGGGGCGGGGAATTCTCGTGACAGAGCGACGACCGGAAAAGAGAGGGCTGCCCCCGAGGCATGTCCTCAGTCGCGATGAAATCCGGGAGTTGCTGTCGCCGCTGCGGACCGAGAGCCCGGAGGACCGGCCACCGGTGCTGGTACTGACCGATCGCCCGGAGGACGCCGAAAGCGTCGCCAAGACTCTCAAACGGTGTGATTTGTCGCACGTCTCCGCAAGTCACCGCTTCGCGGCTCTGGACTGGTTTCGCCAGCGACGCTATTCGGCCGTCGTGGCGAGCACCCGAACGCTCCTCATCGAGGCTCAGGGGTTCGTCGAGAGATTGCGCGAAGTCGACCCGAAGATCGCGATCTACCTGATCTGCGATGTCGACGAAGATCCATTGATCCAGGGTGTCGAACTCGTTCGACGTCCGTTGACCGACCTCAGCCTGAGGGACTTGGCCCGAGACTTGGCGCCCGAGTCGCCCGTCGGCGGCGTCGACGACACGGAGGATCCGGCGTCACTTCCTGCGGCACCGAGCGGCGGCGAGTCGTCGGGTGCGGATTGGCCGCCGTCGCCAGCGCCTGAGAAACCCTTTCGCGGCGCCGAGCTTCCGTCACCAGTGCTTCCTTCACCAGCGTCGTCGGCTTCCGAGCCTCCTGCCTCCGAGCGCTCTCCTTCTCCGCAGCCTGCGTCCCAACGCCCTCCTTCCGAGCGGCCGGCCTCCATCGAGTCACCTGCGTCTCTGCCTTCTCCGACGCCGAGACCGGTGTCGACGCGGCCCCCGATTCACGAGGGCGCTGGCCATGGAGCGGGCGGCGATTTCGGTCGCGATGATCTGGGGTATTCGGACCCACCTACGGATCGTGAGCGCGAGAGGCAGGAGCGGTATGACAATACGTTCGTTCCGGGACCCGGGCGACGTCGCGACGACGTTTCACGCGCGAACCCACAGGTCCGGGTGAGTCCGAACGACCTGCTGCTGCATGTTCCGGATCCATTCTCCTGCATCCAGTGCGTCACCGAGGCGCGACTCGCGGGTGGGGATCTCGAAGCGGGGCTGCGCCGATGGGTTCACGAAGACAACCACGTCTCCGGCCTCGCGATCCTCTCCATGGAAACTCCCTCGGAGCTCGAGTCCGCGGGAACGGTTGGGCTGGGAAGCTCTGGCTATTCGTGCCGCGCGATTGCGACCACTGTCGAGGCTCGTGAAGAGATTCAGCGTGTCGTCAGTGTCCACCTCGGCGAATCTATTTTTGAAGACGAATCGAGCCTGACAATTGCCGGGCAGTTTTTCGTGTTCTGCGAGCCGGGGCGCCCACGTACCCGGTGGGCAGTCTTCGCTCCAGGGATCTTGGAAGCGCCCGAGGCGGCACAGCGGGTCGTCGACGGGATTGTTCGCTGCTTGCCGCAACTGCGACGCATTCAGAGTGAGCAGGCCCCCCGTTCAGTCGAGTCGGTGCCGGAATTCGAGGATACGGTCGACGCCGTGACGCCGAACCGGCTGCAGGCTGTCCTCGACCGACTTGACGATCTCGAGCGGCGTTTCCCCAAGTCGTAAGCGGCTTTTCGGCGCGCAGCCGAGCAGAGTTTTCCGGAACCGTCGCCGTTCGATCGGCTAAACGACGTTCCGGGTGACGAGTTTCCCGACTCGCCTACGCTCGAGCTTCCCCTCACCGGTCGAACCGAGATCCCCATCGTATGCTTGAGTGGAATCTGTCCACGCTGCAACCCGGGGTCTGCTCGGGTCGCTCCTCTTATCTCGTCCGAGGAGAAAAGAACCTCTATGAGTTTTACACCCTTATGTCGCGGGCTCTGGATCCTGGGTCTCGCCACAATCACCGTCGCGTGTTCTTCGCCCCCGCCAAAGTCCGCTGGACCGACCGCAGAGCAGGTTGAACTCCAAAACGTCAAGACGTCGCTGACCATGGTGCGTCACGCGCTGAAAGAGATGGCGGACGACCGCGATCGATTCCAAGATCTATACCTCTCGTCTGATCAAGAACTCGTGCAACGAAAAGGCGACGTCGAGTTTCTCGAGAGCCAAGCACGTCATCAGATTCGCGAGCTTTCGTCGACTGAGCAGCGTACCGCGGAGTTCGAAGCCGAAATCACGCGGTTGCGTCAAGAGCGTCAGTCCGTTGCGGCGGAACTCGACATCGCTCGGCAATCCGAAACGTCGGTCAACTCTCGCGTCGACACGCTGTCCGCGGAGCGCGACGAACTGAAGCGACAGCTGAGTGATCTAACGGCCGAGAATAGCGAACTCGACAAGGAGCGACTGGCTGCGGTCACGGAGCGAGATCGTTTGGCGCAGGACTTGAACTCGGTCGGAGGGCAGCTCCGCAACGGTGAAGAGAGTGCGACCGAACGATTCCAAGGTCAGCTTGCCACCATCCAGAAACTGCAAGGTGAGCTCGATCTCCTTCGGCCGCTCAGCAGCGAAGTCGCGACCTTGCGGTCGGCGCTAGCGGAGACCGAGGCGGCCAAGAAGACCGAGACCGATCTCCGAATTGCGGCTGAGCGTCAGTCTGCCTCGGCGGGTCCGGTCGACGTCAGCTTCCCCGATGTCCAAGACTACTTCGTCACGATGGCCCGACGGTCGGTGGCCAACGCGAAAGAAGGAACATTCGACGCCGAGAACATGAGCCTGTTCGGCCTCGTATTGGTGATTGTCTGCGTCGCACTCGTGGCGTTGGTGGCACTCGTCCGTGGACGTCGGACTCGAAAGCGTCTCAAGGTGGCCAACGCACGCGCGACCTCGGCCGAGCGTGATCTGCATGTGTTGCAGTCTCGTGCGCAAACGGCGGCGCCGGCCAGAACGATTTCGGCCCCGCCGGAGATGGTGCGACCGCAGTACGATGAGCCCATCGAGGTCACTCAGCAGCTTCCTTCGATCGGCGATCTCTCGAGCATGGATATGACCCAGCCGTTGACGTTGCCGACCGCCTCGGATACGGCACCGCTCCCGTCGCATGTTCCCGAACCGGAGTTTCCGACGGAGGACATGACGCAGATGTTGACCGCGCCGTCGTCGGGAATGGCCCCACTCGGGGGAGCGACCGAACTCATCGAGCCGGGTGTCACCGAGGACCTCGGCGATGCAGTACGTCAAGCGAAGGCGCAGTCCGCCAGCGACGGGTCCGACGATGATTTGCTACGAGACCTGCAGAGGGTGATCGACAGCAAGCTGTCCTGAGCCGCCCGCAGCTCTTCGATGTTCACCAAAACGGCTCGCCACGCTGATCGCGTTGCGAGCCGTTCTTGGTTGCGGGGTCTCACTCGTCAAGAAGCTTGTGATGACGCGGAGTGGACACAAGAATGGCCCGCTTTCGGCGAAGGGTCAGACGGCTATGTCCGAGGGACAACCAAAAGGGGAGCGGGCGACCAAGCCCAAGAAGCGTCGACGCAGCTCGCACTCCTCGGACAACTCTGCTCGACCGGTCCGTGTCGCGTTGGCGATCGCCAGCCGTGCGCGACTCGAGTACCCCAAGATCCTCGAGGTACTGGCGTCATACGCGTCCTCCAAGCCAGCCCGAGAGCGTATCGCCGGTCTCGTCCCATCGGGAGATCGGGGTGAGGTCAACCGCCTTCAAACAGAGACCGACGAAATCCGGGTTCTCATCAAAGAGCGATTCGGTTTTCGGCTCGACGGGATTCCGGATCTTCACCAATGGATCCGCCGAGATGACGAAGGATTGACGCGAATCCTCTCCGGTCGTGAGCTGGCTGGGATCGGGCAAGCGCTCGATAGGGGGCGTGCTATCTCCGGTACTTTGGTGGGGCGCTCTGATTTACCCGAACTATCCCGACAAGCGAGACGGCTGCCGAACTTTGATACGTTGCTGGAGACCCTCGGGCACACCGTGGACGCGCAGGGTGAAATACTTTCGACCGCGTCGCCCGTCCTCGGAGGCTTGCGCGACGAGATTACTAGGCTCGATCAGGAACTCCGACGTTGGATGGAAGGCCGATCGAAGTCGAGCGAGTTGCGGAAAGTGCTGCAAGATTCGATCGTCACCATCCGCAACGGTCGTTTTGTGTTCGCGGTGCGAGCGGAGCAACGGGGTCGCATGCGAGGCGTCGTTCACGGAGAGTCATCGTCTGGCGCCACCCTGTTCATCGAACCTCAGGACATCGTTCGCAAGGGCGACGACCTGGCGGAAGCGCGGCAGCGGGAATCTCATGAGCTCGCTCGCATCCTTGCTGAGCTGACCGTCCGCGTGAACGCGCAGCGCATTCCGATCCTCCAGCTGTTCGAGCAGCTCATGTCTCTCGACGTGGCCCTCGCCCGCGGTCGATTCGGGGAAGCGTTCGCGTGTGTGCGGCCGTTGATTTCTGAACAGCGCGAACTCGTGGTCCGAAACGCTCGGCATCCGATACTGGTTTGGATGGCGCGTGATCCAAGCCTCGGCCCGGCCAACTTGACCGCAGCGAAGGGGCAGCCCCAGGTGGTCCCGCTCGATCTCGAGCTGTCGGGATCGAAATTTCAACTCGTGGTCACCGGTCCCAACACGGGCGGCAAGACGGTATCGCTCAAAACCATCGGCCTCTACTCCCTGATGGCGTACACCGGAATTCCGCTACCTGCGGACGAGGGGGCGACCGTTCCCCTCTACGACGCGGTGTACGCGGACATCGGCGACGAACAGAGTATCGAGCAGAATCTCTCGACCTTCTCATCTCACATGACGGTGATCTCGGAGATTCTCCACGCAGCCAGCTCGCGGAGCTTGGTTCTCATCGATGAATTGGGCGCGGGGACGGATCCCCTGGAAGGGGCGGCGCTCGGGGAGTCGATCTTAGAACGGCTGTATCGCCGCGGAACGTCGACGCTCGTGACCACGCACCTCGGGCGGCTCAAGGAGTTTGCGTTTCGACACCGCAAGTGTGAGAACGCTTGCATGGAGTTCGATCCGGAGAAGCTGGCCCCGACCTACCGGCTACTGACGGGACTACCGGGTCGTTCGAACGCGCTCATTATCGCGAGACGCATCGGTGTTCCGGACGAAGTCGTCGATCGAGCCGAGGAATTGATGACCGGTGAAGATCGGCTCGACGCCGAGATCCTCGACGGGATGGAGCGGACTAGGCGAGACCTCGAGCGTCGCGAGCAAGAAATGCGCAAGCATCAGGCGAACGCGGCGGAGCTCGAGTCAACGATGGAAGACGAAGTGGCCGCCGTGCGCGCAATGCGACGCGGGATCGAACACGAACTCGAGCGCAGTGAGGACCAGCGGGTGCGAGATCTCGTCGCCCGGCTACGCGCCGCGGTGCGCGCCACCGGTGAACCACCGAAAGAGAGGCGTGCCGCCTACGACAACTTGCTCGCCGAGATTGATCGCGCGGAGACATCGACGCGCCTCGCCGAACGACGACTTGAGCGAGCGTTGGAACTCAAGAAAGGCGACCAGGTCTTTGTGCCGAGGTTGCGAGCGGTGGTGGATATTCGCAAGGTGAACCGCTCGAAGGAGCTGTTCACCGTCTCCTACAACGGCATACCGACGGAAGTCGCCTACCAAGACATTTCATGGGTTCTACCCCCGCCGGGATACGACTTCGACTGGTACGACGAAACTCGGGACTAGGCTACTTCCCATTCTCGGGCGGAGCGGCCTTCTTCATTTGGTCGATGATCCGGTTGGTGACGTCGACGTGGGCGGGGTGGTACAGCACCGAATCCCAGGTCGGGATGTCGTTGGCGATGTTCATGCGTTGCTGAAGAATTGCCGTGTACCCGTTCTTGGCGCCGAACTCACGAATGATCTTGTTCACTTCGACCACGATCTTTTCGCGCGACGCGAGTTTCTGTTTCTGAAACGACGTCGCCGCGAAGTTGCGCTCGTACTCGAGCTCGCGCCCGACCAAGGTCAGATCCTTTTCGATCGTGTCTCGGTTGGGGGATCCCTTCTTGTACAGCTCCATCTTGTTCGTGAGATCTGCGGCTTTCGCTTCGAGTTCGGTGATCTTGTTCTGCAGTGTATCGCGCAACTGCAAGAGCTCTTCCTGCATGGCAGGTTTACCCGGGTGCGCCTCGAACACCACTTCTAGATCGACCACACCGAGCCGAGTCCTGGGTCCCTGAGCGGCGGCAATCAAGAGAGCAGCGGCGGCGACCATGAGGGTAATGCGCATGGCATTTCCTTTCCCTGTGCGAATGTCGAAGTCAGCAAAGGGAATCAGAAACCAATACCGATATCGAACAAGAAGTTTCGGGTGCGATCCGTGTCTTCTTCGAGAATCGCCTCTCCCCACGACACCGAAATCGGCAAGTTCTGACCGAGGAACGGAATGTTGATCAAGATGCCTGCGCCCGCGGCGAGTCGATAGTTCTTCAGGGAGAAGTGCTCTAGATCCCGAGCCAGGTTTCCGTAGTCGACGAAGAAGACGCCGCGTAGCGTCTCCTCGTAGAGCGGAAAGCTGTACTGCAAGCTTCCGTTTTGTCGCGCAGTGCCGCCGAGTGGCTGCTTGAAGAACATAGGGCCGACGCCATTGAAGCGAAAGCCCCTCAGGTTTCGTGAGCCACCGAGGTAGTACCGTTCGTAGATGGGTACTTCGCTGCTGTTGTGATGCGGCTCCGACCAGGCGAAGAAGTTGCGGAACGTCAGAATGTGCCGCTTCTTGTCTCCGTCGGAGAACATGGTCTCGTGCACCGACAGTGTGGCCGACGCTTTCGATACGTCGAGTTCACCGCCGAGGAAGCCGCCGAGATACTCGTAGCCGGCGCTAGCGAGCCAGCCATCGACCGGTCCGACGAGGTGTCTATAAGTCCGGCGGTCGTATCTAGCCTCGAGTCCTAGCCCGGAGATTCGGGTGGATCCGGCGACTCGGAAGACGTCCGGTGGGGCGTCTGGTTCGACCCGCCGTACATCCACGACCTCCATGCGGTAGGTGAGCTCCGCGGTGAGGTTTCGGTCGAACGGAAAGCGCTGACCGAGACCCAGCTCGAATCCAACCCGGTCATCTCGATACTCCCGACGCTGGAAGTCGACCTTGAAGACTTGGGCGCGAAACGAAGTGTCCGAGTCGAACAGGTGAGGGTCGAAGAACTCTCCGCGGTAGCGAGAGAACTCGGTTCCCGGCGACGCTTCCAAAATCAGTCGTTGGCCACCACCGGTGAACGCGTCCGGGAGGTCGAAGAAGCTCTCCGGCAGATCCGCGAGATCGAAGTTCTCTTTGCGAAGGGCGATGTTGCCGATGAGTCCGCGACCCGACGTCACTCCGAAGCCGAACAGGAGTCGCCCGGTGGAGGTCTCCTCCAGGTCGAACACGACGTTCTTTTGGCTTGGCGTCGAACCCTCCTCGAACCGAAATCGAACGTCTTCGAAGTAACGAAGCCGGAACAGATTGCTGCGGCCGTCTTCGAGCTTCGAGTAGCTGATTTCGTCGCCGGGGAAAATCGGCAGTTCACGTCGGACGACTTTGTCACGTGTCTCTTCGTTGCCGCGAATCTCGATGAACTCGACGAACGACTTCTCGCCCTCGCGGATCTCGACCAAGAGCGAAACTTGATCGTCTGTCTCGGCCACGACGGGTGTGACGGTTGGGTTGACGTCGATGTACGCGCGGTCCCAGTACATTCGACGAATCTCGGTCAGGCCGGTTTGGAGAACCTCGCCGTTCCAGAAGTCACCCTGCTCGACTTTGATCTTGTCCCGGAGAATCGTCTCGGGAAAGACACCCGTGCCTTCGGTCACGATCTGAATGCTGGAGATTTGGTATCGATCGCCTTCCTCTACTCGGATCCCGAGGTGAAGTTCCGATCGATCGCGATTGAACGCAAAGTCTTCCGCGGCGACGAGCACGTCGAAGAATCCGTGGTTGCGATAGAACGCGCGCACGTTGGCGAGGTCTTCGAGGTAGAGATCTTCCTGGAAGTGTCCGGAGTTCGGAAAGCCGAAGAATGTCGATCGCACGTGCGTCTGCAGTAAGTCGTCGAGCTCGCCGCTGTCGAACGTGTCGTTGCCGTGAAACGAGATCGACTCCACGTTGACTTGGGGACCCTCGTTGGCGACGAACGTGACGACGACGCCGCCGCTGTGGTGAGGAGTGGTCTGCGTGCTGACGGTCGCGAACAGGTAACCCTTCTCGCGGTAAAGCCGTTCGAGGTCGGATCGATCATAGCGAAGCTGGGACTCGTCGAGCAGCTCCCCGATGCGGGTCCGGCGCAATTCGAGCAGCGTCGTTCGATCGAGACCCTCGACGCCGTCCAAGCGGATCCGGGAGACGAGCTCTCGCTCCGTGAAGATGAGAATGATCTTCACTCCGCCGGGAACGCGTTCGACTTCGGTCTCGATGAATCGGAATTGTCGGGTCTTGAACAGACGCTGGTATTCGGCCTCGAGTTCGGCGGCGTCGTAGAGGGCACCCGCCTTGACCGTGAGTTGAGCCTCGATCTCGCCGACGCTCACCCGCGACAGTCCGCGGAGTTCGACCTCGACGATGTTGAGGCTCTCCTGCCGCGGAGCCGCGAACGACGTGCGCTCGAGGGCCGAGGATAGGGCGAGGGTCCCGAGCGCGAGCACGAGGCACGACGTCCACACCAGGCGACCTGGGGCGTGCAGGGACCGGGACCGCAGCGGGCGGACGAACGATCCAAAGAGAGCAATGACTCGGGGGATGGATCCCGCTAGCGGCAAGGGGCCCGACCTGCGTGACGAGGCCGACGTCGAGGTGCCGTCGAGGAGCATCGCGGGCCCCGCGGTGGCCAGCGGCGTTATGTCTCGGGTGGCCCTCGAAGTCAACCCCGTGGCATGTCTGGAGTTTGGACGAAGGGACCGTTTTCGACCCGACCTTCGGTCTGGAACAGCGCTCAGGGGTGAGTTCGAGCTGGGCACGGGGGTTGCCATTAGCTCAGTGATTCCAACCAAGGAACTCACCTGTTGAAAGGTCCCGGTGTATGAACACCAATTTGCGTCCCGGCCTCAAAGTCCGATCGAGAATTTTGACCCTGAACGAGGCCAACAGCATGCTTCCGCTGCTTCAGCGGATCGTCGGCGACGTCCGAGAGACATGGGACCAAATCATCGATCGCCGCACTCAGCTCGAGATCAGCGAAAAAGACCTCGCAACCCAGAGAACGGCTGATCGGGAGCAGCACGGCGAAGAGCTGAAACGGGATCTCAACACCCTGATCGACCGGATCAACCGCTACATCCGAGAGGTCGAGGAACTCGGCTGCTTCGTGGAAGAATTCAAGCGCGGCGTGATCAACTTTCCGTCGCTCTACCTCGGAAGAAAAGTATTCCTCTGCTGGAGCCCCGGCGATCCGTCCGTGCGCTTCTGGCACGAACTCGACGAGTCCTACAACGAACGCTCACCTATCCGAGACACACGCGACTTCCTGGTCGACCGACCAGAGTAGCGCAAGAACTCCATCCATCCTTCCATGTTCGCGGGGAGGCGCCTCCGGGGGGCGCCTCCCCACCTTTGATGGGGAGTCCCACCTTTGATGGGGAGCCCCACCTTTGAGGTGGGGGGGTGGGCCCAAGGTGTCTTGGTGGTGTGACGCTGTCTACTCGTCGGCCTCTAGCTCGGCGAACACAGCGTCTGGGATGTCGAAGTTCGCGCTGACCCGTTGCACGTCGTCGTGATCCTCGAGTTCATCGATGAAGTTGAGGACCTTCCGCGCCTCCTTCGCGGTGTCGATCTTGACCGTTGCATTGGGGACGCGAGCGACTTCACCGAAGCTCGTCTTGATCGACTTGCCGGCGAGCGCCTCACGGACGGCCATGAACTCATCCGGGCTCGTCGTCACGACGTAGATGTCGCCGTCAACGACCATGTCCTCGGCGCCTGCTTCGAGAACGAGTCCCATCAATTCGTCCTCGGCAATGGAGGACTGCGCGATGTGGAATTGACCCTTGGTCTCGAACTGCCACGCCACGCTTCCGGGATTTCCGAGAGTGCCGCCCTTGATTTCGAAGAGCTTCCGCAACTCCGATGCGGTCCGGTTGCGGTTGTCCGTGAGAATGTCGACCACAAGGGCCACATTGGCGGGCGCGAACCCCTCGTAGACGAGTTCGACGTACTCCTCGCCCTCGAGTTCGCCGGTTCCTTTCTTGACCGCGCGTTCGATCGCGTCTTTGGTCATGTTGTTGGAACGAGCGTTGTCGATAGCGAGGCGCAGCGACGCGTTCATGTCGGGGTCGCCACCGCCGGTCCGCGACGCGACGGTGATGTACTTCGCCATCTTGGAGAAGATCTTCCCGCGCTTTTTGTCGGCGGCCGCCTTCTTGTGTTTGATCCCCGCCCAATGAGAGTGCCCTGCCACGAACTAGCTCCTTTCCTTGATGTCACAGTCTCTGCTGTCGTCGATATCGGATTGCTTGCCGGCACGTTTCGATGAATCGCTGTCGCCGACCGTGCTCGTCACACCTGCGTCGTTGAGACGACTAGCTCTTTTTCTTTGCAGCCTTCTTCTTTGCGGCCTTCTTCTTGGTCGCTTTGGCCGCAACCTTGGTCGTCTTCTTCGCTGCCGTCTTCTTTTTGGCGGCGACCTTCTTGGGGAACGGGCAGAGCGCCTTGATCGAGCACGTCGGGCACTGCATGGAGTCCGGCTCCGGTGTACAAACCGAGCGAGCGTGGTGCATCAGGTAGACGAAGGCGGGAAGCATCTGGTCGCGTTCGAAGAACGCGAACGCCTCCTTCTGTTTCTTCAGCGGGGTACTGTCCGGCTGCGCCCAACCCATCCGCTCTATGAACGGCATGGTCAGCGCTGAGACTGGAAGCGCGGGGTACTCGCGAATACGCTCCAAGAGGAAGATCGATGTCGCCTCGGTCAAGGTCGCGCTCTTCTTGAAGAACGACTTGATCTCGGTGGTGTTGCGCTCGTCCAGAAAGCCCAACCCGACGTGGTGCTGTTCGTAGAACAGTCGGTTGAGGAACGCTTTCACCGCTGTCGCTACTTCGAGCGGGTCTTCCGCATCCTTCACGGCGTCTTGGAGTTCCTCCGGCGAGGAGATCCGGACTTCGTTCCAGTCCACGAAGTTGGCGCGATACTCCCGCATGGCGTGATTCGCCTGTTCGATCGTCAATCTCTCGATGAGAATGCCGAACAGGACGACTTCCAGACGATCGTTCATTTCGACGTCGTCGAGCGGACCAAAATCTGATGCGAGCTGGGCGAGGACCGCCGTGGAATCGGCGATCTTCTTGCCACCACTGCGACTCGAGACTTTCTTCGTCTTCGTCGCCATTCAAACCTCCGAAGGGGACGCGGGACTGTGACGCGTCGGTATGGCAGTTGGGGGCCGAGCCAGGCAGGTGTAATGGCGTAGGCCGGAAGTGCGTGAAGACGCGAATCTTACAGCCGGCGCTCCGGTTTGCAAGCCGAGCGAATCGACAAGCTGGGCTCTCCTGCTGCGATCGAAGTGCATTCCCCCGAACGGGATGCGAAGCGCCGTGCGGATCGGGGGACCACATCTCTCCCGATTCCTCCTCGATCTGGCGCAACGGCAACGTTGCAGCGTGAGCACCGCCCTGGGTATTCTCCCGTCCTCACTGCGTCACTCATTCACTTCTGTTGCCCCCGCGGGCCCGTTCGGTTCGACGTCTCGAACCCCCCGGAGCCCCGGAAGGAGCCGCTCTTGCGTCGAGTCTTGGTTACCGGTGGTGCCGGCTATTTGGGGTCTTTGCTCTGTCGACAGTTGCTCGACGCCGGCCACGCGGTCCGCTGTTTCGACTCCCTCTATTTTTCCACCCACGGCGTCGCCGATTTGCGAGACAACCCGCACTTTGAGCTGATCCAGGGCAACTTGGTTGAACTCGAGCGGTTCCCGGACCTCTTCGACGGGGTCGACTCGATCTGCCACCTCGCGGGACTGGCCAACGATCCCAGCTGCGATCTCGAGCCGGAGATGACCGAACTTGCCAATTATCGCGCGACCGTCGAACTCGGCGAGAAAGCGGTTGCGGCCGGGATCCGTCGGTTTGTGTTCGCGAGTTCGTGCTCGGTGTACGGCACCGGGAGTGGGTTGGCGCTCGACGAAAGCGCGGAGTTGCATCCGGTGTCGCTCTACGCCAAGAGCAAGGTGCGCGCGGAAAAGCGTCTCAATGAACTGATGGAGCAAGGGCTGGAGCCGGTTCACTTGCGGCAGGCGACTCTCTTCGGGCTCTCGCCGCGGATGCGTTTCGACCTCGCAATCAATGTCATGACGTTGCACGCGGTGCGCAACGGCAGAGTGTTCGTGCTCGGCGGCGGTGAGCAGTGGCGTCCCTTCCTGCACGTCGCGGACTCCGCTAGCGTGTTCCTGCGTTGTGTCGAAGCTCCGGCCGAACTGGTGTCTGGGCAAGTGTTCAACGTCGGTAGCGACGAGGAGAACTACCAGATCAAGGATCTGGCGAAGATGGTCGTCGACGTCGTGCCCGATGCCGATCTCGAGCAAGCTCCGGGCGACGCAGATCTGCGTACCTACAACGTGAGCTTCGAAAAGATCCGCCGGGTGCTCGAGTTCACGCCGCAGTTCTCCGCCCGCGATGGTGCGGTCGAAATTCACGAGGCATTGCTCGACGGTCAGTTCAATCCGCACGATCTGCCGGTGTACTACAACATCAAGACGCACCAACAAAACCAGGAGACTCCCGTTGCCGAGGGCGGCGAGCCGCTTCGCGGCACGTTTCTTCCGTTCGCCCTGCCGAAGATCGGGCCCGAAGAGGAGGCGGAGGTTCTCGAAGTCCTTCGCTCGGGTTGGATCACCACGGGGCCGCGCACGCAGAAGTTCGAACAACTCCTGACGGACTACACCGGGGCCAAAGCGGTCGTCGCCGTGAACAGTTGCACCGCCGCGCTCCACCTCGCGTTGGCCGCGCTCGACATCGGTCCGGGCGATGAAGTCATCACGACGCCCGTGACGTGGCCCTCCACGGCGAACGTCATCGTTCACACTGGGGCAACCCCGGTCTTCGTCGACGTCGAGCGCGACACGTTCAACATCGATCCCGACTTGATCGCAGACAAGATCACGGACAAGACGAAAGCGATCATGCCGGTTCACATGGCGGGGCAACCGGTCGATCTCGAGGCGGTGCAGCGCATCGCTGAGCAGCACGGATTGCCGGTCATCGAAGACGCGGCACACGCGCTGGGCGCGGAGTACCGGGGCAAGCGGATCGGCTCGATATCCCGCTTCACCTGTTTCTCGTTCTACCCCATCAAGAACATCACGACGGGCGAGGGCGGGGCGATCGCACTCAACAACGAGGAAGACGTCGAGCGCGTCCGTCGGCTGGCCCTGCACGGGATCACGAAAGACGCGTGGAATCGATACACCGAAACTGGCTCCATTCACTGGGAGTGCGTCGAGCCGGGGTTCAAGTACAACATGCCTGATCTCTGTGCGGCACTCGGTATCCACCAGGTGGCGAAACTCGACGGATTCATCGAAACACGACGACGATACGTTCGCTTGTATCGTCAGGCGCTCCTCGATTGTCCGGAGATCATCACGCCGAACGTCTCGGACGACATCCGTCACGCGCACCACTTGTTCATCGCGATGATCCGCCCGGAAATGCTTCGGGTCGATCGCGACCAGTTCGTAAACGCGCTGAAGCAGGAGAACATCGGCAGTGGGATTCACTTCCGTTCGCTGCATCTTCAGCCGTATTACCGTGATCGCTTCGGTTTTTCGGCAGATGACTTTCCGAACGCGAACTTCACATCGGATCGCATCATCTCGTTGCCGTTGTATCCGGCCATGAGCGAGAAGGACGTCTTGCAGGTGGCGAACACGGTCAAGAAGCTCGTCAAGTTCTACCGTGCTTGAAGATCCGGAAGGAACGCCTCTGCTCGAGCAGCCTGAGTCCGGGACGGAGCACTCCGGGGCTCAGGAGGGCGGCTCAACGCCGAACGTTGCGCGACGGGTCGGCTTACTGTTCTGCCTTGCGCTCATCGTTCGTGCGGCCGCGGCGCCGTTTCTGCCCGAGGTCCTGTACTACGACGCGATCCTGTTCGATTTCGAGTGTATCCGGGCGTTCGCGGCCGGGGATTTCTCGGGAGGCTACCTGCACTGGGTGCCCCCGTTGTTTCCAGCGATCGTCGCCTTGTTCTACAAGGTGATCGGTGACTTGGAAGTCGCTGGTCGCGCTTCGAGTTGTGTCGTGGGTGCCTTGACGGTGATTCCGGTCTACGGAATCACAAGACTCTACGGCGGACCTCGCCTCGGGGTCTTGGCGGCCCTTCTCCTTGCGGTCTCTCCGTTCCATGTTCTCTACTCGGTTCGCATCTCGTCGCACATCCATTATGCGTTCTTCTACGCGTTGCTCTTGTGGGCGGCTTTTGCGCTACTTCGCCGCCCCTCGGTGTCTCGTGGAATCTTGATGGCGGCCGCCGCAGGGCTTGCCTACTGGGTGCGTCAGGAAGTCGTGATCTTTGTGGCGCTGATCGTCGCCGCGATCCTTGCGCTGCCTCTCATCGGACGTTGGTGGCGCGTCGCCACGGAGAACCCGACCGGGCTCGGCGCCGTGCGGATCGCGTTGACGATTGCCCTCGTCTTCGGGGGGTACGTCTTCCCCATCGTGAACGCAACTCACGAGGCGACCGGTCGCTGGGTGATGTCGAGCAAGGGTGGAGTGAGCCTGTTCGGCGCCGGGCGCTTTCTGACGCGATTGACTCCGGATCGGACGCGAGTCGAGTGGGAGACCAAAATTTCCACGATGGAGGATTACCAGCCGCTCTCGATCACCGGGACGTTTCTCGACGATCCGGCCGGGTTCCTGGGGTCGTGGGGGTCGAACGTCTGGACGCACCTATCGAAGAACATGCCGCGTGTGTTCGGGTACGCCACGATTCCGTTTGCGATCCTCGGGCTGTTCTTGCTGCGGGGCGTTCCTCGCAGTGGGGGGCTTCATCTCTTTGGGGTCGCCACCCTGGGCTCGGCAATAGGGCTCCTCTCGCTGTTCTACGATTCACCGAGACTGCTGCTCGCTTACCTTCCGCTTGGCCTCATGTGGGCTGCGGCCGGCCTGCTGGAGTTGACCCGGATGGTCCCCGCGATCTCCGAGAAGCGCTGGGTGATGATCGTCACGCTGGCATCGGGGCTTCTCTGTCTCGGGATTCCGCTGAAGTACGGATTCACGCTGGCTCCGAGTCCAGCCCGACTCGCCGGCGAGTGGATCCGCGAGCGCCACGGGGCCGGACGACGGGTCATGGACCCAACCGCCAATGTCGCGTTCTTCGCCGATGGGGTCGCTGAGTTCACCCCGGCGGCGTCGCTCGACGATATCGTGTTCTTCGCTCGAGCCCGCGGGGTGGAATTCTTTGCCTTCGTGCCCGATGACATCGATCGATCCCACCCGGACCTGGTGGCCGACTTCCTCGAAGATGGAGAACTCGACGGTTTGGAGCATCTCTACTCGACCACGAACGAGCCCGTGGATCGCAGGGTTCATCTGTTTCGCGTGAGATAAGCCGCCGATGTTGCTATAAGCGCGCACCGAGTTGACTCCCTCTTTCAAGGAGACTCCTTTTGTCTTCCTCCGCGCCCAGCGATCCGAGTTCCTCTAAACCACGTTTCTCTGTCGTTATCCCCGTCTTCAATGAAGAGGAGTGTCTCGAGCAGCTGAATCAACGGATGATCTCCGTCATGGACAGTATGGGGGAGTCCTTCGAGATCATTTACGTCAACGACGGCTCTCGCGATCGCTCGACAGATATCCTCGATGCGTTCTCGGCGGCCGACGAACGGGTGCGCGTGATTCACTTCACCCGCAACTTCGGCCAACACCCGGCGGTGTACGCGGGTTTCGATCACGTGCGGGGAGAAATCATCGCCACGCTCGATGCCGACCTGCAGAATCCCCCGGAAGAAATCCCAAAGCTGGTCGAGGCGTTGATGGCCGGCGGCCACGACGTTGTCGCTGGAGTGCGATCGCACCGGCACGATTCGATTCTGCGAACGTTGCCCTCACGCTTCGTCAACTGGATGGTTGGCAAGCTGACCGGGGTGCCGCTGCGAGACTACGGCTGCTTGCTGCGTGTCTACCGTCGCGAAGTCATCGAGATGCTCCTCAAGTGTGAAGAACGCACCAAGTATTTCACGGCGTTGATTTCGTGGCTGGGTGTCGATATCGCCGAAGTCGACGTAGAGCACGCGCCGCGAGCGGGAGGGGAGTCGAAGTACCACTTCCTGAAACTCGTCAGCATGAACTTCGATCTGCTGACGGGGTATTCCATCTTTCCGATTCAGATGATCTCTCTCGGTGGAATTCTGTTCGCAAGCCTCGGCATCTGTTTCTCGATCTTCTTCCTCGCTCTGGGCCTCGTCTACTACGACAACGACACATGGTGGATTCTGCTCGGCTTCTCGTGTGGGTTCTTCTTGTTCGGGTTGTTGTTCATGGCGCTCGGGTTCATCGGCGAGTACATCGGTCGTATCATGATCGAGGTGAAGGATCGCCCGTATTACTTGATACGTAAGGGCGGACGAACGCCGGACCAGGTAGGCGCCCCCGAATGAGCGGCTGGCGAATCGCACGCGATGCGATGGTGTGCCCGACGTGTCGGGCCACCCTCGACGACGACGGCGA
>JAJFFE010000313.1 GCA_021776775.1 Planctomycetota bacterium | reverse complement strand
CTACGGTGGTCACCGGGGGTTGTTTTTCGGGGGGGGGGGGGGGTCAGCCAACCCCCTCCCCCCCCGCCGCTCTTTTTGTAACGTTGAGATGCCGAGCGTTACGACTTCTTCAGCGCCGCGAGCTTTCGTTCCATCTTGGTGACGTGCGACTTGTACTTGGCGTCGTTGGCGTAGATCGCTTTGAACGCTTTGTACGCCTTCTCGGCGAGGGGCAGGTCCTTGTTCCCCGCGGCTCCGTCGAACGCGAGGATCCAGAACGGGCGGTGCAACTCGTCCTTGGGGTCGTCGATGACGTGCCCCTTCTTGTAGACCTCGTACGTCTTGGCAATAGCCTCTTGCCGCGACTGAATCTTCACGGCCACGTCGTTCTTGGCAGCGTCGTACTTGGCACGATACGCTCGGAAGATCACCAGGAACGGCCCGCGCTTACGCATGTCCTTGAACTCGGCGACCAAGTTGGCATCCATGCCTTGAATCTGCGACGCCTTGATCATGGCGTCGAAGTCCGCGGTCGCAGGTTTGCGCAACCCTTCGAGCAGAACGAGTCGACCCTTCTCGAGATCGGTTGCGTCCGGCTTGGTCGCGGCGCGCCGAGCGTCGAAGAGCAGAGAGACTTTCTTAAGGGCCGCGTCGAGTGTGCGTTTGTCCGTCGGTCGGAAGTACTCCTCGGTCCCGTGAAGGACCTCTCCGTCGTAGTCGAGGATCAACATGGTCGGAAATCCTCGCAGTCCGTACTCCGCGAACAGACCTTGGTCCGGCTTGTCATCGAGATGCGCCATGACGTTCAAGTACGGAATGAAGTCGCGCTTCGCCGCTTCTGCCCACCACGCTTGGACGAGGGGTCCCCCCTCGAGTGCATTACAGGGCGGTCATGGCGAATAGCTGCGGGTGAAGTACGCGATGATCGGAACGTTCTTTTCGCGACACGCCTTCTTGGCCGCCGCAATCTCTTGGCGCCAGTCCACCGACTTAGCGAACTTCTTCTCGAGCTTCTTGGCGTATTCAGCTTCGAGATCGTTCTCTTGGGCGACGGAGGGGCACGTCACCAAGAGAGCGGCTAGCGCGAGCATGACTCGTACGAGCATCGATTCTTCTTTCGATCACAGTTGCTTGTGGGTGCGGATCTAAACGCTGGAGGTCCACTGGGAAGGACTCCATCATCGGAAGGGCTAGAGTATCATTCCACCTGGAGGAACGCCAATGGCTTGGATTCGCACCGTAGGGGAAGACGACGCGTCGGGGCGGCTCGCCGATGTCTACGCAAAGTTTGTCGATCGAGAGAAGGGGCAGGTGGACAACATCTTGAAAGTTCACTCCATCGCGCCCGATGGACTCGACGCCCACCTCGCGCTCTACACCACAGCCATGCGTGGGACGCCGACGTTGCGGAAGGCGGATCGTGAGATGATTGCGGTCGTTGTGAGCCAGCTGAACGGATGTCACTACTGACTGACTCACCACCGGCGCGGTCTGCGCCAAGCTCTCCGCGATGACGCATTGGTCGACGCCATCGCCACTGACTTCGAGACCGCCACGCTCGAGCCACCACGAGCCGCGATGCTTAGTTACGTCAAGAAGCTCACGCTGACGCCTGCGTCGATGACAGAAACAGACGTCGGCGCCCTCCGCGATCACGGCTTCAGTGACGAAGACATCCTGGCGATCGTGGAGGTCGCCGCGTACTACGCGTACGTCAACCGGTTGGCGAACGGGCTTGGCGTCGCCTTGGAGGGTTGATCTAGCCTGGCTTAGCCTGGCTTAGAGCCCAAGCTTCGCGCGCAGCGGCGTATCCGCTCGGTCGTGGTGGTTCCAGTAGTCGAGCATTTCGGTGTGTGTGCGCGTGGCCCGCGTGGTCAGGGTGCCGCCGGCTCCGCCGACTTCTTCCCACCCTTGGATGCGGTGGGGGAAGGCGGCGTCGAGTCGGATCGACAGCTCACGGTTGAGACTGGGGTAGCGAATCCGGTAGGTCAGCTGCCCGTCGTTCGTCTCGAGCGACGCCACGGCAGAGACTGCTTTCACCTCGCGGTGAGCGAGACGCAGGTACTGCGAGCCTGGGATCATGGTGACGGTGCCCGTCGGGAGCGTCGACGGGTCTAGGCGCAAGCGTGTCCAAACTTCGTCTTCGAGCCACGTCACCGGAAGTTCGACGTCTTGGTCGCCTTCGCTCTGAAAGTACGAGAAGCCTCGCACTTGGTAGTTGTCGCCGCGGCGGTTGAACTGCGTGAAGACGTGGCCACACCACTCCTGAACGGTCGTTGTCGACTTCAACGCGTGGGGGTGCGCGGCGGTGTCGAGCGGCGAGAACGTGGAGGTCATCAACGAGTAGGGGTAGACCCCGGTGTTGAACTTCTTGGTCGCGTTCAGTTTGAGGATCGGCACGGATCCGCTCCGCGTTCGGTTCGTGTCGTCCGACTTTACCTGTCGCTTCGGTAGGAAGTCTTCCGTGACGAAGATCATGACGGCGTCGCCGGGGTGGATTTCACCGTAGCGAGATTGTTGGAGTTCGTACCGACTGACTTCGGCTTTGCCCGCGAACCAGTACTCACCGAAGTCGGCCGCCGCAGGCGCCTCGAGGGGGTTCGGCGTTGCCGCCGTACTCAGGGCCGGAGCCGAGACGGACTGAGTTACAACCAATAGGGCGACAGCAGCGACAACCACGCCAATGTAGCAAAGTCTGAACACGGTACCTCCATTTTGCGATTTGGGTCAGAGGAAGCAATGGTCGTTCGTCCTGGCCCTGGTTGCAAGTGGAGGTGAGGGCGTGACTCTATTTCTAGCGTTGACGCGTTAATGCAGCTCGAAGGGACCGAGCGTAAAGGGGAGTCGGCGCGCGTAAGCGCCTCGCCACAACGGAGCATACGGCAGGAAGCCGATAGGAACCCATTGGCTCCCGGTGCCTTCGGAGTTCACGCTGTGACGGAGTGGGATTCCCGTCGGGTTGGTCGCATCGTCGTCGCTAAGTGGGACGGCGTCGGCATACGAATGCGGCGCAATGGCCCGGGCCAGTGCTCGAAGCTCTTCGTCGTTCATAGTCGCTCCTTTCTTGATTCAGACAGCCGGAGCGAAACGGTCGCAGGCGGAGAAGATTCGTCGGTACCGCAAGATCTGGGTATCTCCGCTGTCGCTCTCGGGAGAAACCCCGAGGAGATTCAGTGTGCGATCCGAACCGGCTATGATCCGCGCTTGCGCGTTGCGCGATTCTGAGAGATTCCCCGAGTCGGAAAGTCTGTTTCGATGGTGAACTGTTTACGGTTCCTACTGCTGCTCATGGCGTTCGGCGCGGCGCCCCGCGTGATCGTCGCCGACGAAACACCGCTGACGTTGATCGACGTCTTCGCACTGCAATACGCGTCCGATCCGCGGCTCTCCCCCGACGGTGACCGCGTGGTCTACGTCCGCCGCTCGATGGACATCATGAAAGACAAAGGGCGCAGCCAGCTGTGGGTCTGTGATGTCAGTGGAGAGAACCATCGACCGCTGACCGGGGAGTGGGGAGAGTCGTCGCCACGTTGGTCGCCCGACGGTACGCGCATCGCATACGTTGCGTCCGATCCGGACACGGAGAAGGCTCAGCTCTTTGTGCAGTGGGTAGACGCCGAGACAAGAACTGCGATTACGCAGCTGACCGAGGGACCGTCGGATCATTCGTGGTCTCGTGACGGTCGACGACTTGCGTTCATTTGCAAAGTTGCCGCTTCGGCGCCAAAGCCCATCTTCACGCTGCCGAGTGCTCCGGCCGGGGCCGAGTGGGCGGACCCGCCGCGTGTGATCGAAGAGTTGGTCTATCGACGGGACGGAAGCGGCTACGGGAAGCCGGGCAATCGGCACGTGTTCGTGGTCGCTGCCGATGGCGGTGCTCCCCGGCAGTTGACGGACGGTGAGTTCGATCACTCCGGCCCGTTGTCGTGGTCGGCGGCCGGCGACGCGTTGTACCTCGCCGCCAACCGAAAGCCGAACTGGCGGTTCGAGAACGATACCGAGGTCGTGCGTCTATCCTTGAACGACGGAGCGCTGACGTCGCTGACCGACCGACACGGGCCCGATGGACACCCGGTGGTGTCACCCGACGGGGAGTGGATCGCTTACCTCGGGCACGACGAAGCGTACCAGGGATACCAGATCGATCAGCTGCATCTCATGCGCATCGACGGAAGCGAAAAACAAGTTCTTGCCGAGACCCTCGATCGGTCGGTCGACGAGCCGCAATGGAATAGCGATGGCTCCCGGATTTTCGTTCGCTACGAAGACCAAGGGGTGGGCCGGGTGGCTAGTGTCGATCGTCGTGGCGCCCACCGGGTGGTGCTCTCGGATGTCGGCGGCACGTCGGTCGGTCGGCCGTACAGTGGCGGGAGCTACCACACGCGAGGAAATACCCTTGTCTCGACACAGGCGGGACCCGGGCGCCTCGCCGATGTCGCCGTGTCCAAGGTGTCGTCGACGACGGTACGCCGACTGACGCGACTGAACGACGACCTCTTCGCGCAGCGTGCGCTCGGTGAAGTCAAAGAGTTGTGGAGCAAGTCACCGGATGGACGCCAGATCCAGTCGTGGCTGATCACGCCACCGGGCTATGACGGTGCGGCCGAGCTGCCCCTCATCCTCGAGATTCACGGGGGACCGTTCGCCAGCTACGGACCACGCTTCGCCATGGAGCTACAGCTCTTTGCGGCGGCCGGCTACGCCGTGCTCTATGTCAATCCGCGTGGCAGCACCAGCTACGGTGCTGAGTTCGGGAACTTGATCCACCACGCGTATCCGGGAGACGACTACGGCGATTTGATGGGCGCGGTCGATCACGTCATCGCGAACGAGAACATCGACGAAGAGCGTTTGTTCGTGACCGGGGGAAGTGGCGGCGGTGTCCTGACAGCTTGGATCGTCGGTAAGACTCGGCGGTTCCGGGCGGCGGTGGTGGCGAAGCCGGTGATCAACTGGTTCAGCTTCGTCCTGACTGCGGACGCGTACCCCTTCTTCAGTCGTTATTGGTTCCCCGATAAACCTTGGAATGCGGTCCAGCACTACTACGAGCGTTCGCCGATTTCGCTCGTCGGTGAGGTCGAGACCCCGACCATGCTCCTGACCGGTGAGGAGGACTACCGCACTCCGATCTCCGAGTCCGAGCAGTACTACCAAGCGCTCAAGTTGCGAGGGATCGATGCCGCGATGGTCCGTATCCCCGGCGCCTCTCACGGAATAACCTCGCGACCGAGTCGGCTCATGGCAAAAGTCGCCGCGATCCTCGGCTGGTTCGAACGGTACGACACCGCGCGAGAGGACCGTGATGCCGAGCAGAATCGGTAGCGGGGCGTGATCCTGTTGCCCGCCTGAGTTATCGTTTCGCTTCGTTCGTCAATCAGCCCCAACCCAAAGGAGAATCCCATGCGTTGGCCCCGCCCAACCGTTACTGCGCTTGTCGTTATTGTGTCGTTCCTCGCTTCCGTGAGCGCCGTCCGGGCGCAAGGCATGCCGCAACCCGCCAAAGAGCTGAACCAGCTCGCTCCCTTGCTCGGGAACTGGGCGGGGTCGGGCGGCTTCCGGATGGTGGCGGGCCAACCCGAGGTGAAGTGGACCTCGAAGAGCACCGTCAAGAAGATCCTCGGCGGCCACTTCGTCCAGGACGACATGGAGCTCTCCTTCGACATGCCGGGCTTTCCACCGATGGCGTTTCGCACGATTTACGCCTGGGACGCAACACGGGAGCGATTCCGAGTGTTCGCCACCAACTCTATGGGTGTGGTCAACCGCAGCGAAGGCTACTGGTCAGGGAAGCGTCTCCTCTCCGTGACTCAGGGACTCGAGCAGGGGGCGGTCTACATCGATCGAAGTGTGACCGAAGCCAAGGACGCCGAGACGCAAGAGTTCCGTGTCGACCGCTCGCTGGACGGTGGCGAGCCCTTCCGTTTCATCTGGGGAACCCTCAAGAAGTCGGAGGCCGGTTTCGACGCCGCGACTAGCGTCGTCGCGTCCCCAGTGCCCGCCCAACAGATGGAGGTGTTTGCACCGCAGCTCGGCAAGTGGCGACTTACTGGAACGGTCTCGCCGATGCCGGGGATGGCGAAGATGGAGATCGGGGCTAAGCAGGAAACCAAGGCGATCCTCGGCGGCCACGTGCACCTGACCTCGATCGTCGGCGATCCGATGCCGGGCTCCGACGAGGTGTACCGAGGGAGAGTCCTGCTCGGTTTCGACGCTTTGAACAAGTGTTACGCAGGTCTCGAACTCGGTAGCTTCGGCGAGTACACGGACTCCCAGGTTCGCGTGCACGATGACAAGACGTGGACATGGACGGGCAACCCGTCGTACTGGGGTTTGAACCAACAGATCCGTACCATCTTGACGGTCAAGGAGAACGGCGAAGTTCACGTGAAGACCGAACGAACCATCGGGGCGAGCGCGGCTGAGACGTCGTTCGAAGCGACGCTCACTCGAGTCAAGTAAGCCGTCTGGCTTGGACCGACGTCGTCTGCATTCGCGGACGACGTCGCTCTCATTCGCTGCAGGACACTAGTCCCGTGCGTGTCGGTCTAGCTGCTTGAGGGTTGCGGCGAGATCTTTGGGGAATGGTGACTCGATGGTCATGCGCTCGCCAGTGTGTGGGTGGTTCAGTTCCAGAGTCGTCGCGTGGAGTCCGAGCCTATCGAGAAGCGGACGTTCTTCGCGGCCACGGCCGGTTCGATACTTCCGCTTGTAGGTGGACATGAGGAGCGGCTCCTTGCTCCCGTACAAGTCGTCGACCACACACGGATGGCCGATCGACTGCAACGATATTCGTATCTGGTGGGTTCGCCCTTGGTGCGGACGACATCGAACCCAACTCAAGTCGCGAAACGTATCGACGACTTCGTACTCTGTTTCGCACACCTTGCCGCCCTTGCGCGCGGTGCGCATCTTCCCCAGGTGCTTGTCGTCTTCGATGATCTCGACGTGAATGGTGCCGGTACGGTCGCGAGGAATCCCCTGCACAAGGGCGTAGTACGTCTTCTGCACAGTGCGCTCGCGGAACTGCTCGCGCAGCGAGACTTGTGCATCGCGATGCCGTGCGAAGAGAATGACACCGGTGGTCCCGCGGTCGAGCCGATGCACGACGTGCGGTTTGACCACGTCGGGATCAGACTTCTGCCAGTCTTTCCACAGTTCGCTGATCACCGTGGGGGCGTCGGGCCGCCACCGTTCGCTCACGGTGGACAACCCGGCGGGCTTGTTGATCGCTTCGAAGTGTTCATCCTCGAACAGACGATTCAGTGCGATCCGCTTGCGGGGAGGGGGCGGCGGGGCAATCTCGAGATCGTCTTCGTCGAGATCGTCTCCGTCGGTGACTTTCCAGGAATCGGGATCCTCGAGGTCGCGTTCTCGTGGGCTCATGCCCTCTCTCCAATCGAAGGCGGGGAGACCTGTCCGAACGCTTGACCACGTCGCTGGTGAGTGAGGACCGTCAAGTAGATGAACAACGCGAGTCCGATTCCAACGACGATCCACAACGTCGTCGCGAGGTGTCTCAACGGTCTACTCGGCAAGTCGAGTGGGCCGCGCTCGGTTGGTAGCTCGGGCTCGGTTCGTTGGAATCGTTGCGGTGCCTCGGGGGGCGGCGGTGGAACACTGCGCGCTTCGAACGTCGCATGTAAGGCGCCGAACCCGATCAAGTCCTGGTGGTAGATGGGGTGGGGGCCTTTGCAACGAACACCGTTGACGGTCGTGCCGTTGGTGCTTCCCGCGTCCTGAATGAACCAGCCGTCTTTGTTGCGCTCGATGATCGCGTGGCGCTTCGAGACCTTCTTGTGCTGGATGACCCGATCGCACTCGGCATCGCGACCGAGCAGCAGAGGGCCCGGGTACAGCGGCAGTGGCTCAAGATTGGAGCCCTCTTCGAAGTGGAGCTCCGGCACATCGTCGAGGTTGATAGCAGTCGATCCTCTCGAGTTGCGGCACACGTCGTCGACGTGGCCGCTGCGATCCGGCGGACGGATCAGTCGCGAAGCGTGAGTGAGACATTGTCGAACCAGACGGTTCCCGCGGTCGCTTCGACGTAACACGCGACGTAGACGACGCGCCGGGGTCCGGGTGACCACTTTGCCTCGACCCGTCGCCAATCTCGGACTTGGCCCGGTGCGTCCTTGGCGTCGAGGGATTCCGTGCGGACCAACCGGCCGTGAACGTCTTGGGTGAAGAGCGAGACGTACGCCTTACCCTTCAGCCCTCGGCTGCGCAGCGCAGCCGAGAGAAGATAGCTCTTCTCTGGCTCGACGACTACCCGCTGGATGAACCCGCCCCGCGTCGACCCGTCGATCCGCGCCCGCAAGCTCGCGGGTCCGGAGACGAACGTCTCGCGATCGACGTCGAACCGCATGCTGCCGTCGATCGGACCGCGAATCCACCCCGTGGAACGTCCGTCGGCAATGTCGAAGCCCCCGTTCAGGACCGAGTCCCCGAGTCTTAGTCGCGTGATTTCGTCGTTGAGAGTCTGACCCGGCGGGCCGTCGGCGCCGAGGGCGAGCGGCAGCGCCGAGCCGTCAGGTTTGATGAACTCCAACAGGAACCCGCGCGCGCCGGGCGGTTGGTTCACGGCGACTTCGATCACGTTCTCACCTTTGTACAGCGTCACCGCGTACGGACGCTTCTGATCGAGCATCGCCTCATCGTGCAGGGGTTGCGAATACTGCGGTGACGCGTCGGCGTTGGCGACGGTCACTCCGTTGACGCGGATTTCTAGTTGCACGTCGGACGCGCAGAGGATGCGGGCGTCGATGTCTTTCGGCGAACTCACCGTTCGGTAGAGCAGGTAGCGCTGGACACCGCTCGGAGGATCGCGGTCTTCGTCGAGTCGGACGAAGCGGCTGGGCCACTCGACCCGGCGCCACCCCGTCGATTCGTCGTCGAGGCTCTGCACAGGACCGTACACCCACCACGCGAGCAGTGGCGTTCCGTGTACTTTGGCGTAGTTCAACTGTGGCGGATGTTTGCGCGCGAAGTGAACCGAATTGGCGCCCATTTCGACCGCCGCATCGGTGACCGGCCAACCCATGGCCCGAAACACCCACGCCACGTTGCGCTCGAGGCCCAGCGAGTAGAGGGTGGCGATGCGTTCGATACTCGAGAGCCCGTTGAGCGTCAGTGTCTTCTCCGCCACCTTCCGCTCTTGGAACATCTTCCGATGCACGTCTTCTCCGTACAGCATGCGTAGCACCGCGAACACGCCGTCGTTGGGTTGCCACGGCTCACGAATCTCGTGTCGATTGCGGTGCAGGTACGAAAGCGCGCGCTGGAAACTCCCGGCGTGCAGCATGCGGTATCCGAACGATCCGAAGCGCTCTTCGTCGATGCCGGTCGGGGCGAGCAGCATGTACGGATCGTGTCCGAAGCCGAGGCAGTGGCCGAGTTCGTGACGGAACGCCCCGGGGAAGACGTCGCTACCCGTGGCGAACGGGAAGAGCGCCGCGATGTCGAGGGTGATCGTCGTGCCGCCGCCGGTGCCGCCGACCCCGGGGGGAAGCAACACGTCGAAGTTCATGTGCTGGCTACGGGGCGAGGGCGGCAGGTTTAGAAATCGCGTGCTGCCGACGACCGCTCGCGCGACTTCCGGCAGCAATTCCGCAAGTCGATCAGCCAAAGGGGCGGGCGCCTGTCCGGTGGCGCCCTTCACCGTGCGGCGCTCGAACGGCTGAACCTTGGGCGTTCCCCGGACAGTCTTGCCGTCGAACTCGAGCTCGATGGCGGCGAACATCGTCTTCAGGTCGACCTGCTCCGACCCGGCCGCCAGTTCCCACCGGGGGTTGGTGATGTCGGTCGTCTCAACTCCGCGCGCATTCTTCGAGAAGCGACGTACCGGGCCCGGCGGTCGCGCAAGAACACGACCGACGCTGTCCGTCACCGCAAGCCAGAACTGCACCTTCTTGCCGAGTCGTTCGTAGTGGACGCTCGGCGTGAACGGTGCGCGGGGCGTCAGGTCGTACACCTGTCCCGCAGCGAGCGCCATGCGGTAGGGGAGTAGCTCGACCACACTCTTCTTCTTGGTGAGGTATCGCGTCGATACGCGGTACCCAGCCGGCGGCAGGAAGAACGTGTGGAGTTCGTCGGTGTCGACAGTGATCTGTTCGCGTACGCCTTCCGCCGCGAGTACGTCGACGCGGCCGCGCTGTCCTGAGCCAGGGCCGGACGGCGGATCGAACACCGCACGTCCGCTCAGCGCAGGATCGAACACGACGCGGACCGTGTCGGGTTGATCGAGGACGTCCTGACGCAGGAGCACCGAGTGGGTTGGATCCAGTTCGCCGTGCACAGAAACCGTGAAGGGCGAACCGTTGGTCAGAACCAAGAAGCCCGACGTTTCGGCGGCGCCGGTGTAGACCGCGCGTGCGCGGCTGGCGACGCGTGCCGCCACCGTCGCGTAGCGGTAGGACTGGGCGAGTTCCTTCGGCGTGACCCACAGCCGCCGCATGGGAATCACGCCACCGTCGACATCTTGCACCACCCCTTCGATAGTCTTGGTCGGGGCGAGTGATAAATCAACGGCGGCGGCGTCGAGGCGACCCGACAACATGAGTATTCGCGGCCGGGGGATCGCTTCGGTTTGGTTATCCCGCCGCTTCGTCGGTGGGATCGTCCGAAACGCGAAGACTCGGTAGCTACCCGGTAGCACCGGGCCGTGCCAATGACCGGCGTCGTCGGTTTCGCCTTCGTAGACCATCAATCCTTCGTCGCGAAGCAGCAGTACCCGGGCGAGGGGGACCGGCCCGTCGAAATCATCGCGAATTCGAATGACGACGTCGCGAGGAGCGAGCTCGCGTCGCACCGCATCTTCGCGGGTCAGTTCCGTGGCGACGCTCTGCGCTTCGCGTCCGTCCCGCGTTTCGCGTGCGGCCGGCCCCAAGTGCAGTGAGCGTTCGAGAACGCTGGCGTCAGGGTCTCGTCGATCGATCTTCAGGTCGTACTCTTTTTCAGCGTCGACCCGGACTGCGTAGTACCGAGTGGCGAAGCCGTGTGCCGGGACTTCGATCGTGTGGGTTTCGCCGCGGTCGAGCCGATCGGAGCGGTAACGGAGTCGGACGGGCGCCGGGTCCGAGTTGCGGAAGCGCAGTCCGACCACCCGGTACCGTTTGCCGGTGGCGGGGTTGCTCCGCATCAACCCTCCGCGGTCGACGAACTCGGGCGTCGCTTGGTGGTTCTTCTGATTGAACTCGTAGCCGCGCAACCGGGGCCGCGATGGCCACGTCGTGCCGAGCAGTTCTACCGTGATGGGGTCTCCGGCGATCGAAACCGTCGACGGCGACTTGCTGCCCGAATCGGTAGGACTCTGCGAGAGCGCGCTCGTCACGCTGGCCCACATCAACGGTAACGACAGCACGGCCGCGATCAGCGCGGCGCTGACCCGAACCGAGCGGGCGTACGCCGTCCCAGCGCGCGCGTTCGAGGTGCGCCGGGTGCGGATGATTCGCGGGTCGGGTCGCATCATATTCGTCGCTCTCGAGTTCACGCGTGGTGAGCGTGAGTAGCTCCAGCGGGGCAGGCCCTACTGAATGTCGCCTAGGAGATGAATCGTCACCGCTGCGTCTTCGGCTAACCGGCCGGATTGTACGTCGATCTCCACCAGACAGTTTGCTTCGGCGAAGCTCGACATCTGGTGTGAACCCTGCGCCGAAGGAAGATGAACCCGGTAGTGTTGCCGTTCGAAGTCGAAATGGGCGGTCCCACGCAAGAACTGCCGCCGATCGATTTTTGGAGTATCGAACGCGTGCGCGAGCCGCGCGACACGCCGTGGCGCAAACGCGTCGCGTCGTCCCTCGAGCTTGGCCAGCGCCGGACGCACGAAGATTTCGAACGAAACCAAACACGCCGCGGGGTTACCGGGCAGTCCGAAGAACGGGATGCCGGCGATCAATCCGTCGACGAGCGGTTTGCCGGGCTTCATGTTCACTTTGCGAATCTGTACGTCGTCGCCGAGTTCTCGGGCCACTTCGCGAATGAAGTCGAGATCGCCGGCCGAGACCCCACCGGTGGTGACGATCGCGTCGGGTCGCAGCGTCAAGGTCGCACGCAGTCCGGCTCGAACCGCTTCCGGAGTGTCTCTCAGAACGGGCCGCGCCAATGGGGTGGCTCCCCACTGCTCCAACCGGGCGCAGATCGAGGTCAGGTTCGAGTTGCGAATCTTGCCGGGCGAGAGCGCGCTGTCGATGGGGACGAGTTCGTTACCCGAAGAGTGGACGGCGACGCGAAGGCGAGGGCCGACGGATACGACGGGGTAGCCGACGGTCGCTAGCAGTCCGAGCGCGGCGGGTGTCAGCCGGGTCCCCGCCGACAGTGCGACCGCACCCTTCTCCAGATCAGAGCTGTGCGGACGAACGCACGCACGTGCGGCGACCGGTGCGTCGAGCACCACCGTGGTTTCGTCGAAGCGCGCGGTCTTCTCCCACGGCACGATGCAGTCGCAGCCCGGCGGTATCGGCGCGCCGGTGTAGATGCGAACGGCGCATCCCGCGAGCACCGTCGGTAACGTTTCGGCCCCTGCTTCGACTGCGCCCGTGACCTTCAGCTCGGTTGGAGCGTCGGTCGTGGCGGAGGCCGTGTCCGCACTGCGCAGCCCGAACCCGTCCATCGCCGTGTTGTCAAACGGTGGAATCGGATCGCGTGCGTGCACGTCGGTGGCGATGGTACGGTGCAACGCCACTTCGAGCGGCACGTCCGTCGGCGGTAACGCGGACAGCCGAGACAGGATCTCTTCTTGCACTTGATCGATGGACTGCAGCGTACTCAATTTGCTTCTCCCCGGTTACTCGTCGTCATTTCGCGAACCCAATCGAGGTACGCCGCGTGTCCGTCGTCGATCGGCAGCACCAAAAGCTCGGGGCACTCGTAGGGATGCATCTCTACGAATACCCGCTTGAAGGTCGAGTCGCTGACGTCGGCGGTCTTGATAAACAGCGTCGATTCGGCGTCGTCGCACAGCTCACCTTTCCACCGATAGATCGAACGGACTCCTGGGACGATGTTGACGCACGCCGCGAGTCCCCGCTCCACGAGCGCTCGGGCAATCTTCGGCGCTTCGTCGGGCGGAGCGTTCGAGATACAGAAGTAGATCAATCCGGCCTCTTTCCTCACCGACCACGGCGCGAGGACCGTTCGGCGGTCGACGCATGATCCGGGTTCCCGACAATTCGTCAAAAGGTCTTGGCGCGGTTCGCCGTTAACGCGACGATTCGAAGCTCGCCGAGGCCGTAGGCCAAGGCTCAAGGTCCTCCGCCGGAGGAATCTGACGCACAATCCACCAGGTTTCTTGGAGTTTCTCGCATGGGGTGGCTGCTGCTCCGAGGATCCGATCCGGATGCTTCCGACGACGATCCGGATTATTACGAGATCTCCGACGCCGTTCGGACGTGCGGGCGCTCGAAGACGGCCGATTGGACCGTCGACGACAAAACGCTCTCGCGGCGGCACGCCAAGTTCTATCGCGACGGCGATCGTGACTTCGTCGAGGATCTTCGCTCCACCAATGGGACCACCGTCAACGGGCAACGCGTCACGGCGCCACGAGCGCTCGTCGACGGTGACGACGTTCGGTTGGGTGACTTTTGTCTCGCCTACGAATTGTTACCTCCCGTGCACTTGGCCGAAACGCCGGTGCCGACCGGAGCTTCGACGTGGACTATGGACGAGTCTATTCCCGACCGCGACTCCCAGTCGGCCAAGCCGCCCGAATCTTCGGCTAGCCCGGCCCATGTCGCTCCCGCGAGTGTGACCACTTCGGGTGAGGACGTTGCGCCCTTGCGAGACACCGAGCGTTGGTCCGACGTCAAGATGATCGGGCGCGGCGGCATGGGTGAGGTGTAC
>JAJFFE010000312.1 GCA_021776775.1 Planctomycetota bacterium | reverse complement strand
ATTCATCAGGCGAAGCCGCGCAGGCTGCGCTTCCCGCGAATCTCTGCGTTACTCCTTCTTGAAGACCACTAGGTCGACTTCGGCGTCGCGCCTTGATCTTCACGAGAATCGCAGCCTGTGTTCCGTTGATCATCGTCTGATGGACCTCTGATGTCTTCGCTCGGCACGATTGGCGCCCTTTCGGGCGCGTAACGACTCCGCCTGATGAATAGTCCGGGCTAGAGGCCCGGCCGAAAAGTCATGTCGCGCGAGATTCACTAGGATCCGGACTTCAGTGCCTGTTGACGAAGCAACCGCGCTTTCTCGAGCAAACGCTCCGCTTCCTCCGCCATCGCTGCGGACCGGAGTGCTTCTCGACCACGAGAGAGCACCGCTTCGCCGGAACGACGCTTGGCCCGACCATCCTCGATCATCGCTTCGCCGCGCTTGATTTCGCTCTGGGCCTCGTCGATCGTTTTCTGACCGTCCACCATCAGCTGCCGTCCGACTTCTGCGGTACGGAGATTTTGCGGATCGATGAACGTGTCCGGGAGACCCGGCGTAGAGCTACAACCGACCAGCACCGTCAAGAGCATCGACATGGATATGGTTCTGAGCATTGGATTCCCTTTTCTGCGAGATTGTTGTTCTAAGGCGACGACAAGCTCGCCCCGAGCGCCTGCACTTCGGATCGAATCGTCTCCCGCAAGTTAAGCAACGCAGCTGGCCCTTTGTTGGCCCCGATCCGTTGGACTCCGAAGGCGAGGACCAGACTTGCAATCGATCCCGCAGACTCTTCGGTGAGTTTCCGCACCAGTGGCGAAGGGCGTAACGGAACCGCGCCGTCTGTATCTCTCGCTAGTGTGGCACCCACCGCCGCTACGAAGTCGTGAAGCGCCGCGGCGTGAGTGCCTTCCCAAGGACACAAGCTGCAGTGAGCAAACTCGACCTTCCCTGTTATTGCAACGGCCTCGACGATCAAGAGCCTACTTCCCGGGCTACGATCGAGCGCCTTTCCGACCCGGTGTCGCAACTCTTCGAGGAACGCGCGCTTCTCGCGATCGCCATCGACTTCGTCGCAGAGTCGGTTGACCACGCGAACGGCAAACGCCTCCGAAACGAAGTCGATGGCAGCTCGCGCTTCGAGCGACGTGTCCGCCGCCTCACCCGCGACACTCACCGACGCCTTCGCGCTGCTCGCAAGTTGGATCACGGGATCGGTCCCCGCGAATCCGACAAACCGACAACTTGCGAACCCATCGCGATCGGGGTGACGGCTCGCGCCCTCCGAAGAGCTAGCACTGCGTTCGAGTGACATGGCGTTGACCTCAGCGCGCCCCACCGCAAGGCGGGATGGACTGGTGGCGGGCGTGACAGGTTCGAGTCGCGCCGGATTGGGCTCGGTGCCCGCTTCGCGAGACCGACCAGCCCGCTCATAGGCAATCGCAGCACCAGCCACTCTTGAATATCCATAAACAATTACACGGAAGCATTTTATATCGACACCTCTAATCCCGCACGGTCAATACGGGTCCTAGAAGACCCATTTTCTTGAGTTACCTGATACTCATTGTCTCAACTTGTGAGCAATCCATAACCCACATCTGATTCGCCGTTGATCGGACAAGCCACGAAAGGCTCTTGACCACCCTACTACTCGTGTAGTATTTAGTTCTACAACGATAGAAAGCGTGCGATGAAACTTAGCGATACGGAGTGGAAGGTCATGCAGGTGGTTTGGGCGGAGAGCCCAGCGTCCGCTCGCGATGTCCTGGAACGACTCGAAGACGAAACAGGATGGGCTTACACGACCGTCAAGACGATCATGAGTCGACTGGCCGAGAAGGGAATTCTCAGCGTGCGGCTCCGCGCGAATACCAGCCTTTACGAACCTCTCGTCGATCGCGACGACGCGCAACGAACAGCGGTGGAGGGTCTGCTCGAGCGTGCCTTCGGCGGCACCCTCGGCCCGCTCGTGAACTTCCTCGTCGAAGACGAAACGTTGTCAAAAGGGGATCGCAAGAAACTTCGCGCAATACTCGAGGACGAGAGCAAATGAACCTCGGCCAAACGCCCGACTTCTGGTGGTCCTGGATGGCGCCCATGTTGTGGCAAGGGACGCTGATCATGGTAGTGGTCGCGACGGTCGATAGACTCCTCGCCCGCTGGGTGTGGCCCCAGGTCCGACTGACTCTCTGGTTGCTCGTGCTGCTGAAGCTAGTGCTGCCTCCGACGACCGTCTCCCCGGTCGCACTCCCCCAGGTGCGGGAACTCGCGGCCATCCCCGCGGACATGACCGAGGTCGCGAGCTCGACGCCGTGGCTGTTCGCCGTGTGGGCGACGGTCGCTACCGCGCTCGGCGGATTCGCAGTGCTCCGAACTCGACGCGCTCGGCGACGCCTCGATGCGCTGAGTCGGGTCCATGTTCCCGAATGGGTGCGAGCGGCGATGGACGTCCAAGCAGAACGGCTTGGCTTGCGCCGGACACCCGAAATCCGTGTTTCCAACGCGACCCAAACTCCGGCGGTGGTCGGCGCGTTTCGTCCCTGCATCGTACTCCCGGAGGCCATGCTCACGGGCCACCGTAACGACGTCGAACTCGCGCTCCTCCACGAACTCGCCCACATCAAACGAGGCGACCTTTTCGTGAACTTGCTGCTGTTGATCCTGCACGTCGTGTACTGGTTCCACCCCATGGTGTGGTGGATGCGCAGGCGTATCGGATCCCTCAACGAGTTGTGCTGTGACGCCACGGTAGCGAGGGTGCTCGACAACACCGGCGCGTACCGAGCCACCCTACTGCGCGGCGCCAGCCGCTTGCTCGAACCCGAGCATTGCGATGGCATAGCACTCACGGGTGGCGGCAACATCATCCAGCGCCTCGACTGGCTTCAGCGAGACACGTGGAAGTGGGCACCGCTTCGGCGACTCTTCAACTCAACGGTAGCCATTGCCATGGTCGCCTTCGTACTGCCGATGGCGACCCCTAGCGACGAGTCGAGCTCGGTCCACGTGCTCGCTCCCCCACCCAGTGAAGAACTCATCGATACCGCGCGATCGCAACTCGAGCGTGCAGCCCGCGGCGAGCGGACCGGGTGCATCA
>JAJFFE010000311.1 GCA_021776775.1 Planctomycetota bacterium | reverse complement strand
TTGTGCCCGAGCTCGTGAGCGGTAAGTGACGTTCGGTAGATCAAGTTCAGGGTGTACCTAGACTGCGACAATCCGTAGCCGAGATTGAACGAACAGATCTGGGCGATCCACGCGACGCCGATCGTCGATCCTGCGAGGTTTTGATCGGTGAACAGGTGCGCGACGTCTCGATCGATGCCGCTCTCTGGGGAACTCGTCCACGTGTCGCGAAACTGATCGAGGCGGGAGCCGGCGCCGGTTGCGGTGTAGGTCGTGCTCGTTCGGATGACGATCGTCGTGACTTCGTAGCGCAGTTGAATCTCAGGGACTTCATAAGTCCCCTCTACGGAATTCATGATCGTTTCCAAATCATTGACGACCGCAGCGGGGTTCGAGCCGAGCTCTTGATAGAAGAGGAAGTCGGCGTCGAGCGCAATCTCACACACCTCGACCTGACCGGGTCCCGGAGCACCAGCGGGGCCGGGGCCGGCACTCGAGATGGCCGTGACTCCGCACTCTCCGTCGAGCCGAATCGCATCCTTGGAGGAGTGGACTGCGTACGAAGACATCGGAGCGCCGGCGATGGCGTCACGAACCGGTTGGACCGCCCATGTTTCGTCGGGTCCAAAGACAGTGGCTCGAAGTTGGTTGTCGTAGTAGGACGCTCGGACTCGCAGGGTCGAATCCTCGAGAACGATCCCTTTGAACGTAGTGATCTCCGGGGGGTCGATTCGGTTGAGCCGACCGCCTCCGTCGTCGAGCAGAAGTTGAAAGCCGTCGCTACGCAGCGATCGCTTGAGCAAGTCGAGCGTCAGCGTTCGGCCGTCCGGGAGTTCTATCCGGGTGGTGAGAGCCTCGCCGAATGGCGATAGGTCGATCACGAGATCTTGGACGCGACTGTTGGAGACCGCGAAGCCCGCGTTGATCGAAGTCGACGACTGAGCACGCAGCGGCAGGGAGTGACTGACGAGAGCTAGCCCGAGGCAGGCGGCGAGAATCCACCGTCCGTCCATTTGGCCCGTCCTTTCTCGCTCGAATCCGATGACTCGAGAGAAGCGGTTCAATGTGTTGGCATCTTGAATTGAGAGTAGCCCAGATCACGACGGCGTTTGGCCGACCACGACGCCGTTCAGGCGCAAGGGTTTGCTTGCACCTGTACGGTTGGCCGGACCTATCCGTTGGCGTGGCTTTGGATCGTATCGATCGCCGGTCGCCGAGCAATGTCGGGTTGGGTCTACGATGACTAAGTGTCTGCGGAATAGTCGCTTACTGTTCGTGCGCTACTTGCGGGGGAGCCGCTCGAGCGCCTTCGACCACTCGCTGGCGACTTTTGGGAGATCCATATTTGCGAGCTCTCGGAGAGCCTTGTGGGCGTAGGTTCCGAGACGGATGTTGTCATCTTCGAGAGTGGCGATCAACGCTTCGAGAGTGTCGCGCGTCGGATACTTCGTCAACGCGTCGATCGCCTCGAACCGGTCCTTGTCCTGTGAGCTGTGACGTAAGCGAGCGATCCAAGGCGCCGCCCCTACAGCCAGCTCTAGACCAGCGAGCTCCTTGGCCATCGATGGAGGGAGGTCACGCTTCGCCAGTGAGGCGTACTCGCGCTCCGCGTCGCGAAACAGCGATCGATTCAAGTAGTAGTGGATCAGTTTGATGGCTGCCAGCGGGCTTCTCGCCTCGTGGGTCAGCCAACGCAGGTCTGTGGCAAGAGTGTCGGAGTCGCCGAGCGTCTCGAGTATCGCCGCCCGTTCGAATCGAGCTGTCGCGTTGTTCGGCTCGAGCTTGACCGCGAGGTCTAGCTCTTCTCGTGCGGTCTCGATGTCGTTCATCGAGACGAGGATTCGAGCGGTTGCGATGTGGGGGAGAGCCAAGTCCGGAAACAACTCGATGCTTCGGGAAAGAATGTCGGCGGCCCGAGCGGTGTGACCTTCGACCAGCACGCCAGCCCCGGCTTCGGCCATCACCATTCCCCAAAACTCTCGTCGCGTGAGCGTGCGGATACGCTGATCCTTTGGATCTGCTTGTCCGGTGGCCCACAGCAGGAACTCTCGGTCCGAGTACAGTCGATCGAGCGTCGTGGGGATCAAGATGTATCGATGCATCCCTGAACGATACCGAAGTCCGAGTTGATCGCCGGCCAAGACGGGTTCGAGCTCGAGAAACTTGCTGACGAGATCACTCAGCACGAGGGCAATCAGCGCCACGCCGACCGGGCTGCCACGACGATTGGGCAGCACCGTGCGAGGGAGGAGACGGTCGAGGCTCGCCTCCGTTTGTCTCGTGGCACGCAGAGCCAAGACTTTCTCGAGGTACGCGCGCAGCTCGTCTAGGTTCTCGCGCGGATTGTCGTTGTGGTCCAAGGTCACGGACAACGCGATGAGATGATCGTAGATCGTACGGCGAAGCGCGCCGAGGTCGATCATCGGTGCATGATCGGAGAAGTCTTTTTCGAGGGAGAAGAGAAGCTCGAGCGTGTCGGTCCAAGGCAGCTCATCCGACGGAATCTTGCTGAGTGGTCGAATCTTGCCGGCGAAATCGATGGGAGCCAATTCCGTTTCGGGACTGGCCTGTCGTCGCGGACGAGGCGACGTGGTGCTCGGTCGAACTCGCTCGCTCTGACCCGGTCTGCTCGTGGCTGCGCTGGGCTGGACCGACTTCGGTGTCATCGATTCCGGCGTGCTCCCCGGCGGGGGACTCTTCGGGTCGGTGCTCTTGGGGTCAGCGCTCTTCGGGTCGGTGCTGTTCTTTGGCAGATCGCCCGGGGTCGAAGTCGCACGCTTTGGCGACGTTTCGATCGTCTTGTCTTGCGGTGTGCCGGTCACGGGTCGCGTGACGGGGGTCGCTCCTGATGCCGGGGGAGTGCCGGGATTCTTCTTCGTGAGGTCTTTGACCCAGTCCTCGATGGAGTCCGGACGTTTCGCGCCACCCGTCGCTTCTTTGCCGTCGGCTGTGGTGCCCGAAGACTGAGACTCTGCCGTTCCCGCGAAGAGGATCAGAAAAGCGAGGGCGACGATCGCCGCCGCGAGAATTCTCAAACACCAGCGCAGAGCCGACCGGCCGCGAGAACGCCGGCGCCGGCGCCGCACGACTGGCGGTGTCGCTTGCTCGCCCCAGTTGGGGGCCGGCGTCGCCAACGGCGGCGAGTGCGTAGCTACGCCTGATTCTTGAGTTTCCTTGACGGTGCTCGTGGGCACGTCCCCTCCAAAACTGGCGGCGCGGCCGGACAATTCCAGAGAACGCGCCGTTTCGAGTTTCGGCAGGATGCAGAGCGCACTGAACGAGCAACTAGGGGTTTTGCGGTAGCGCCGGGCCCGGCGTCACGCGGAGGCCGCTGGAGCGACTTGGCGTGCCAAGTCGCCCGCGTGCGCGTCGATGATCGCTTTGGCGCGAATCGCTTCGCGAACCACTTGGGTGAGACGCACGTCGTCGATGGGTTTCAACAGGTAGTCGAACGCGCCGACCCGAACGGCGGCGACGGCCGATTCGAGACTAGGTCGTGAGGCGATCAGAATGGGGAGCAGTGACGGGGAGCGTTCTATAAGGAGTCGTACGAGCTCGACCCCGGTCACATCTGAAAGAGCAACCTCGACGAGGGCTACTTCGAAGTCTTGGGTCTCGAGCGCTTCCAAGGCCGCGGTCGACGAGCTAGCCCAGGTTACGTGGAGGCCCTGGCTCATGAGCATGATCGAGATCTCTTCGCTCGAGCGGGGATCTTCATCGACGAGCAGCACATGTGAGGATTTCCGATGGCTCAAAGTGGCTCCCATTCTCGAAACGAAACGGTTCGGTCGGACGACTTCGATCTGAGGATCGACCGCGAACAGACCCAAGACACGCAAAAGAGTAAGAGCCTTCGGTAGACGAAGAACCACGAACCCACGAACGGGCAATGGCAAATCGATGGCCAGAAGTAGTATCAAGCTCGCGACGGTCGAGAGTCGCGTGAGCATCGGTGGTTGCCACGATGGGGGTCTTCGCAATGCGTCGCCGGCGTGTGTCGTTTCGATGCAGTCGAGCGCGCCCCGTTTGCGCCGTTTCGCTCACGCCGATCGCGACGGAGCCGCTAACCCCCTTGGTTTGGAGCTAGCGGGTAAGAGACGATGCGGAGGGGAGCGACCAGCGGTTCGGCGCTGCCAACGGAGTTCAGCGTCCGCCCGTTAGCGATTCGTGAACCGAGCCAGTGTAGAAGAGTGCTCGCTACTCAGGGCGTTCCACTCGAGTTTGAACCAGGGAGAGTAGTCGTCCGCCGCGTTCTTGAACTGTCTCTCGAGTTTCGCGCTCGACACCCACTCCAGCGCTGCGACCTCGTTCGGATCGGGAGCGAGCGCGGCGATCGTCGCCGCGTCGACTCGGCCGATAAACACCGAGCAGACCTCGTGCTCCGAGCCCAGGTCGCCGAACCGGGCGTGATACTCGAAGCGATAGACCCAACTCACTGCGACAGTGATGCCGAGTTCTTGCTGCACCCGACGAACGGCGGCTGACTCTAGCTCTTCCCCGCGACGGGGGTGGCTACAGACGCTGTTCGACCAGTAGCCGGGCCACAGTCGCTTCGCCGCCGCTCGTTGCTGTATGAGTAGCTGACCGTCGGAGTCGAACAGGAAGACGGAGAACGCTCGATGCCGAACGCCGTCGCCGTCGTGGCAGCTTTCCTTGTCGAGGTGGCCGAGGACATCGTCGTGTTCATCGACGAGGATCAGTTGTTCACTGTCGGATTTTTCCACCGTAGACCTACTGACGTCTCACTGATCGCCGAGCCGCCGGCAGATCGCGCCTCGTTCAATTCGGGTGACATCGCCTGAGAGTAGCACCGCTCGCGAGTAGAGCGGTTTCACATCGGTGACGACCACGGTGGCGACGAGTTCTTCTTCCGCTCCGAGCGAATCGCCGGTATCGGGATCGATCATCTCTTCCCCGGCGGAGTGAATCCGAAACACATCCCCGATTTTGACCCGGAGCCCACCCTGATTGAGGGTGACTTGTCCGCGGCCCTTGGTTCCGTCGGGGCGGGTGATCTCGCGGTCCGACGCTTTGACGATCTTGATCGGGTAGAGCGATTCGAGAATCTGAATGGCGAGGCTCTGCGCCGCCAGCTCTATGATCAGGTCATCGCTGCGAAGATCGAGCATCTTGTCGGACAGTCGTTTGAGTTCGGCGTTGTTCAGGGTCGCCTGAATCTGGTCCGCGAAGAGGATCCGTCGCGTGGCGGTGTTCAGCACTTCGAACGAGAGGTGGTAGCGAAGCTCGTTCTTCGTCGTTCGGTAACCCGTCGGCTGAACGACGTGCTCCTTCGAGGTCCAGCTGAGTTCTTCCAGCACGCCGGTCACCATCAGATCTGCCCCGAGTGTCTGTCCCAGCGCCAGCTTTTCCATGAGCGGCGCGTCGGCTCGAATGAGATCTCGCTCTCGTTCAATATCACTTGTCGACGTGCGGTCGAGCATGAGGAAACGACGAGATTGCGTGAAGTGACTGATCGAGCGCTTCAAAAACTTTCGACGCAGTTCGGTACCGCTAATGCGAGTAGTACCTAGGTCGAATCTCCGGTCGGCGATCTTGAACGGCAGAACGATCATGGTCCGCTTCGATCCGGGGCGTGGGTTCGCGGGATCGTAAACGGGGACGACCACTTCCAACGCGACCGTCCAGTGTTTCGTTTTCGAGTCTTGTTGTTGCGAGGTGACGTTGTAGCTCGCGATGATTCCTTTGGTCTCCTTCATGATCCGGCCCATCGATACATCGCCGAGCGCGATACGCTCGAAGTGCTTCGTGAGCAGGCCGGTCACTTCGCGCGTCAATTCGGTTTGTCGAAGCCGGGCACCTTGCGTCGAACTCACCGCGACGCCGTGAACCTTCTCGAGGGCGCGCACCAGACCTTGCTGAATAGCGAGGTTCAGGGTTGCTCCTTGGACTCCTTCGACGGTGACGATCTTCTCAGCTGGGGCTGCCGTTGGGACCGTCGTGGCGGTGGCCGGAAGAGTGAATCCTCCGATCGCCACGGCGACGATCCAAGCGGTGAGCCGTACGCGAACGAACCTCGCGCAGAAACGGGGTGCGGTGTCGCTTCGTAGGTGTGTCATTTCGTGGGTCTCCATTTCTTGCACGAGGGACGCGTTGCGTCGGCCGCTTCTACTGCTAGTACCCGACCGTACCTTTGGATCCGAGCTTTGCGATCGGACCGGAGTTCTCTTCCCACATGATTTCGCCGGTCTTGATATCCGAGACGAACATGTGGATTTCGTAGGTGTTCTGGCGGTTGGTGCCGTCGGTCGAACGGAAGTACATGATCTCGGTCGCGAGGCTCAGCTCAGGATAGGTCAGTGATCCTGCTTCCGGAATCTGATCCTTGCGGAAGCGGGGATCGTCAATGGCGTCTTGACTGTTCTTGACGATGCTATCCGTGGGCCCAGAGCCGAAGCTGGAGACGAACCGAACTTTCCCCGAGTTGAGAGCGGAGCCGCGCACGCGGGTCCGCACTGCGTCCGAAGGGAAGTTCCGGATGTTGGTTTTGTTGTTGACGTCGGAAAGTACCATCTTGATCGGGTACTTGCCTTGGTACGGGGCGTAGTTCAAGAAGCTGTTGGAGACGAGCTTGGTCGCCATCGTCCCTGCCATCTCGACGATGTCTTGGTAGTCGAGGCCCATGCTGACCACGGCTTCGTCGCCACTCGCATCGATGCGGCGCGGCGGGGGCGCTGCGCAAGCGGACAGGGCGAGCGCGCTCGCGCAAACTGTCACTAACACTGCAATTCTCATTGTGGTTTCCTTTCTCGGAGACTCTTGGTCTCGGCGATTCTCAGTCGAAAGATTTTCAGTCGGATGATTCTGGCTTCGTCTGTTGGTCTCAGGCTTGGCGGACTCGGTTCTCGGCTACTTGACTCGTTCCCACTCTTTGACTACCAGGCGGTAGTCGGCGGCTCTGGGGCTCGGCCCCGTCGCGGTGAGGCTCAAGCGCTCACTCCCACCGATGGTCTTCTTCCGCCAGACCTCGTTCTGGTCCGGGATCTGAATCGCATTCTTGTCGAACCAACGAACCTTGTACATGAAGTCGAACTCGGAACCCGAATTGTTGACGACATCGAACTGCACTTGAAGAGGATTCGACGAGGGGTCACGCACCACTCGTTCGAGGTGCACGTGCTCGGCCAGCGTACTGTTGGTGTCGTACACGATAAATCGGTCGAGCAACGGATCTGACATGCGAGGATCGGATTGCGCTTCGCGGACCGAGTTGCCGGAGCAGCCCAGCGTGAGCAGAAGTGCGAGAGCTGAAGTCGCGAGCAGGGTTGCGTTCATGGGTCTTATTCCTGTTCGGAAGCTATGGGGTCGGTTCCGGAGCGGTGTCCTCGGCGGCGTGCGCGCCGCCGTGAATCGCCGAAACGTTGAATGTCTTCGTGCCGATGCTTCGGATGTAAACCACCGTCACCGCGGACGGTCCGACTTGAAGCTGGACCGTGCGGGCCGGTTGGCCAAACGTCGACATGAGGTTGAAATCTAGCTGCCCGTCGGCGGGACGGGGGAACGCAGCGAGTTGGTATTCGCTGCCGGCGAACCGCCAAGTTCTCAAGTCCGTGGCGGAAGTCGCCGCCTTCCAAATCTGAGCCAATATGTTCAGCCCCGCCTTGACGTTCTCGTCGGCTTTGCTGTGCTGAACGGCTTGGCTGGCACCCTCACGGACGGCGGTCGCGATGATCGTTCGGGTCAAGATGCCCGGTAAGTCGTGACGGAACTGAGTGGCGACGATGCGATCGAAACTCGCGAGCGGCTTGGTCGGGAACACTTCGCCGGCGGACGTCGCTACTTCAACGTGAGAGACCTCACGGGGCGCGAATTGTAATCGCGGCCAGCTCACCCGGGTGATTCCCAGATGCGGGGTCGGAAGGACGATCGACTCTTCGACACGACGCGGGGCCATTCCTCGTTCGAGGAGCACGTAGACCGTATCACCGCGCGGATCGAGACTGCCGTCTCGCAGTTGAGCCATATATGGATTCGGGACGACCTCTTCCGCCAGACGCAGGTCGGTCTCCGCACCATTCATGTCGTTGTTGATGATTTTCATGAGAGCCGAGACGAAGATCGCGAACGGGTTCAGGTAGTCGTGTTTGGGTGAGAGATAAGCGCTGTTCATGAAAGCGTCGTCGAGATAGCGAGCCGCCAGAGTCGACTGGTTCTGGGAGATCAACTCTGCTTGGTCGAGCTTCTTTTGCTTGCCAACTTCGCTCGCACGATCCAGTTCTTTTTGCCGCCGCGCCTCGATCTCTAGTTGCCAGTTGTACGCTTCGACGGTGGAAGCGCGCGCGTTGTCGGGTCGGCCCGCGGCCAAGTCCGAGAGGGCGAGCATGGTGTTGGCGTGTACTCCGAGGGCGAAGTTGGCGCGGTACTCCATCCAAATCAGCCCTTGAAGCACGACGCGAAGTTCTTCGCTGACGCTCACCGAGGCTTGCTGCTCCTCGATGTATCGGAACTTCTCCATCGCCGCGGCGAGTTTGTCCGCGCTCTCCTCGAATCGTCCGAGGTCTTGTAGCAGCTTTCCTTCTTCGAGCAGCCAAAGCAGTTGATCGTGCGCATAGTGACCACGCGTGAACGGTGGGTCTTGGACGTCGGCGAGCGCCGCGGCGAGATTTCCCGCCCGGTAATAGTCGACGGCGGGCTCGATGTCGTACGTGCGGCAGCCCGCGATGACGCACAGCGTCATCGTTGCGCCGAGGAGCGTGCATAGGCGCGCGCTCGAACCGATACCAAGCATTGTCAGGGTCCTCCGGAGACTGTTCGGGAAGAGAGGGGGTGTCAGCGCTAGCAGGCTCGCGGTCTCTCGAATTTCTGAAGTCACGACCTCTGCGAGCCGGCGGGCCGAGCACGAGTCGGTAGGCCTCGCTCTCCAGCTTACGCCGAAGCTCAGACCAAACAACGGGTTAGTCCCAGCGTTTCGATAATCTCGTCCTACGGTCCGTGCCGAGGGGGCGACCCCAAACCCGCCGATTTTGAACTCTTCGGGGTTAACCCTTGGCCACACCTTCCACAAAGACCGCGATATGATCCACGGCTGGAGGTGCACGTGCAAAAGTTGTTGTGGGTCCCGTTTCTTCTGGCCTTCTATCGGGACGTGGCCGCCGACCAGTTACCGATTCTCGTCGACGGGCGCTTTGACGAATGGACTACTTCCCCGTGGGTCGACCCCACCGGTGACGAGGGGTCGTCGGGGATTGACATTGTTCGGGTTTGGGCGGCCGACGACGCCGACCAAATATTCGTCAGCTTCGAGTTGAGCGCTCCCATTCTACTCAACTCTGGTCATGACCTGACGCTCTACCTCGATACGGACGACGTGGCCAGCACCGGGCTTGCGACCGCCGGAATCGGAGCGGAGTTGGAGTGGCGGTTCGGTGATCGTGATGGGGTCGCCCACGTCGGCGGGGCGGCCATCGATATTCACCACGAAGACATCGCGTTTCGCGCCGCGCCTGCCGTCACGTCGACCCGGTTCGAGTTGTCGATCCGACGGGACGCGACACCAGGCGGTGTTTCCCTGTTCAGCGGCAACAGCGTTCGCCTACTGGTGCGCGACAACTCCGGCGGTGATCAGTTTCCCGACGCTTCTGGGGGTGCGACGATCGCCATGCAAACGGGCGGGCTTCCGTCGGGTCCGGAGCTGCTTCTCGATCGAGAGCTCGCGGATGACATTCGTCTCGTCACGTTCAACGTGTTGAGCGACGCGCCATGGGAGGGTGGTGGAGCGGGAATCGGTCGCCAATTGGCCGCAGCCGCCGCGGACGTGTACTGCTTTCAAGAGATCTACGACCACACCGCGGGGGAGACCGAAGCCTTCGTGGCCAGTTGGATCGATGCACCGTCCGGGTCGAGTTGGCACTCCGCTTCCAATAATGACTGCAAGGTTGTCAGCCGCTTTCCGATTCTCGACCAGTGGTCGCTGTCGGGGAACCTGGCCGTTCTGCTCGACACAGACGGCGAGCTGGCTGGACCCGTCTTGCTCGTCAACGCTCACCTGCCGTGCTGCGGCAACGACTCCGGTCGGCAACAAGAGGTCGACGAAATCCTCGAGTTCATTAGGCAGCAGCAATCGGGCGCCGGTGCGATTGCGGTGGATCCTGATACCGCGGTTGTCATCGTCGGAGACTTGAATTTGGTGGGGGATTCGCAGCAGCTGACCTCGTTGCTCGAAGGCGACATTGTCGACGAAGGCGCGTTTGGCCCCGATGTGATCCTCGACGCGGACGGTTCCGGGCTGACGGATCCAGCGCCCCGACAGGTCGCTGAGCGGATGGCGTACACCTGGCGCAGCGACACGAGTTCGTTTTGGCCAGGACGCCTCGACTACGTGATCTACTCCGACTCCCTGTTGAGCGTCGCCCGCAATTGGGTGCTCTACACTCCGGACATGTCGACCGCCGCATTGGCGGCGTATGGCATGCAGAGTGACGACTCAGACGCTTCGGATCACAGTCTGATGGCGGTCGACTTTCGATCCAACGTGGGCTCGCCTCTGCCGTTGTTCTTGCGCGGGGACTGTGCCGCGAACCAGTCGGTGAACCTTCCCGACGCCGTTCGCATTCTGGGAGTTGCCTTCGGCGAGTTTGCGCCCGCGTGCGCAGATGCGTGCGACACCGACGATTCGGGCGCGATCGAGATTACCGACGCGGTGTACCTCCTCACCTATCTCTTCCAAGCCGGACCGGGCCCGACTCCTTCGGTGTGCGCGATAGACTCGACGCCGGACGCCATCGATTGCGCTTTGACAACCTGTCCGTAGCGCCAATCGCTCCTGAGATAGGCTCCTGACACGAAACAAGGCGACCGCCGAGGACTCGGCGGTCGCCTTGTTTCTTACGCTGTTCGAGGCGTTGTTTATTGCTGTCGTGCCTCGCGTCCCTGGCTTACTTGCTCGACATGCCAGTTTCTTTCTCGACCCAGGCCGGATCCAGAACACCTTTCATCGTGAAGTCTTGAATGATGCCCTTGACCCATTGGCCGTTCCAGACGATGCCGACGCGTCCGGGCTCGATGCCTCTGATGAACGTGGGCTTGCTCGTCTTGGAGGTGACACGACCCTTGATGAGCGACGACAAGATGCCCTTGGAGTACTTCAGACCGAAGTTGCGCTTGCTGTCCACTCTCATCGGGGTAGGGACCGTGGCCGGGATAGGCTTGGCGGACAGCTTGATCGACTTGCTCAACTTGACACAGGCGTGTCCCCAGTTGCTGCCGATCATCTTCTTGCCGTTCTTCCACGTGTAAACGACCGCACAGATATCAGCGGGCTTCATGTACTCGGAGAGATGTCCCCACTCAATGCTGGCTTCGACTTCTTTCCACACGCCCTTGTGAATCCAACGACCGAACTTGTTCACGACCAGACCGTAGTCAAAGGAGGTGCGGTACCCTTCGTATCCTCGCGACCAGCGCATGTGTTTCGGGTCGCGGCTAACGCTCGGTACGAAGTCGTCTCCATTCGAGTCTTCAGCGTTGGCTTCGAACTTGTACGTCAGCGAAACGACATCGCCTTCACCGAACTCGACTTCTGCTCCCGGAAACAGATTCTTGATCGCCTCGCGAGTTGCTTCGTCGTACGAACTCTTCTTCGTGTCCGGCTCGCTGTCCTCTTGCTTCGGAGGTTTCGCTTCACCTTCACCGTCGCCCTCTTGGGCGGTCGGTTCCCCGGCTAGAGCCTTGGTGGTCTGTGGCGTCGTCAACACGCCGAGAATAATCAGCGCGGTAACAATGAGATAAGTCGTCAGAGTGCGTGGTGTCATGAAGACCCCCCAGCGTGTGTGTTGTGGTGCTCGTTCGATTGGAAGGAAATGGCGATCCGCGTGATTCTACATCGCGGATGAGCGTCACCAAGGATGTTGCAAAAAGGACTTGGTTTCGCTCCTTCCTCGTTTCGGGCGTCGGACCCCGACGATTCAGCCGCTTTGCCTCTTTGTCTTAAGTTGTTTGTGATGTAGTGCTTAACGTTGCGCTGGGGTGGCCCGTCACCGTTCGATCAGCGCCTCATGAAGTGCGCGCGCGCCGTCCTGCAGTTGCCCCAGGGGCACGCTGCAGCTGATGACTAGGTTCGATGACGAGATCAGGTCGATGTTGATCGCGTGATCGGCCAGCACCGAGAAGATCTGTCCGACGAGTCCCGGAGAGCCTGCGATGCCTTCACCGACCACCGACAATAGCCCCACCTCCGAATCGACGAGGTACGACTTTCCGCCGACCTCTCGGACCACGCGATCCAGGAGCGTGGTGGAGATCGGAGTCTCCGACGGGGCGACAATGGTGATGTCGTTGTGACCCGCGTGGCTCTGGGCTTGAACGACGAGGCGAATCGGAATGCCTTCGGCACCCAGTGCGCCGAACACCTTTGCCGCCACTCCAGGCGTATCGGGTACCCCGAGGAACGAGATCTTCTGCACATCGGCATCTTCGGTCACTGCGCGTACGATCGGAGCTTCCATGGACCTGTCTTTCGTTCGAGCCACGACGCGGGTTCCGGGAAGGTCGTCGTGGGCTGGGCCGACGATAAGCTCGACCCCGTAACGACTCGCCAGGTCGACGGCGCGATTGTGAAGTACGCGAGCTCCGAACGTCGCCATCTCCAGCATCTCGTCGTACGAAATCTCGTCGAGAAGCCGGGCCGTCGGCACAGTGCGAGGGTTGGCGGTGAAGACTCCGGGTACGTCGGTCAAAATTTCGCAACAACACGCCTGCAACGCTGCCGCGATCGCAACGGCGCTCGTGTCCGATCCACCTCGACCGAGCGTCGTGACGTGGTCGTCCTTCGTCACGCCTTGAAAACCGGCCAGAACGACGACACGGTCATTCGCAAGCTCTCGTTCAATGCGGTCCGTTGCGATCTCGACAATGCGGGCCTGGCTGTGACGTTCGTCGGTCAGGATCCCACCTTGTGCTCCAGTGAACGAGATCGCCTCGATCCCACTTTCCTGAAGAGCCAACACGAGAAGCGCCATCGATTGAATTTCACCCGCACTCAGGAGGACATCGAGTTCTCGTCGCGACGGTTCCGGCGTCAATTCATGAGCGAGCTGGACGAGTCTATTGGTGGTATCGCCCATGGCTGAGACGACAACCACGACTCGATGTCCCTCGGCTCGGCGACGCCCGATTCGTTGGGCCGCGCTTCGCAGCAGGTCCGTCGTCGCGACGCTCGTACCGCCGAATTTTTGAACCCAGACACTAGTGTCCAATTCTCAGCTCTCCACCGTTAGCCCGTGGTGCTGAACTTCCACGACCTGTGCGGACGCGCCAGTTCCTTTGACGCGCAGCAGCTCGATCGCTTCGCACGCCACGTCCACCGAGGTCGTGGGCTCGGGAAGGAAAGCGGCTAGGACCGGGCCCGCTCCACTCAAGTACGCTCCGCCGATCTCCGAGTTGCCGCGCAGCGCGCTCAACGCCTCTTCCAGTCCGGGTACGAGCGGGAGACGGTACGGCTCGTGAAGCTGATCGCTACAGCCTCGCCGTACGGCGTCCCAGTCTCCGCGCTCTAGACCGGAAAGCAGGGTGGCCAGGCTCTGAATGTTTCGCACTACCGCTGAACGCGAGTACTTGCTCGGCAGGATGGAGCGAGCGTATTGAGTTTGAATCGGTTGATCCGCCACGACGAGCAACACGCGGAAGTCACTCGACGGAAGCACGCCGGGAGCGGTGTGCCAAACTCCACCCGGTGTACGGCTACCGATGCGGAAGCCGCCAAAGACGGTGGCGGCGGCGTTGTCGGGGTGATTCTCTTTCTTGACGACACCTTCGAAGAGGACGTGGCGCGCCGGAACTGCGCCGTCTCGTAAGAGGTAACCCGCCGTCAGACCGATGGCCGTCGCGGCGGCGGACGAGCCAAGTCCGCGGGCAACGGGAATCCGGTTGTCCATCTCCCAGGTTGCGTTGTCGACGCGGTCGCCCGCGACCTCGCGAGCGGTCTTCACGATCCAGTTGCGATGGTCTTCGGGGAGGATCCCCTTACCTTCGCCACGAATGTCTACTCCGAATCCGCCGGGCGCATCAGGCGTCAGCGTCAGACGCAACCCTAGCGTCAGACTCATCCCGAGGGTGTCGAACCCTGGTCCGAGGTTGGACGTCGAGGCGGGAGCGGTGATACGGAAGCTTTGCGCCATCAGGTTCTCATCGCTTGTTCGAGTGCATCGAGGGTCGACGGGATTGGCTCGGGGGCGATGCCCTGCGAGACCGCGCAATCCGGGTCCTTCAAGCCGTGACCGGTAAGCGTGCAAACAATGGTGCCGCCGGGAGGCGCAGGAATCGCGTCCTCTTCCGCGAGTTTCAGGAGGCCTGCAACGGACGCCGCCGACGCCGGTTCGCAGAACACCCCTTCGGTCTGCGCGAGATGCCGATACGCCTCCAAAATTTCATCGTCGGTCACACAATCGATGGACCCACCGGAGTCGCCGGCTGCGGTGGTGGCACCCTTCCACGAGGCCGGGTTTCCGATTCGGATCGCCGTCGCGATCGTCTCGGGATTTTCGACCGGGCGACCGCGCACGATCGGGGCGGCGCCGGCGGCTTGAAAGCCCACCATCTTGGGTCGCTTGGTGGCGAGACCCTTGGAGTGAAACTCGCAGTAGCCGCGCCAAGTCGCCGTGATGTTTCCCGCGTTGCCGACCGGTAGCACGTGCATGTCGGGGGCGTCGCCGAGCACGTCGACGATTTCGAACGCGGCACTCTTCTGCCCTTCGATTCGGTAAGGATTGAGGGAGTTGACGAGCGTGAGGGCGCGCGTCTCCGTCACCTTTCGAACCAGTCCGAGCGCATCGTCGAAGTTGCCATCGACTTGGATCAACTTGGCTCCGTGAACGATCGCCTGAGCGAGCTTGCCGCTTGCGACGTTGCCGCTAGGCAGGAGAACCCAGCAAGGCAAACCCGCCCGTGCAGCGTAGGCCGCGGCCGAGGCGGACGTGTTGCCGGTCGACGCGCAGATCACCCCAGTCGTGCCCTCCTCGAGAGCCTTCGACATGGCGAGAGTCATTCCCCGGTCCTTGAACGATCCGGTGGGGTTGGCGCCGTCGAACTTCAGCCACACGCGGCGACCGCCCCCCACGATGGACTCCAACCCTGGCGCAGCGATCAACGGCGTCGAGCCTTCGTCGAGCGTGACGATCGGAGTGTCAGCAGAGACTGGGAGGTGCTCTCGCCAACGTTCGATGATACCGGTCATGTACGATTCCCGTCCGAAGCGTCGCTGGTTCGTGTTGCCGTGTCGCCCTCGGTTTGCCAACCGTCGACCGCGATGGCGATTCGAACGGGTGCCTGCGAGGGAAGGGTTTCCTTGCCAAGCGCAGCCAGCGCAGTGTCGATGTTAGCCGCAGTGGTTCTGTGAGTGATCATATGAATCATGGCGGCGTTGCTCTCTCGACGTTCGACTTGCTCGACGGAAGCTAGACTCACAGATTGCTCTGCAAATGCGGAAGCGATGCGAGCGAGAACGCCGGGGGCGTCCGGGACCGTGAGTCGAACGTAGTATCGAGCGAGGTCGGCCAACGGGTCGAGCACTTCGAGCCGATCCGTCGCCGCGGAAATTTTTCCCGCCCCACGTGCGGCGCGCACGGTGTCTGCTATCACGCTACCGGCGGTCGGATGTCCCCCCGCACCCTTCCCCTGGAACATCAGTGAGTCGAACGTCGGCCCTTCGAGGAGGACAGCGTTGTTCTCTTCACGAACTCCCGCAAGCGGATGGCTGGCGGAAAGCCACATCGGGAAAACGCCGAGGCTGACTGTACCACCGTGGTGCTGGGCGTGCGGGGTTCGCATGATGGCCGCAAGCTTGAGAGTCAAACCGTGACGTCGGCCAAACGCGAGATCCTCCGAGTCGATCGACTCGATTCCGTCACAGCGAATGGAGTCGAGGTCGACTCGCCGACCGGTGAGGAGTCGAGCGATGAGCGCGAGTTTGTGCGCCGCGTCCTGCCCCGAAATGTCGAGCGTCGGATCCGCTTCGACGAGGCCGAGCCGTCCCGCTTCCTTCAGCGCGTCCTCGAACGAGTCCCCGTTCTCCAGTGCTCCGAGAAGCCAGTTGGAGCTTCCGTTGAGAATCGCCGTGAGCGCGGTGATGGGGCCCGCGGTCAATCCTTCACGAATCACTTGGAGAATGGGGATCGCACCGGCGACCGCGCCTTCGAACAGGAGCGTCGTTCCGTGCTTGTGAGCGAGGGCGAAGAGTTCTTCACCGTGCGCCGCGAGTACCGCTTTGTTCGCGGTCACGACGTCTTGGCCAGACTCGATGGCGCGACGGATCCACTCGCGCGGGGAGTCGACTCCACCGACCAACTCTACGACGAGATCGATGTCCTCGGCGCCGATGATGTCGTTTACGTCGAGCGTGAGCTCGGCGTCACCGCGGTTGCCGAGTTTTGCTCGCGCTCGGTCGAGGTCTCGCACGGCGATACGGCGTAGTTCGAGCGTGCGGCCGCACGATCTCGAGCAGTCGGCGCCGAAGCGCGTCAGCAGCTCGGCGTAGCTAGCCCCAACCGTTCCCAAGCCTAGTAGTCCCACACGGTATTCTAACATACCCTCAGTATCGGACTTCTCGGTCCAGACCTCCACAGCCCGCCGGACGAGTTCGCGGTTACCGCTCTCACTCGTCGAGATCCAGCTCGAGAACACCGCTCGCTTTCAAGGCGTCCGCCGCGAGCCGCAGTCGTTCGTGTTCTTTCGATTGCGGGGTGCCCGGATTCGTGGTGATGGTTCCGAGTATTCGTAGTGCGGCCTGCGGTCGTCGCTCGGACTCGATGAGCTGACGTGCGCGGAAAAGCCGTACGGCGGGGTCTCCGTCGGGGAAACGGGCGAGGTACTCCGTCACGTATCCGGATGAGCGGGGTGCTTCTCCGTCTTTGATCAAGCCCAGGATCAGGTCGCGAAGTTCCGGTTCCGCCAGCGGCCACGCCCCGTGCGAGGACTCGAAGTCGATGTGGATCTGCCAGGCGCCTCGGGCATCGCCGGCGTCCAGCGCTTCGCGCAGGAATTCAGTGCTGTCGCGAACGTCGGTTTCGTACTCGGCGGCGTCGCGTGGCGTCGTCGGGGTTCTATGAATCGGGGTGGGGGAACCCTTCTCCGCGCGAAGAGTGAGCCAGTCAGCACCGTACGACTCGGTCCAACCCTGCTTGAGGAATAGGAATCCGAGCGGCAAGCCGACGGCGGCGCCGATCAGATGAAGCACCTCCGACGTAGCCCAGCCGTGACCGTTCGTGATCCAAATGGCCGCGTACACCAGGTTGAGTGCGAGGTAGCCCAGGGCAACGGTTCGCGTCTTGACCTCGATCACCGAGACATGAATCCAGAACCAGAAGAACAATTTCACGCGGCTGACCGGAGCCCACAGCACCGCGATGGTCATGGTGCCGAACAGGACGGATGACGCTCCGAGGCTCCCGGCCCGCAATGTCTCTCCGAGGAACACGGTTTGCTCGACGAGTCCGCATAGGCCGGCGATCGACAGATAGAGAACGGCGAATCGGAGTGATCCCGTTTGGCCCTCCACGATCAGACCGAACACCCACAAGAACATCATGTTCATCGTGACGTGCCAAAAACCACTGTGCACGAATACCGAGGTGATCCATTGCCACGGGTGGAGGCCGTCGCCGAATCGCAGGATGTACGGATCGGTGTCGTCGACCAAGAAGAAGACCGCGAAGTTGAAGACGATGAACGCGATCGTCACCCAAGGGTGATGCTTGGCCGAGGCGTCGGTATCGAAGGGGAAGAGGAACACTCGGCGTGTCCTACTCTCGCCTCAAGACTTCTTCGGTTTCTTCTTCACCAGAATCAGAATGTACTGCTGACCGGATTTGTTCTTGAGGCTATCGCTCGACACGACGACCGGCTTCTTGGTCGGGACAGTGGCACCGATGGGCTTGGCCTTGGTCGGAGTGAGTCGGACTTTGACAATCCCTGGTCCGGCGATCGACAGCTCTACTTTGCCGAACCCTTTCGGCAGCGTGATCGTCTGAGGCTTCTTCGTGAGACTCAGCTCCTTCAGCCCCGCTAGATCGAATTTCTTGAAGTCGTACCGCTTCAGGTTGGCGGCGAACGGCTTGAGTTGCTTGACCAGCGTCAGCTCTTTCCCGGCGCGCTTCGCGTCGGACGCGACGACGTGGTACAGCGTATACGCTTCCTTCGTCGCGGGCGTCTGGGCAGACACGTCGAGAGCCGCGAACAGAATCACGACCAGCGCTGCGGTTGTTAGGGAGAGAGAGTTCCGACGCATTCCAAGGTCCTTACCACCCGCCGTCTGGCGGGCCGGATTTACACAGCGATTGTTAGCCCGAGCTCACGTATATCATCAACGCGCCCTCGACGTCGTCGATCTGTACGTCGAGCACATCATCGGGTAACTCCGTGATGATAACCTCATTCATTGGCTCTTCGACTTCCGGGTCCGAGCCCGAACCCTCGTCCACACCTGAGTTCGACGCCGTCTCACTGGGAGTCGATGGCCCGCTGTACTGTTCGACCAGAATGAATGCGAACAGTAGCGTCGCGGCGAGCGCGGCGACGGTCGCCCACACTCCCGAACGACTCGTCGTTCCCGCCGGCTCTCGGCGATCGCCTTCTGACGATTTCTCCGCATCGGCCCGCCCGATCGCTTGGTGCAATCCGACATCGACCTGACGCCATTCGGCATCGCTAGGTAGCGCAACCGGGACCTGGTCCCAGAGATTGTCTTGTCCCGCATTCTCGGGCGCTTCGGCGTTGAGGAATTCCTGCAACACCGGCGACTGTTCGACGAACTGCTGGACTCTCCTCGCCTCGAACTCGCTCAGTTCCCGTTCGTTCTCGGCGAGCATCAGATCGATGATCTCCACCGATTCGGGGTCGTCGCGTTTCAGTCTCTCGAGGTCGGTATCTCTCATGCGTCACCTTCTTCGTCCCGCGCCGCGATCGGCTTGTCGCGTCGTTTGCGGCCGCCCGGATCCCAACTTGCGGGGAGTGCGTCTTGCATCTTGCGACGCGCGTAGAACAGTCTCGACATCACGGTACCGATGGGGATATCGAGCAACTCGGCAATATCGGCGTACGCGAGATCTTCGTACGAGAAGAGGGTGAACACTTGGCGGTGGTCCTCCGAGAGCGTCGCCAGGGCGGCTTCGATGCGTTGCCCGACGTGCTTGCGATCCATCTCTTCTTCGGGATCGGAGAAGCGTTGCACGCTCCGGTCGGGGCGCGCAAACGTGAACTCCTGATCATAGATCTGTTCCTTGCGCGTGCGCCGACGGCGGTACAAGTCGATCGCGTGATTCATCGAGATGCGATTCAGCCAAGCCACGAACCGAAACTCCTCTTTGTACCGCGGCAGGGCGCGGTACACCTTTGTGAAGACCTCCTGCACTCCCTCGAGAGCATCCTCGCGGTTGCGGATCACGCGGTAGACGATCGCGTAGACTCGATTACGGTGCTTGGTGAAGAGGCGGTCGTAAGCGGTATTGTCTCCGCCTATGGTCGCTCGCACCCAGGCGAGGTCTTCGTGATCAGTCTCTTCGAACACGTGGCCGCGGCGCACTCCCCCCGGAGGCGCAGAGGACTCTTGGGAGTCGATGGCGCCGCGCGACGTCGCCTTTTCTTCACTATTCATCCTGGCTCGAATCGTGGTCGACTGCCCCACATGCGTCAGTCGCCTCGGAGGAATCGTCGGACTTTGGCGACTCCGACAGTTGTGCAAACAGCTCGGCACGGAGCTGCCTCAGCGGGATCTCGGTAGCGTCAGCGAGTTGGCGGAGGTCTTCGAATTCGGGCGCGGCCGTCCAGCTCTCGCCGTCCAGCGAAGCGCGTTTGATGCGCACCGGGTGGCCGCGGAGTTCGACGGTCTCACTCGTGCGCTCGAGCGCGCGGCGAACCGTGCGGTGTCGTCGCACGCCCAGGGTACCCGATTCCCGGAACAGCTCGCGTTCGAGGTCGAGTTCAGTCCCGTCCGCGCAGAGGACTGTGACCCAGTGCCCCGGCCGAGACTTCTTCTGAACCGTCGGCACCACGAACACGTCGAGGGCGCCCCGCGCTATCAGTCGGTCGATGAGGTGGCCGACGTCTTCGCCGGAGGCGTGGTCGAGGTTGGTTTCGAGCACCACCACCGTTTCTTCTAGGCCGGGATGGTGGGAGCGAACCGAGTCCCCGGCTACTCCCGGGATGACCGTCCACGCTCGCAAGACGTTGGGAGCCTCTTCCGGGCCCGCGTCCCGGGTGCCAGCGCCATAACCCGTTGCCACGATTGTCCCCGCGGGCGGGGGGCCGAAGCTCGTCGCCAAGACCTTGGCGAGCGCCGCCCCCGTTGGCGTGGTCACCTCGCGCGCCACCGGATACGGCGTCGTCGGCAGGCCGCGAAGCAGCGCGAGAGTCGCCGGTGCCGGGATCGGATAGACGCCGTGCTGGGTTTCGACCGTGCCTTGGCCCAGGGGAAGGGTCGAGAAGGTGATCGCAGTGGGCGCTAGGATGTCCACCGCGAGCACGGTGCCGATGATGTCCACGAGCGAGTCAATCGCCCCAACCTCATGGAAATGAACATCTTCGGGCGTGCTGCCATGGACTTCGGCCTCCGCGATTGCGAGCGCCTCGAACACCTCGACCGAACGCCGTCGCACCGCTTCCGGCAGCGAGCTGGCCTCGATGAGCGCTCGGATGGTCCGGAAGGTCCGGTGCGGTGGGTCGTGCTCTACCGTCTCGACGGTAAACGTGCGAGCGGTGATACCGCGCTTCTTGACGACGGCTGTGAACGCCCTAAACGGAGGGAGCACCTCCGCGAGCGGATTCAGGACCGCCTCCTCCGGCACGCCGAGATCTAGGAGCGCTCCGAGGAGCATGTCTCCGGCAATCCCGCGGGCCGCGTCGACGTATAGATGGGTACCCTGTCGGGGGTTCGGACACTGGTCCTCGGCCGGGACGGGCTGGTCGTGTTGACGCATCTGGGTGCACTGATATAATCCGCACGGTGCATTTACAATGGAATCTGAGTGACTGTCACTAGAGTCAGGGTCCTCTCAAACGGACTTTGGAGCTGAGATCGTCCCGAAGTCCAGTGAGAATGCCGCCCGCCCGGTTGCCGCCCTCGGTCGTTTCGACCGCAATTTTTTCATCGGCTAGCTAGCGGGTTCGACGGCGCTCGGTGGTCAAACACCGATGCCGGCCGTCACGTCGTGGCTGCGTCGCATTCTACGCGCGGCTGCGACGACTGTGTTTGATACATACGACTACGGTGCTTGATACTGACGTGTTTAACAGACAGGGGTTTCGGGGGGTTGGTTCGTTTGCTCGTTCTGAGTAGGCGTTGTTTCTTACCTCTCGTAAAAGACGTCGCTGCGGACGGCCAACGCCTCCGGTAGCGGTTTCACGGCAAGGACAACACGCTCCGCGTCGTCGTTCCGACGGTGAGTGGGATACCTCCCGAGTGGGGAAGTTCCTACGGCAGGCGTGCAGTGCGGAAGAGGAAGCAAGTATGCGGCTGACGAGATCGGCTTGCGTGTGGATCGCGACGCTCATGGTCACGGTCCTGGCGGCGACCAGCGTTGACGCCCAATCCCGCGGCGAGGTGCAATCGCTCCTCGAGGAAGGTCATTCCCTCTTCGCGAAGAATGACCTCGACGGTGCCAAGTCCAAGTTCGAGCAAGCGCTCGCCATGGACATCACGGCGGACGAGGCGCTTCAGTTCTTGGAGAAGTACGGCTACCACAAGATCGTCGCGATGAGCCGCGATGAAGACCTCGGCAAGGCGATGGCTCGGGTTGCCGAACTCGTCCATACCGAAACTCGACGTCGCGAGCGCGACGCCGATGCCATTACGCAGCAGCTCGACGCTTACTTCTCGACCGACGACATGGAAGAGGAAATGCGTCTGCGCTACACGCTGGCGAACCAGTACGGCGCGTACCTCGCTCCGGGTCTTGCCGAGCGGATTGGCGCTTCCGAGTTGACCGTTCGCGTCAAAGCGATTCACGGTTTCGCTGTTCTTTCCGCGGACGCGGTCATGCCGCTCTGCGCGTTGCTGCACCACGAAGACGGCAGCACGGTCCTCGGCGCTATCGCTGCGCTGAAAGCCATCAAGAACCCGGCCGCGATCCCCGCGCTCAAGCGCGTCGCCGAGACCGGCACCGACGCTGAGATCCAGCGGGCGGCTTCTGGCGCGATCGCCGCGATCAACCCGCAAGAGAACAGCAAGAGCGCCTACGAGTTGCTCGTGCAACAAGCGGAGCGCTTCTACCTCGACTCTCGCTACATGCACCTGACGCACCACGATCCGGTGATCTGGTCGCTGACCGACGGCAAGCTCGGCTACACCGACGTCCACGCTTGGGCGCTCAACGAGCTGCGTGCTGAGCAAGTGCTCGACGCCGCGTCCGATCTTCCGGGCGACGATACCATGGCTCAAATCCTGCACACCTCGGCTTCGCTCGCGCAGTGGGCTGAGTACTCCGCAGTTCGTCAGCGCGCTCAGGACGAAGCGAGCCAGAACGAGCTTCGCATTGAAGAGCCGAAGATGCGCTCGATTCGCAACCGAGCTCGAATGCTCAGCAACCAAAACATCGCCGGCGTTCTCGCCCAAGCGATGACTCACGACCGCCCGCTCGTCGCGATCGGCGCGCTCGAAGTCATGCGTGAGGTGTACCCGGCCGGCAAGCGTGCTGCTTCGATCGAAGGCCCGCTCTCGCAAGCGTTGACCTACGATCACCGTGGCGTTCGTTTCGCTGCGGCCGAGTGTGTTGCCTACCGCAACCCGTCGAGCTCGTTCGCGAACTCGGATCGCGTGATCCCGAACTTGAACGAAGCGCTCGTCGAAGCGGGTGGCCGTGTTGCGCTTACCGTGTTCAGCGATCAAGAGAATCAGAACAACGCGAAGGAGAAGCTCCGCGCTTCCAACGTCGCTGCGTTCAACATTGCTGGAAGTCTCGACGCGTTGCACGCTGCTCAGAGCTACCCGCATGATCTGATCATTCTGTCGTCGAAGACCGAGGGCATGTTGACCTCGGATCTGATCGCGCGCCTCCGCGCGGACTACCGCACCAAGTCGGTGCCGATCTTGATCGTCGTCGACAACAGCGAAGTTGTCGCGGCCAAGGCTGACTACCAAGGATTCGCCGACGACGGCGTCCAGGTCGTGAGCTACAGCGTGGATCCGATTCGTCTTCGCAATGACGTGATCAACCCGCTGTTCGAGAGCTCCGACGACGCTCGGTCGCGTGATATCGCGATCGCGGGACGTGCCGCGGAAGCGATCGCGACTCTGGCTAGCCACGATGCCGGCCGCGACACGATCTTCGATCTCACCGCTTGCGAGCGTTCGCTCGTCAGCGTTCTCGAGAATCGTTCCGACGAAGTCCGTATCCCGGCGAGTCGGGCTGCGGGAATCCTCGCGGTCAAAGCCGCGGAGCCGCTCTTGATCGATATCGTCCTTCAGGGCGACGCGAACTCGGTCGACGTGCGCGTCGCTGCGATGGACGCGCTCGGCAAGATCAACTACGGCAAAGGCGAGGGCGCAAGCGCTCAGTTCGTCGAGGCCGTCAAGGCCGCGCTCAGTTCCGAGGACGCTCGTCTCGAGAAGGTTGGAGCCGAGTCCGTCGGCAGTGCCAACATCTCGCCGGCGGTTCTCAAGAACTAGGCACGCACACCAAGACAAACGAGGGAGAGCAGCCGTTTCCGTTCGCGGGGGCGGCTGTTTTCATGTCCGGACTGCTGGGTGCTTCTCTTGCAACTTCAAAAGATTGAACCCAACGGCGCTTCACGGTTCTACAATTGAGTCCCGAGAGGAGCGCCTTTGGCTGTTCGAGCACTGTGCGATAGCTGTAACAAGTCCTTCAGCGCCCAAGACGAGTACCTGGGCAAGAAGGTCAAGTGTCCTAGTTGCGGGACCAAGGTCGCCGTGTTGTCGCCGGATGAATTAGAGGCGAAGAACACGTGGCGGCGAGAGCAAGACGAGCGACTCGAGTTGCTCGAGGCCATGGAGGAGCGCGATCGACAGAAAACGATGGGCACGTCGTACGCCGTAGAGTTTGGCACCGGCCTCGAGCCTGTTCGCAACTTCAACCCGGGCGCCGTGTCTCGATTCCGCAAGCTACGGGCGCTGAGTTCCTTCTTGCTACTAGGTGCGTACCTCGGGTCGGTGCTCCTCGTCGGCGCAGGGGGGCTGGTGGTCTACTTGCACTACGTCGGCGTGATCGAGAGCGTCATAGTGTTGACTCTCTCGTTGCTCGGCATGGGCATCGGACTGGTGATCATGTTCTGTTGTTTCAAGTTCCTCGGCGAACTTTCCTGGCTGCTCGCGGACCTGGGTGATCACCAACTCGACGTGCGCAACTTGCTCATCGACTTACGCGACGATCTCGACCGAATGAAGGCGGGCAAGCCCCGGCCGCGACAGCGCGCGCGCTCATAGCGACCCCGCGGCAATGGCTACGAGTCGAGCAGCAGGTGTCATCCGTCCCTTCACCTAGTTGGCGTCGCTACCCCTTCGGTCGAACCTTCCGGCACCTCACTCAAAGGTGAAGCGCTACTTTCGAGATGTCGCAGATCTGAACGATTGAAATCGAGTCACCGCGCGCAGCCCTGACGGGCGACCGCGCCGAGAAATCAGATCCCCCGCTGTTCAAAGCCGCCCTACTGCTTCTTCTCGATCGATGGTCCAGAAGCCGAAGGACGTTCGGTCCAAGCCAATGCAAGCCGAGCCAGGCTATCCGCTATGTCGCTCGTTCCTTTCGCGGACCACCCACCGTCGGCGTGTTGCAAAGCTAGGACTCGCTGGCGGATCTCCCGTCGCCAGTCACACGTCTTGCCGGAGTCGAGCACGAGGACATCGCTACCGTGAATCGACAAAACGCGAGCGAGCGCGGCATAGGCGAAGAGCCGCGGAGCTACGTCTTTGACGATGCTCGGATCTGCGAAGTGCACGGTGATCATTTCCGGTCGATCCGGGTCGAACTGGCCGCGAAGCAGGTGGATCATCGTTCGTACACGACGGTCACTCGGCGTCATAGGGGTGGCGAGAAACGGGCGCAGTGTCTCTCGCCAGGCGAGACCTCGACGAACCGTTTGTCCCGACAGGGCCGGACGGCACTTCTCGAGGAAAGCCTTGGCTCGCTCTGTCGTATCGGAGTGTTCGCCCAGTGCGTCGATGGCCTCATCAAGCTGTGACTCCGCGGTGGGAAGTGGCTCGAGCTCCCTCTCGCGCGATCTCGAGATCCAGCGCGCGAGCGTCGGCAAGTGGCGCTCGATGGCTCGGCTGGGTATACGACTCCGAACCGCGAGAAGCGCTGCGTATGCGACTGCCGATTCGTAAACGAGGAGTGGGCCGGTGGCCGTACCGATAGCGCCAGGCGAATGACGGTCGCGGAGGAGGGCTGCGCAACGTCGAAGAGTGTCGTCCGTACCGAGTCGCTGCTCCGAGATAGCGTCCGCCCACAGGCTCATGGACTGCTCAATGACACGAAGCGCGGGCTCGACGCCGTCGCCTTGCGAAGCGGAAGCCGGCCCTTGGTACATTAGGCAGAGCATCAAAATCAACATCGGACTCACCATCCCAAGTCGAACGGTTTGGAGCTTCCCAAATCCGAATAGATAGCGCGCGCCAGTTTTTAAGTGACCGCGTCGATCAAGGGTAGCCCCAGTAGGGGTTCAATCGTAGTAGCCCATGATCGAGTCAAAGACTCCGCCGGTATCGATGAGCCCATGACTATCGAAGGTCGCCCAGAAAAGATTCATGCTGACCTCGAACCCGATCGAGATCACCTTGCCATCCGGTTTCACGGATCCGTCGAACCCCGCACGGAGCACACTGTCAGGAGTTGTCGGTATAGACCCTGCGGGTCCCTGAAAAGTGAAACTCTCGCACCAACCCCTGTCTCCACAGGCACTGCTTCCCGTCAGGCTCGCCCCGATGGGGATCGATACAGACGTAGCTGACGCCAGCAGTCCGAGCTCGGTCCTCGCCTCCCCGTTTACGAACAAGAAGTTCGCGCCGCTCGCGGGCAACTTCAGGCTCACGCCACTGCCAACGGTGCCCGGCGGAGTTGGATTACCTTGACCACGAGTGCCCGATAGGAGCCCGATTTCCACGGACACACTTCCCCGAGACTTTGGTCCCTGACTGCCGGCGGTGAGACTTGCCCCGGCTTTCAAGTTCACTTCGATCAGCGAATGCGAGGTCCCAACCTTGACACCAGCACTGACCCCGGCACTGACGCCCAGTACGCCGCCGGCGCTCGATCCCACGCCGACCGAGAAGTCGCCGCCAATGATTTCTCGACTGTTAACGATGCGAGTGGCCAAGTCACCGACGAGTCCGCGCGCGATGGCCTCAGTCGGCAATGGCAGCCTCGGAAGAGCGACGGAAGCCAACTGCCCCACTATCGCCCGCCCGATGTTGATTTCAGGTAGGGAGATCGTCCCGAGTGGATCCGTGTACCGCACAGGGTTGGCGGCGGCGTACAGGAAGGGCGTAAACGAAGTTGGGCGGGTTGGACTGACCGGGTGCTTGTCCGGCGTCAGAAACCGCCCGGCTGTCGGATCGTAGAAGCGGCTTCGCAAGAAGTAGAGATCCAGTTCAGGAATGTACAACTCGCCCGCGAACAGTAGCGACGTGCTGGTGCCGACCGGCGTGGCGCTGCCTCCGTAGGCACCAAAAGTCGGGGTCTCGATGGGAACCCCAGTGGAATCGGTAACCAATCGCGTACTGCCGAGTGGATCCTGGTGCAACAGGACGTTGACGTCGGCTTCGACGCCGATGGGTCTCAGGCCATGCACATAACGACGCAACAAGGTCCCGTCCCCGGCTCGCTCCTCGAGCAGCCTCGGTACCACGCTCAGCTGAGTTTCCCAAAGGAGGGTTCGCACAACGCTGCCATCGACGCGGATCTCGCGAAGCAGGTCGAGGTAGTCGTAGCCGAGCTCTATCACCGTCGTGCTGCCGACCTCGCTTCGCTCGAGACGGCGGAGTCGACCGTAGGCATCGTACTCGAGGATCTCGGTCGTAGAGCCGGTCGAGCGCTCGGTCGGCCGCCCCGCAGAATCGTACACGTAGGATGTGAACAGGCCATCCGACGTCAGCCGTTGCGTGCCATCGTAGCCGAGCGTGCGCGCGCCCATGGTCGTCAGCTGCCAGTCAGAGTCGTAGGAATAGGCCAGACTGCCGAGCTCGGGAAGACCCGTCCAACTCTCATTCGTGACTCGGCTGGCTGCGTCGTATTGGTAGACAACACTCTCCGCCAGTCCCGATGCCGAGAGCAGGTTTCCAGCAAGATCGTGATCGTAGATCTCGTCGCGAATCACCACTAGCGATGCATCGGTCGTCACGAGCGTGACCACTCGCCCACGAAGATCTCGCGTAAACACCGTCGTCGAACCGTCCGTATGGTGAATCGTCGCAAGCCCGCCGACGGCATCGTATTCATAGCTAGTCGTGCCGAGTGCGCTGTCGATCACCGAAGACAAGTGTCCTTGCCCATCGTATTCGAAGCTGGTCAGCCCCGCGGGCGTGATCAGCGACTCGACGCGGCCGTGCTCATCGTAGGCGTACTCGACGGGGCCGTTAGTCTGATCGATGCGGGACACCTGCCCAGACGGTTCGCGCGTGTAGGTGGTCGCTCCAATGTCGTCGACAGCGACTGCCAACGTCCCGGTGGCATCGTAGGTGAAGAGTTCAGGTTCGGCCAACCCGGCTGTGATCACCGACAGCCGTCCCCTGGAATCGTACTCTCGCGTGATGCTCTCACCCGTCGGTGTGCCGATCGAAACGATGCGCGCGACGGCGTCCCGCTGCCATGACAACGTTCCGCCCCATGGGTACGTTTGCGACGACAGAGCACCGACAAGATCCCAAGTGAGATCCCACTGATTGCCGCTTTCCGTGGTGGCCGTCTCGAGACCGCCAAGTTGACCGTACGTGTAGGCCGTGGTTTCGCCGAGGCGATTTGTCACCGAGATCAGCTGGCCTCCGACGTTGTGCTGCAAGTCGATCGTCTCGCCAAGCTCGTCTACGATCTGAACCGGGCCGGCGACACCATGAGTCGTCGTAGTCGTCGTCAAATCCGCGAAGGTAGTCGTTGTCACGCGGCCTTCGAGATCATGAGCAAACTCGGTTCGTCCGCCAGCTTCGTCGATCCTAGCGGTCAGCTGCGAGGCGGCGTCGTACTCGTACGACCGAGTCACGGGTCCCAGGCTATCGTGTACCGTCGTCCGCGACGTGACTCGCCCGAGATCGTCATGGTCGTAGTTTAACGCCGCACGGTCCGCGATCATCTCTTGCGAGATACGACCGGCGGAATCGAATGTGACGCTGGCCGTGCGACCGTTGGGAGCCTGGATCGATGTCGGACGCCCGCTACTATCGAGGACGCGTTCGGTAACCCCTCCGGCAGGGTCTTCCACTTGTGTGACCTGTTGCTCGACGTCGCGTTGGAACAACAACATCGGGGCCCCGGGCTGACTGATTCCGGCAAGGTCACCGGCCGCGTTGTAAACCAGTTGCTGCACTACGCCGTTGAAGTCCGTGACAGCGACGGGATAACCGCCGGCCCCGATCCCAATGGTCCCGGTGGCACCGGTGGGTAGCGTGGACGAACGAGTCATGCCGTTGGCATCGATCTCGGTGCTGAGAACCGCCAGCTCGCCGTCCTTCGTGTAGGACTGCTGAACGATTTGCCCACGCTCATTGGTTACAAAATCGGTGGCGTTGCCGAGGCTGTCCGTCAACGTGGTGATGCGATCATCCAAAGGATCACGGTCCCAAGAGACAACCCCACCCAAGGGATCCTCGACGTCCAGCACACGGCCTTCGGCGTCAAAGGTCCGCTCGAATCGTTCCCCGGACGCCGTCACTGTCGCCGTTTGGTTGCCGGCCGCGTCGTATTCATAGCTGGTTACTCGGCCGATTTGATCGGCCCGAGACAGTTGCCGCGCTGCCGAATCGTAGGTGAACGTGATCTCCCCACCCATGGCATCGGTGTACGTCGTAAGCAGCCCGGTGGGGTCGTACTCCCAGCTTTGTGTGTTGCCCAGCGGATCGGTCGCCGACGTTTGTCGATCCTCCGAATCATATGTGAACGTCGTCTCGTTCAACTCGGGATCGAGGAGCGAGACGACATTGCTACGGTCGTCGTAGGAGACGACCGACGTGTTGCCCAATCGATCGGTGACGATGTGTTGGTTGGCGACCTCGTCCAGGGTAAGTGTGATTTGGTTTCCGGCGCCGTCGACCAAGCCGGCAATTCGACCTCGGTCGTCGTAGAGCAACGTGCCGGGCGTAAACCCGCGCGGGTCGATGATCTGCGTCAGGTTATGGTCGTCGTCGTAGACGTACTCAGTCGTGTAACCCTCGAAGTCGGTGGCCGTACAGAGATCGCCCGCGCCGTCGTAGGTGTAGGTGCGAGTCGCCCCGGCAGGTGTGGTGAGCGATGTGATCCGGTCCTCGATGTCCCGTGTCAAGCTCACGCTCGCGCCTGACGAATGGATCAAGCCGGTGGGCGACACGTCGACGTAATTTCCGTTCGGTTCTGTAACTCGCGTGAGCAGATACTCACTTGTCGAGGGCTCTTGCGTGAAGATCAGTGCCCGACCGTCACGCAGCTCGAGCGTGTAGCCGCCTGGCTCAAAGGGCTGGAAGCCGCCGTCTACGAGTTCGACCGGTCCCGGTGAAGAAGGCTCTACGAAGAGCGGGAAGCTCGACGGAAACAATTCGGACGTGGTCCCGGGGAGCGCCACGAACTCGACACCTGTCAACGCGTCGATCGGGAAGAGTGCCTGCTGTTGCGGTAGGGGCACCATCTCGAACCGGTGAACCGAACCATCAGGCAGACTCACCGTGACACGGTGGGCTACCGATGACGTGAGTTCGTAGACGGGAAACAAGGGATCTGACGAATCGATCGTCTGCGCCCACTCGGCTCCCATCGTGCGCGTCGTCTCGAGCTTCGCCTGTGTCGACTCGAGCGACCAATTGAATCCGAAGTCTCCGGGCGCCCGCTTGCGAACGTCGTAGACTCGACGAATGGCGAGTGGGATCCCAGCCACGTCCACGAACCCGTCGAGCAGCGCGAACCGGTGGAATCCCGGCGACGCGTTCGCCCGTCCGAGATCGAGCGCCACCGGATCCGAGCAGCTGCGATTCCCCCAAGTGTCCTCGGCGCAGATTCGGAACTGGGCGATTCCAGGGAGGAAGTCCCCGGGGCGGACTTGACCGACAATGTCGCCGATCACAGCGCTCTCTCCGCGATGGAACGGAGCGAAGGTAGCGCCGGCATCTCGAGATATCTCCAGCTCGTAGAAGACCAAGTCGCCGTCGTCGGCGGTGCCGATCACATCGATCGGCCCATCAACAAGGCTCTCCGCGATTGGGCTCGTCCATGTCACGACGGGCGCGCCGTCGTCGACGCCGCTCCGTACTCGAAACTCGGCGCTCGCTGTATTCCCAAGGCCCCCCGCATCGACTGCCAATGCCTCGACGATGAACAATCCGCTCGTCGACGCCACGAAGTCCGCGGTCCCATCCGGCTGGAGAGTCAGGGGAGCTCCATTAATGGTGGCGATGACCGAATCTATCGCGGAGTCATCGGTTGCAACGATCGCCACACTAACCGTGTCTCCGATCGACACGATCGCCGGGTTTGCGGTCACGACGACGAGCGGTGGTGTGATGTCGAGAACTTCTCGAACCGAGACTGCGAAGAACTGGGTCGCTTGAAGGCCTCCGTCATCCGTCACCCGAATCGTCATGGGGGAAACCCCGGTCGTCGACGGCGTCCACTCCAAGAGTCCGGCTATGGAGAGCGTTGCCGACGCCGGGCCGTTCACGAGTTCGTACGTGAAGCTCGTCGAGTCAGAGTCCTCGACCATGATCGAGTAGCTGTACAGCGCCCCAACTTCGGCGTTCAGCAACGGAACCGAGACGATGCGTGGTGGGGCGTTGATCGCCTCGGTCACGACCACCGAGAACGATTGCGGTGACGACAGGTTGCCCATGTCATCGGCCGCGACGATTCCTACTGCGTGGGCTCCGGATTGATCTGCGGACGGGGTCCAATTGACAACACCGAGTGCGCTGTCGATGGTCATGCCGACCGGAGCAATAGTCAGCGTGTAGGAGACCACCAGGTCGCCCTCGGTATCGATCGCGTCGGCGTCGTAGACGTAGGGTTGTCCCTCGGTCCCCGTTGTGACCGGGACTGAGACGAACACGGGTGGTCCGTTGATCGCTTCGGCCACAGTGATCACGAACGCTTGCGTGTCGGCACCGAGTTCATCGTCCGCGACGCGGACGATCACGTCGTGCGAACCCGACTGCGTGCCGTCGGGCGTCCAGTTGACGACGCCGCTGCTCGAGTCGATTATCATGCCGAGTGGCGCCAGGTCCAGCGACCACGTCAAGACGTCGCCATTCGGATCGGTCGCGTCCGCGTCGTAGGAGTACGCGCCGCCTTCCGTCGCCTCGGTCGGCGGAGTCGATGTGATCGACGGCGGATCGTTCAACGTGTCTGCCACTACGATCGAGAAGCTCTGTTCGTTCGCCTCGAGCGCGGTGTCCGTCGCCACCACGGTTACTGAATAGACTCCCGCGTTCATACTGGTCGTCGTCCAGGTGATGAGGCCGCTCGCTGAGTCGATGTCCATCCCCGCCGGTGACAACGTCAGGGTGTACGTGATGACTTCACCCTCTGGATCGACGGCGTCGGCGTCGTACTCGTAGAGCACGCCTTCGTCGCTGGTGGTCACCGGCACGGAGGTGAACTCGGGGGGCGGGTTGATCGCTTCCGCCACCGTGATCATGAACGATTGCGTATCGAACTCTAGATCGTCATCGGTGACCCGGACGACGACCGAGTGGTCTCCGGATTGAGTCCCGTCGGGTAGCCAGTAGACGAGTCCCGACGTCGGCACGATCGTCATGGCAGTGGGTGCGCTATCCAGACTCCAGGTCAGCTCGTCACCATCGGGGTCGGTCGCGTCGACGTCGTAGATGTAGTCGACCCCTTCGGTAGCCAACACGATGGCGCTCGACGTGATCGCGGGAGGCAGGTTCAGCAGTTCTTCGACGACGATCTGAAACGACTGCTCGCCGAACGCTCCGTCGGGATCTTCGGCGCGCACGACGACGTCGCGCGTGCCCGATTGTGCCGCCGACGGGGTCCAGTCGATGGCACCACTGGTGATGTCGATCGTCATTCCTACCGGCGCGACGGGTAATGAGAACGCCAGCGAATCACCGTCAAGGTCTTCGGCGACGACGTCGTATTGGTAGGGCTGACCTTCGCCACCGGACGTCGGCGGCGTCGAGATGATCGTCGGGGCTTGGTTGTGCATCGGGAACTCGAAGACTCGAACTCGGTACGATTGCAGTGCGGTGCCTCCGAACCCGTCGTCAGCGCTGAGGACGACCACGTGTTCCCCGAGATCCAGAACAGTCGGTAACCACGTAATGCTGCCGGTCAGCGGGTCGATGCTCATGCCGATCGGGGCACTCGAAAGTTCGTAGGTGAGCACGTCTCCATCGAGATCCGCCGCAATGGCGGTGTCTCCATACGGCTCGACCAGGTCGACGAGGGTCGTGGGAATTGATGTGAACACCGGCGGATGATTGCCAGCGACGCAGAGGTCGACCGCACTCACGCTCGAGTTGCCCGCGGCGTCGGTCGCGACGGCCTGCAAGACGAGGCTGTCGCCGGTCACGACGACGCCTGCGCCGGTTCCGGACAAGCTGCAGGCGACTCCGCATTCGAACTCGAAGCCAACCCCATTCTCGACCGCGATCGACCCGCACTCTGCCATCACGCTTGCAGTCGTATTCGCCGTACCACACGTGTCGGACGCGGCCATGGCAGCCGTTACGACCGGCGCACTCGAAGCGCTGAAGCCGCAACTCTCGAACGTGTCGCAGCCGAGCGCCAGAGGTACCGTGCCACACGAGGGAAACGGATCGAGCGGATCCGGCCCCTGCGAGAACAGATACGACAGCGTGTAGATGGGATCCGCAATGTCGATGCCGCCATCGCCGTTGGAATCGACGGCCTCGAGACAATTCACGAGGCCGGATGAGAACAGGTAGTCCAGGCTCGTGATCGGATCTGCAATGTCGATGCCGCCATCATCGTTCGCGTCGCCACGAATGAAGGTTCCGGTATCTCCGGTCTGGAGCGTGAAATCGAACGTGAGGACGGGCGGAAGCCGGTCCGCGATCGAGATCTCGGCCGTGTCCCCGCGGTAGTCCACGCCATCGAACGCGACTAGCGTCACGAGGCACGTTGCTGGTGCGACGGATGTGTCGATCGTGACGGTTGGAGTCGCACTAGTCGGGTCGTCGATCGAGGCACCGGGGCAATCGGTTGTCCATTCATATGTGAGTGGATCGGCGTCGGAATCTCGAGTGTTGAGCCCGTACAGCTCGACCGTCGTCACGCCGCCTCCGCACTCGACGAGATAAGGGCCGCCGGCGTCGGTCGCCGGCGGCGTGTTCTCATACACTGGAAAAATCTTCGGCGTCAGAACCATGACCGCCATCGCGGTGTCCAATTCGGGGGTCTGTGTGGTCTCGAAGAGCCACATACCCCGTTCGTCAGCATCGCCGCTACTCTCTTGCGTGCGGACGAGGTAGGGGGCGTATCCTTCCCTGGCACTCGACGGGGCCGCGATTGTTCCGCTGGGCGATTCCGCTCCGGTGTACCAGTCAAAAGACACCGCGTCGTGCTCGAGTTGAACGCGTTCCCCTGTGGGCAGGCCATAGCCGAGGGCGGTCGAGCGCAGTCCACGTGACACGGCCCACATCGCGTAGAAGTTTCCGCGGTTACCCCGCGCTCGATCTAGGATGCCGTCCGCGGGCGAGGTATCGGTCGCGTCGACGTTCCACTTCTCGCCGAGATACGTGAGCGCGGACGATCGCTTCGGCTCGACGCCATCATGCGGCGGAGCAACATCATCTAGAAGGTCGCCGGGCACGACGAACGGACCCTCGGTCTCGACCACACGAAGCGCTGTCAGTCCTGCCCCGGTGGTGCCGTGCGCGTGGTCATAGTCCGCACCTGGTGAGGTCGACGGCAGGTAGCGAAACGGAGCCCCGAGCTGATTCGCTTGGGTATTGATGAGCATCCGCTCTTGTTCGTGCTTGATCCAATCCGGCACATTGACGCCGAACACGTCCTCGGCTCCTTCCATCGCAACCAAGAAGAAGCCGTGGTGCGACATGTCGGCGTCTCCGAAGGACGAAGAGTAACGCCAACCGCCACGGGTGATCGATCCCGAGGCCTGCAAGCTCCCGAACACGTCGATTAGATCTTCGACCACTGTCTTGTAGCTCAGTCCAGCCCAGCGACCGGCGGGAACCACGTAGTCGGGGGCACCGCTCGAGACAATGGTGGAGCAAGTAATCGCCGTTTCGTAGGCCGATTGCGGGTTGCCGTTGAGATTGATTCGCAGGGCTTGGCAGTTTCCGTTCAAGTCGGAGGTTCCCGTCGCGATCGCTCCTCGTGAGACCACTGCCATCCACGGCCAAGTCGAGGTGTTTGTCTCGACGTAGCCGTAATCGTACACAGCGGTCATCCCTCGCCGCACGGTGTCCGCGTACACGCTTTCGATCGGGTCGCGTGCGACGGAGTGGCCTTGGTTCTGAAACGCCCAAAGTACGACAGCGGTCGGGCCGACGTCAGACAACTCAGGAACCGAAGGAAACAGCTCGTGCTCCCACCTTGCCCAAGTGCCAGTCGACCCTTGTCGCAGATAGAGCGCTCTCAGTGCGTCTTCGATCGCAAGGGTCACGTCGACATCTGCGGACGTGGCGGGGTCCGTCGGATCGACGACGAGGAGCTCGACGAACCGAGACCGCGTTCGCCCCTGAAATTCGATCGTGAGCGTTGCTCGAACGATCTCTTCCGTGCTGCCACCGAGCAATGCGAACGTCACCGACTCGGCGATGAACTTATCGTCGATGATGATTCCCGAGAGTCCGTCACCATCCGTCGTTATCGTCACATTCGGATTCGCGGAGAACGACCACGTGTAGTTGCTTCCCAGGGTCGTCCCATCGCCTCGGTTTGCGCTCCCCCAAATGTCCGTGGCGACTCCCCCCCTCACGGGCCGGCGTTGCGCCGGAGTCGTGTGCGGTGCGTTCGGATATCCGGGCATCACGTGAACGAGAAGCGGCGGCACGAGCCGATCGATCTCGATCATGTAACCGAGCAGGCCATGATCGCCGTTCCATATATCGTTCCACGTCGGATCGCTCTGTCCCCACAGCATCATGTAGTCGTCTTCACCGAAGCCGTCGTCGGGCTGACCCGACGCCCACTCCGACCCGTCGACCGGCTCGCCGGTCACCCATCGCCACGAGCCGGCCGGTTCCGCGTCGCAATTGGGCCACGATCCCTTCCCCTGTATGCCCCCGATCGCCGGACCGGTGTTGCCGTTCCACGCGCCGTCGATCCGCGACGCCAATCCTGCGACGTGTTCGTGTTCTTCCGGGGTCGTCAACGTGGCGAGGTAACCGCCACGCTTGGCCGCTTCGGACGACATTCCGAGCCAGCTCTCTGGCGGAGTCCCAAGGACGAACTCATAGAAGTGTCCATTGGGAGAGAACGGCCACGTCTCGATCTCTTCGGACAACGGCGTGATCTCCAAGTCGTCGAACGCCGCGTCGTACGCTTCACTGGTGTTTCCACCGGCTTCGAGTCGAATGGTGAGATCTTCTGTTGTCGCGGTCGACGATCGTAGCAGAACCCATTCGCCCCTCTGCTCATAGAACACGCCGTAGTAGGACCCGATGCGGACGAGTCGAAACCGCCCCGTCGTGTCGGTCGTCAACGGGCTTCGACTCGCATAGGGACCAGCGTCCGTCGTGAACGCCTTGTAGATCCCTTCCCCGAGGGTATTGACGAACCGCTCGATGGTCACGACCCCGGATAGATCCCCCGCCCGTCGGATCCGCATGGCGATCCAGCGTACACCCGACGTCGGCGGAGGAGAGCCGAGGAGATCGAACCGAATCCGGAGGTCGAAGTTTCCGCATAGGCGATACTGTGAGCCGTCGAGTTGCGCCCGCACGTCTCCCGAACATTCCCCACGCGAAAGCAGCAAGTGACCGTCGGTCACCGTAGCGGAGCCGCACGTCGATCCGTCTAACCAGGGATCTAGCGTGCCGTCCTCGAACTCATCCGAGAACGCCTGAATGCAATCCTGAGCTCCGCAATGTCGGTACGGTGAGAAACTCCATGATACTAGTACCACGATGATCAACAGAATATGATCTACACGAAGCATGCAGTCGCCTCTTCTGGAACGCACCTTGGCGTGCCCGCGTCCAGCGACTCAGCCGGTTCTCCGCGTGGCAACCCAACGGCTACGCGGAATCGCGCTACAATGTCCGTCAGCGATTCTTGTAGAATCTGTATATGGGGTTTCCAGCTACCTCAGAGTCGGTCGAAAGGCCACCCAATGAAGTCTCCCGGTCGCGAAGATCTCGACCATTTCTTCGACGATGCGTACGTCGCGCTTCAGGAGGCTGCGGCGGTTCTCATGCGAAGCGAGCGCCAAGACCACACGCTTCAACCATCTGCGCTGGTTCACGAAGCTTACGTACGCTTGTCCGAGCAGACTCGCATTCAATGGCAGTCCGTCGAGCAGTTTCGTGCGATCGCAGCGCAGATGATGCGAAGAGTTCTCGTCGATCACGCCCGCGCCCGGAACTCTCAGAAGCGGCAAGCTCCGGGGGATCGAACGACGCTCGACTCTCGGGTCGTCGGTGAGCGTTGGACTCAGCTCGACGTTCTGGAACTCAATGACTTGCTATCCCGATTGGGTGCGGACGACGCACGAACGGCATTAGTGGTCGAGTTGAGAGTCTTCGGTGGGCTTACGTTGGAGGAGACCGCTGCTGCGTTGAACGTCTCGTCGTCCACCGTGGAGCGTGAGTGGCGTTACGCCCGAGCGTGGCTCATCTCTAGGCTCACCGAATCATCGAATTCCGAACATTGAGTTCCCATGCTACGATTCCTTGTGCGACTCTTCTCGACGCAAGGAGTTCACTGTGGTTGCGCAACCACCACTTAGCGCCAAGGAACTGTTTCTCGAGGTCGTCGAGCTACCGGTTCGAGATCGCGTTGTTGTGTTGGACCGATACGACGACGAGACGCGTCATGAGGTGCAACGGCTTCTCCAGGCGGACCAGCGGTATCCGGAGAGCGAACTCCCCGTGCTGGCTTCGCCCCCGTACCCTGTTCCTCAGCTTGTTCTCGGAGCGCGAGTCGGGCGTTACCTGGTCCAGAGCGTCACCGCTCACGGCGGAATGGGCACGGTCTATGAAGCTGAGCAGCAGAACCCTCGGCGAATCGTTGCGCTAAAGATACTTCACCCGTTCCTGGGAACTTCCGAAGCTCTGGTCCGATTTCGGCGCGAAGCCGCGTTCCTAGCTCATCTCGATCACCCCAACATTGCTCGTGTTTACGAGGCCGACGAGGATGATGCCAGCGGCCTGGCGTATCTGTCACTCGAGCTCATCAATGACGCGAGCACCATCACTGAGTTTTGCAGCCGGTCCAACTTGCCTGTGGAGGATCGAATCGAACTGTTTCGGAGTGTATGCAGCGCTGTCGCGTACGCTCATCAAAAAGGTGTGCTCCATCGCGACTTGAAGCCGAACAACATTCTAGTGGATGGCCAGGGGCGGCCCCGGGTGATCGACTTCGGGATCGCTAGGGCATTCGACACTGACCTCGCCACGCAGCTTCATACTTCTGGCCAAGGACTTCTGGGTACTCTTCGCTACATGGCTCCCGAGCTCTTCGATAGCGGCAGCGCAATTCCCGATGTGCAAGCTGACGTGTACGCCTTGGGAGTTGTGTTATACGAGATTCTATCGGGTGAGTATCCGTACGACCTGGGAGACGCGAACGCGTTCGAGCTACCCAAGATTATTCGCGACGATCATCGAATCCCACTCGCTCGGTGGGGCCCCAGTCTCAGTGGAGATCTGGCCTCCATCGTCGACCAGGCGCTCGCGACCGATCCCAATCGACGCTACGCGACCGTCACCGATTTGAGTCGAGATCTCGAGCGATATCTCGCTGGCGAGCCTATCGAGGGCCGGCGCCAGTTCGCGCTCGTTGCCATTCGCAAGACGTTGAGGAGATATCGAGCTACCGCCGTAGTCGCTGCCTTCTTTCTGATCCTTGCGATTTCGTCGATCGCTGCTCTTGGCACGTTGTATCGGCGATCCGAATCTTCGCGAATCGAAGCCGAGGTCAATCTGTACTTGGGGCAGATCGCACTGTCCCAGCGGGTGTACGAGGCTTTCGACGGGCTCGCCCTGGAGACCTCCCTCGAGCGCGCGAGTCTTGCTCTCCGAGATTGGGAGTGGACCTACTTGAAGGCGCGATCCGATGATTCCATTTGGACTCATCGCAGTGACGGTCGGCTGTTTACTACCGTCGCTACCTCGACCGACGGTGAGCGGTTGATTGCCGGGGCAGGTGATGGAGTCGTTTCGGTGATCTCGATTCGAAGCGGCCAAGTCATCAGGGATCTATCCACCGGGAACCGGGGCGTCCGCGGGTTGGCCCTCTCGAACAATGACAAGTGGCTCGCGATCGCCGGCGAGGATGGGAACGTCACTCTTTGGGACGCTAAGACATACGATCATGTTCGGTCGCTGCCGCATCCTCGAAAAGTGTACCCGGTCGCGTTTTCTTCGACGGGGAGAAAGCTCTTTTCAGGTTGTTACGATGGGCATCTTCGCATCTGGAACCCCGATAGCGGCGAGCTATTGCGCGACGTTCCGGCTCATATGGACCGACTGTCGGCGATTGCTATTTGCGAGACGCGCAACCTCATCGCGACGGCCGGAATTGCCCGAGTCGATCTCAGCGGCCGGGACGTCGCTTGCTTCACGATTCGGTTCTGGACGCTCGATGGTGACCCAGTCCCGCCCGACATTGAGCTGTCAGCGACCGATCGCGGGGAAGGCTTACCCGCCATCCCCGCGCATGGAGGTTGGGTTTCTGGACTCGAGTTCGCCCGAGACGGTGCCGTGTTGTTTTCTGGCTCGGAGGATGGGTATGTGAAGATGTGGACGGTCGACACGCGAAGCCTCAGGCATTATGAGCGGCTCTCCGACGGAGTTTCGGGACTTGCTCTTTCTCGTGACGAGCGGCGACTGGCCATCGCAACCCCGCTGAGCCTCGAGATCCGCCGACTGGCGGACGGGTATCCCGAACGTTCGTTCCGCGGTCACACGAAGGGCTGGCTCTCTCCGCGTTTCCTGCCCGACGGTGTGACGCTTGCGAGCGCGAGTTCGGACGGAACGATCAAGGTGTGGGACACCCGCCGTCAAGGCGGGCTCGCTCAACTCGGGGACTTCCCCAGCGTCGTCAAGCAGTTAGCGTCGACTGCGGATGGACGATTTGCCGCGGCCGGAGACCACTCGGGAGCGATCGGGATCTGGAATCTGGAGACGCACGAACCTTCTGCACCGATATACGCGGCACACCGCGGTCAAGTTCGGAGCCTCGCCTTCGATGGGACATCGTCGGTTCTGTTGAGTCTAGGAGTTGATCGTGTTCTGCGCACTTGGACTCTTGAGGGCGAGGCGATTCGCTCCGTCGGTCCAATCGAGTTCGACGCGCAACGGGTTGACTGGGATCCGCTTACGCGACGATTCCTCAGTCTTGGGCCAGATGGCGCGCTCGTTACTTGGGACATCGAGAACGGCCGGAACGAGCCGGTCAATGGACTGAAGGACATCAAGTGTGCGACCTTCGATCTGTCCGCCGACGGCAGTACTTTGGTCACTCTGGATAGAGATGACATTCTGCAAACGTGGCACTGGCCGACTCAGGCACTATTGGGTCGAGCGGAGACTCAACCAGCCGACCTTGTCGCCATCTCCCATGATGGTTCACGGATCTGCGCCGGTGCAAGAATGGGTCAGCTTCGTTTGTGGAACCAAGAAGCGCAGCTCCTCGACGAGCGACAGGGGCACGCACGGTATGTAACCGGTGTCTCCTTCGCGGCAAACGGTTCTCGTCTGTTGACCTCGGACTTCTCTCCAAAGTCGACAATATGGACCACTGATAGTTTGACTCCGGTTCTCACGTTGACCGATCCTTCCAACGCGACCGTGACAGCCTTCTCTAGTGACGGCCGACGCGTGCTTACGGGAGGGCGTAACGGAGAAGTTTGGATCAGGAGTGGCGTCGAGAACTGAGCGTCGGTTCAGCTGTGCTACTAAGTGAACGCAGCTGCCGTCCGTTAGGAAACAGCCCACTTGGTCCCGATCACTGAAGCGACGCGGTCTTTTGAGCGTTGAGTGGAGGGGTAACAAAAAATCGCAGTCGGGCAAGGAGTTTCCTTACTCGACTGCGAATGCCCTGGGTCTGCGTCGGACCGGGTTTGATCGTTACGCACCCACTCACAAGAGAACGCTACATGTTTCTCATCGGCCGCTTCTTTTGGTCGCTAGAAGCGCAGCGCGTCGTCGCGCTGGATCTTCACGATCTCGACCTTCTGCGCCTTGAGTAAGCTCAAGAGCTTGGTGTTGTCGACCGTGCCCGGCGATGCCATCTGTAGCACGATTTGTTTGCCGTCGACGTGGGCATCGACGATGTCTTCCAGGTTTTGCAAGGTCTCACGGACCTCTTTGGCTTTGCTCACTCAGCCGAGTCCCGTGACATCGATGGCCCATGCCCCGGCGGAGCGAGTGAGATTCCTTCGATTGAAGGTGTGAAGGCGCAGCTTCTTCGCGGTCAGTGCCTTCACCACCGCTGCCTCATCGAAGTACTTGCCGTTCTTCATGGTGAAGATGATGTGGGCGCCGCTGATTCTCCAGCGATCGATCCCCGGGATCTTCTGTGCCGCCTCACGGGCGAGCTTGGGAGTTCCTCAGCCACCGCCGATGGTCTCGACGTCGTACACAACTTGCTGAGCCCACTGCGGTACTTCATACGCGGTTACATTGAGATCGAGCTTCTCCGCGGCGGCGACCAAGTGTCGCCGGGGAACAAGCTGATCCTTCTGCGCCGTGACCTTCACCCACTTTTGCTCGGCGTCGACTTCGGCGCCTGCAACTCCGCTTACCTTCATCAAGGCGTTTCGAAGTGCGGTCGGTTTGACCGCGTCTTCCTTCGCGAAGCGTAGAACGTACGGCGCCGGCGCCTCTTTGTCTTCAGCCTCAGCTGATTGCCACGGCGCCAACAGCGCGAGTAGCAGGGCGGCAGCGGTGCTGCCCAACATCCAACGGTTCATCCTGAGTTCCTCTCTCTTTTTGGAGGTTGTACGCTATCCGCTGCGGACGAGAGCTTGAGTAACAAAACGGTAACGCGTCCATCAGCCGCTTCATCCGTGCGACCCCGACCCCGTCGCTCCCGCGTCCCTTTCCCGGAGGCGACGGCAGCTCGTGGTGTCTGCCGTGCGCTTGAACTCCAACCTATCTAAGCCCGGGCTAGGGGCGTTGTTTCGACAGCGTCGCATCTTGCGCCAGGAGAACGCGGCGCTAAACAGGCGGCCCCGCCGATTGGTCGAGCGCATGCAAAGGGTTCACACTTCGATCGACCAGCGGTCCTCACTCCATCGCCATAGGTAGGCCCAGGATCGCCTTGGGCGGCGGGGGTCGTAGAGAACTTCGGTTGTCGCGGGGTGATCACTTTCGAGTGACTCGTGGATCTCTCGAGCGCGATCGACGCGGATCCACGCGGTAAGCGTGTGAGATTGTCCATCGACTTCATACTCGACCTGAACCGCGTGCCGCGCCTTCGCTCCATGAACGGTCATGCTCACGTTGACCGAGGTAGCACGTCCGGTGGCTCGTTGCCCGTGCCGTAAGAGTCGAGACCAACGCCACCGTTTTCGCGTCATGACGGTGAAGAGTAATGCAGAGATCGTTGCGAAGAAGAAGCTCACGAGAAGGAAGATCCACGCGCCGTCAAACGGGGACAAGCTGCCGCCACGGATTCGTTGAAGAGTTGGTTCCTCGATAGAGATCTCGATCTCCACGGTATCCCCGACCTTGGGTCGCGGCTTGAAGGCGGCGTGGTACGCCTGATCCTGAAAGTAGGTGACGCCCGAAGTCGGACCGTTGTGTCTGGAAGGTCCGCTGTCTTTGGTGGGGCTGTCGAGTTCGTAACTCAGAACGTAGACCGTGGGGCCCTCCCCGCTTCGACTCTCGATCTTTGTGATCGTTCCAGGGACGCGCTGCACTTCACCGCCCTCGAAGCGAAGTCCTGGATAGTCAAAGTGCCACCACATGACCACACTCAATAAGAGTGCGGCTGGTCCCACTGGAACGAACACGATCTCGATCAAGTCCTTGGGAACGAGGCGTCGGAGGACCCGTCTCGGGATGCGACGAGGCGGCTCTTGCTCGGATACCAAGGAGCGAAGTTCTTCCGACATAGCGGGTGGCAACATAGTGTGCTCCTCAGGTTCTGAGCTAAGTTACGACTTTGATCGACCGCTTGGTAGGTCGAGAGACCAGTTGAGGGCGCTCACCGATCCGTTTCACAGAATCGCGTCTAAAGCGAACCGCGCCAGTGAACCAGAAGTTCAATGGCGCATCGACGCTGCTTGAGCGATATCCGTCACCGACTGATCCAACACGGATCACGCTGTTCCTACGCGACGGCCTGAACCGTGTTGCCCGATCTTGATTCAGCGCGAGCCGATCGTCGCAGCGACAGCACGGCGCGCAGCCATTGGGCGAGCGATACCAACATGATGGGGAACGAGAACATGATGGCGATGGCATCGTCGTTCAGGTCCTCGGAGACGAAGACTCCGGCGATGAGAATAGCGGCGCCGACGAACATGGTCGCCGACGAGACCGCTACGCTTTCGTTCGGGTTTGTCATCGGAAATGCTCCTCAGGGTTCGTGTTGAGTGAATGGTGATCGGGTCGACAAACTCGGTGGGTTCTAACCACGGTGTAAGCGAGAAGTCTCGACTGTTGGGGTAATGGCTTTGCGCAACACCGCACGTTCCTCGTTGACCCACTCGATGCATCGCCAACGATGCGGAGTGGGTTTTAGCCCGAGGCGGTCGACAATTCAGACTGCGCGTTACGCACAGATAAACCGGAGCGGCCAAAGACCGATCCGGTTCTCGTGGGCATAAGAGTCTCCAGACTCGCGAATCTCCCGGTCGATCGTTACGGGCAGCCGTCGAACGAGTCGCAGGGAAGTACCGTCGGGCCGCTGCCGCAGCTGTCGAACGGTGCGGGTGGCGTGGGCCCGGAGCCGTTGACGTAGCTGAGGACGAAGAGCGCGTCCGCGATATCCACGCTGTTGTCGCCGGTGGCGTCCATGGCGGCCTGACAATCGGCGGTCCCACTCATGAAGAGATGGCTGAGGGTCGTGATCGCGTCGGCGATGTCGATGGTGCCACTCGCGTTCGCGTCGCCGCGGCGAAAGGCGACGTCGCTCTCGATGTTTACCTCGCCGTTTATCAAAGCGGGGACGACCGTTTGGCCTCCAATGACGACGATCGATGCGATCGGGGGGTCATTGAGGCAGTCGCAAAAGCTCAGCGAAGAGGAAGATCCGAGCTCAGCCGTCGGCGAAATCTCGAACTCGAGCGTCGCAATGTGGTGCGTGCCTGGTCCCAGAGACCAACTGCCAAGGAATGAGAAGACGGCGCTGAAACAGAACCCACCTCCGGGCCCCGGGAAGGCAGCGTGCGTAAAGAGGCTCGCTCCCCCGTTCTCGATCAACGCGGATCCTTGGCTAACGCCAACCGCGTCGAGCAGCCCGTCTTGGTTCTGCACCGAGTAGCTGAGACCTTGAACTGGCCCTTCGCCTGGACCAATCTCGAGGAGTAGTTCGACGAAGACCGTGTCGCCCGGCGCACCCGAAGTGGCCGAGAGGGTGGTGGTGTGACTCTGGCCGAACGCGAATGAAGTGGCTACCAGTGAGAGCGCGACGACGACAAGGCTTTGTGGAGTTTTCATCGATGGTTCCCTTTCGCTGGGCTTTCGCCGGTTCTCCTCCGGCGTTCGATATGAAAAGCGAGGAAGCGAAGCGGGGCGGGCAAAAGAAGAGCGATTCCACTCGATGGCGGAATCCGCGATCGCGGGAATGTCGCCCTCGTAGTCGGACGGAACCTCACGAGTCAGGACATGCACTTGGGTGCCGCTGGTGAGGACGAGTTGCGTGCCGTCCGGCGAGATGCCCGAACACCGAGGGAAGCGAGAAGCGACTGCGGCCGGGGCAATTCTCAAGCGATGATTCCGGCGGGAGCGAACAAGAGGCGCTGTTTGGCGAGCTTGAGAACTGAACGGAAGCGGAGGCGCAACGCGCAAGCGGGACCGCTCCGGGCCCGAATCACGTCAACGAAGCGCCCCCGACTCGAGAGGTTCTCGAACCGGGGGCGAAGTCGGCCCGATTTCAGGTTGCCACTTAGGTTTCGAGCGCCTGTCGCGTTTGTCACCGGGCGCGTTCGATCAACCGTCGCTGTTGTGCCGGACCTCAAGGGTGAGGAGGTTGGCGATCGGAATCCACAGCTCTCGCGATACTCGCTTCTGGTTCGGCCGGGTGACCGGGAGGTCGAGTACCAACCAGCGATCGTCGAATGCCAAGCACTTGCCACGAAGGCTGACGTGGACGCCATTGTGCCGGTCGATCGTGGAGGAGGGAGGGGAATCCGTTGCCCATCCCAGCGCATCGCGTTTCAGTTGCGCGACACAGTACTCTCCAACTATCGGCGAGGCGGGGGCCGACGCGTCGGCGTTCGCCGGTGGCGTCGATTTGGATGTGCAGCCGACCGTCGCGGCCAGACACGAAAGAACTGCGATGGGTAGCCAGCGGGTCAGCGTCATGGTTCACGGCTCCTTATCAATGACGGTGAGTCGGTTCTCGAGGTTGCCAATGCGGCTCTACGGTTCGTGGGCAGCGGTCATTGCGCCCTGGCATGCGAGGAGGGAGCGAATCCGGAGTAACACGTGAGACCGGAGACGGGAGTTAAGACGCGTAACTCGAACTCTCACAGGCTAGACGAGTGACTGTCACGTGACCCCGCCACGTCGGCCAAGCCTTAGGTCCACTCGGCGACCGACTAGCCAACCGATAAGGATCCACGCGGAAGCGGGCAGCCAGATAGTGAGCCACCCTCGTGTGACGTTCTGGTCTTCGGCACGCCACCACCACGGAGCTTCGCGCTTCTCATCGCTCTCGACGGCACTGTCCGCCGGCCGGTGTCGGTACTGTACTTCGACTTTGCCGAGTGTTGTGTAGTGGGTCTGCCCGGCCTCGTGTTGTTCAGTCTTGACGTACCCGTTCCAGTGGTGGTCGACGCTTCCGTTGGCAGGCGAAGGCGACAAGGCGGCGAAGGCGAGCGGCCATCCCATGAGACCGAGCAAGATGAACGAACAGAGAGCGACGCGAGCCCCCAACTCCTTGCGACCGTTCGCTCGGCGATCGGCGCCCCGCCGTTGCCAGCGCTGTCCGATCGATTCTCCAACTGCTGCCATTGCTCCTCCTTCGATCGTTGTTCAGGAACGGACGAACCAGGACCGCTCTGCATTGGAAGCGAGGAGGCGACAGCCGAGGGGCAGCTCAATCCCGAAGAATTCGGCTGGCGGTCTTGCCGAATCACTCGGCCCCGGCCCCGGCTAGGACAGCTGGAGTTCAGATGGGTAACTCGCACGAGTCCCAGGGTCAGGCGAGTGCCTGTCACGGTCACTAGGAGTCTTCTACGGGCAGGGCGCGAACACCGGCGCGGGGCCGCTGGAGTTGAGGTAATTGAGCAGATAAATGGCGTCTCCGATGTTGACCATGCCGTCGCCGTTGACGTCGCCCGCCGAGGCGACGTCGACGGAGCAACTGCTCGACGCTTCGCCCGGGAAGCACGTCGACTCCACGACGTAGACGTTCGACGACGACGGGTTTGGATCGACGAAGCTAGTGTCGTCGCCAGAGATCGTGCCGATCAGGTCGCCGTTACGATAGATGTGGTGGAACGACGTTCCGCCCGGATTGGTCCAGCTGAGCACCACCTGCTGCGTTGCCGAGTCGAACTGGCATGTCAGGTCGCTGACCGGAGCGCAACTCGATTCGACGATGATGGTGCCGCACTCTTGGAACGGAGTTACCGAGGAGCCGGCGCTGCCGACGTAGACCGTTGTCACGGCTGGAGAGCCCAGCTCGTCGCAGAAGCACATCTCAGTCGTCCCGGCGGCCAGCCCCTCATAGGTCACCTGGACGATCTCTTGCCCCGCCCCAGTCGGCAGTTCCGCGAACCCGATGAAGCTCACGACGCATCCGACCGTGTGTCCGCCGGTGACGCCTGGATTGATCTCCTCCTGAAAGAAGTCGGGCGCACCGATGGAAGTGAGAGCCGTTCCCGGCTCGACGGCGACGACACTGACGGTGGGGGAGCTCGGACAGATGCCGTACGCGAAGCCGATGACATCCGTGTACGCGTCCATTGTGACCGAGAACGTCGCCGTCTCGCCAACCCCAAGCGTGCCGCTGGGGGCGAAGAACGTTACGTCGGCGTAGAGCGATGCGCTGGCAAGGATCAGGGACAGCACGGTGAGCGAGGCGCGAAGGGGCGAGAGCATGGGGTCTCCTTCTCGACGGCCAGCCGGTGGATTCCGGCTGCCACCGAAGAAGCGAGAAGCTCGCGGCTGGCGGGCAGCGCAAGTTCAAGGCGCCTCGCCGCGAGTCCTCGAGCTCTTTGTCCAAGACGAATGAGACGCGAGTCTTCGCTCGCGCCCCCGCGTTCCTTGATCTCTCGTGGTCGTCACCTCCCGAGGATCCGGTCGATGAAGTCCCAGAAGCCGGGGTACTTCTCGCGCGAAGCCCCGAACATTTCGTCCGCGCTGTGGAAGTCCTCCTTCTTCACATTCGGAAGATCGGCTCCGCTGTTGGCGCCCCGATCCGAGATCTCGTCGATCGCGTCGATCCCTCGCCCGATGGACTCTCCGGCTGCCTCTCCGATGAAGTCTCCCGCGGGATTCGGCACCGAATCGAGTGCGTCGGTGGCGGTCTCCGTGAGCTCCCGCAGCGTGTCGAACTCGTCTTCGGCATCGTTCAACGCGTCGAGCTTATCCTCGATCGCGTCGGTCTTCTCGCATCCTTTCTTCGTCTTGTCGTACGCGTCCTTGCCGGTGTCGAACAGCTCCTTGAAGTCTTCGAGTAGTTCCTCCACCGAGTCCCAGAACCTGGTCCAGCGCGACTTCTTCTTCCGACCGTCCGGGTCGACGAAGTTCACGGGATCTTGCCCACAGTACGAGTACCGGTTGGGGCCTCCCGCGAACCCGATGGGGTCCGGAGTGGCCCACCGCCCGATCGACGCGTCGTAGTCCCGCACGCCGAAGCGGACCAACGCCGTCGCCGGGTCATAGAGCCCACCGGCAAACCCGAACGGCTGTAAGCCAGGGTTCGTGTCCAGCGTCACCACACCGAACGCGTCGTAGTCCAGTCGCTGGACGATCGCCCCCGTGTCGACGTCCACGATGAGCCGCGGGCTGCTGAGATGATCCTTCACGAAGAAGTACGTCGAACCGCCCCGGATCATGTAGTCGGGACAGTTCGGTTCCGACGCGTAGACGAACCGGCTCACGACCGCCCCGCTCCCGTCGAGCTCCGCCACCGGTCTCAGGACATCCTGATAGAGAAAGCCGTGAGTGGGGGTGCCGTTGATCGACCGACCGACCCGGCGACCGGCGGTGTCGATCGTGTAGTCGACCGTGTCCCCGTTCGGAAGCGTCACGCTTCGTACGTTGCCAGTTCGGTCGTAGTCGTACGTGGTCACGTCCGATGTCGAAGTGTCGGTACGGGACATCACATGTCCGGACGCGTCGTACGTGTACATCCAATCACCATAGGACACGAGCCGGTCTCGCGCGTCGTACGTCCCGCTCGTCGTGGTGCCGCCCGCCGTCCTCGACAGACGGTTCCCGTTCACGTCGTACGCGTACTCCGCGGAGACGACGCTGTCCACGGTCACCTGCGTGAGCCGGCCGACGGCGTCGTAGTGGTACTCGACCGTGCGCGCCACGCCCTCGGCAACCTCGGTCATGGAGGCCATGCGGTGGCGAAGATCGTGTACGTAGTCGGCGCTGTACACGAGTGCGCCGAAGCTCGAGGCGGTGAGCTGGGTCAGATCGCCAAACTCGTCGGTCGCGAGAGTCGCGCCGGAATTCCCCACGCTCCAGTCGGAGAGGAACCCAGTGACGGGATCGTGGTTCAACGTGAGCGCCCCGGCCGCGATCGGCACGCCGTCGGCGTCGAGCTGGTACAGAATCGAGTCTCCGTTGACCGAGACCGACGCGATCTCCAGGCGGTCATCGTAGGTGAACCCGACCGAGCCGAGGCCCGGCCAGGTGTAGGCCGAGAGGAGCGGCCCGACGTAGTCGAACTGAACCGGTTGATCCGCGGTCGAGTCGATCTCCACCAATCGAGCGGCCGCGTCGTAAAGGAATGTACGGGTGCCCTCGTCATCGGCGATTGTGCTCACCCGACCGTTCGCGTCGTACGTGAGGGTCGCGGTTTCGCCCGTGGGATGCGCAACTTCTGTGAGTCGACGATCGCCGTCGTGCGCCCGGCTGGTCATCGCGACCGACCCGAGTACCTCCGGCTCGGTCACACCGGTCAGGAGTCCGCGCAGATCAGTCGTGAAACCATAAGCGGGCTGTCCTGGCGGAGCGTACGACGCGGGCGAATCGCCCGGACCGTACGTGGTGATCGACTGACCTGTGTCGGGATAGGTCGTGCTTTCCGGGCGCTCGGCTTCGTCCCACTGGAACTGCCACACTTCACCGATCGCGTCCATCAGCGATTCGGGACTCCCCTGCGCGTACGTCGCCGAACCAGTGATCGATTCGACCGACCCTTGCTGCTCCATTGACGTTACTAAACCGGTCGAAGGGTCGTACCCCAAAAAGAATGGAGCGATCCCGGGGAGATCGAGGGACGTGGTCCGCCCCAGCGCATCCACCACCATGGTCGCCTCTCGGCCCGTGGGCGTGGTGAAGGTCACGAGGCCCGTCGCGGCGTCCCAGTGGAAGCCGCCGGTCGCCCCGTCGAGCGTGCGTTCCACCGAACGGCTGGTGACCGAGAGCGGGTCGCCGGGATCATCGAGCGTCGCACTCCGCGTCCACTCCACGATTGCTTGCGGGCCGCTCGGAATGGTCACGGTGGTCCGGGAAATCTCGCGTACGGACGCTCCCCAGATCGGGCTGTCCGCCATCTCGATCTCGATCACGGTGCCGTCGGCTCGAGTGATTGTGGCCGAGCCGTCGGGCTGAGTCACCGCGGTGCGGGCGCAGCCGCAGGCCGATGCGGTGCGCGATCGGGTCAGAGTTCCATCCGGCGCGAGCTGCGATCGAAACTCAGTGACCACGTTCTCGGCCGTGGTGTGCACGATCGTGAAGTCATCGGGCCCGTTCACGATTCGCTCGAGTGTCTGAGTTGCGCCGGTCGGATCGGTGTCGCTCACCAGAAGCCCGTCCTCGTAGACGAAGAGATACGGAGTCGCGCCCGGCGTCGCGAGCACGCGCGGATCGGACATCTCGGTGAGGAGACCATTTGCGTCATAGACGAATTCGTAGCGACGCTGCTCGCCCGCGGGAGCCGGAAGATCGATCGCGGAGAGACGACCAGCGCCGCCCGCTGTCTCCAGCACCGTGGTGTGACCGTACGGGCCGACGATCGCGAGCGGCATTCCGTCGACGTCGCGCTCGATCATGGTTGCTAGCCCTTGACGATCGCGCACCACGACCAACAGCCCCTCCGCGTCGTACTCGAAGGTGCGGATCGGTGCGTACGTCAAGCCATCGAGAGTCGACAGGTGTTTGCCGCCCTCGTCGAAGACGTAGACTTCGGCCCCGCTAGCAGAAGGAACGAGTCGTTGGTCATCGACGAGCGTCTCCTCGGTGTCGGCGATGCGCCACACGGCTGTCCCCGCTGCGATCAAGAGGTCGCCGTTCTCGGCCACGGCGGCCCCCGACGGAGACAGCTGCATCTCAGTCGGGATGGCGCTCCCCGGGACGGTGCCGCCGCCCGCGACTGTGGTGATCGTGCTGTCGGCCGCGATGCGGCGCACGCGATTGGTCTCCAGAAGATACATCGTGCCGTCAGGACCGAAGGTGAGATCGACGGGATTGTTCGTCTCCGCCTCGGATGCAGGTCCTCCGTCGCCGGAGTACGTGCCGCCCGTGACGCAGCTGCCGATAACGTGATTGGCGAACCCGGACTCGTCGAAGCGTAGAATCATCCGACCCGAGACCACGGCGTAGAGACCGTTCGGCCCCATGGCAATGCGCCCCAAGTAGGAGTTGGAGAGCGGCGAGAGGGCCAAGTCCTGACCAAACGTCGCCACGAAGTCGGTGTCGTCACCCGGCACACAGAGTTGGTCCGGCGACAACGCACCACCCCCGGCGATCTCACGCAGAATTCCATCCGGTCCGACGTGGAGCAGGTGGTCTGTCGCAAAGAAGACGAACCCGGAGGTGACAGAGAGGTAGTATCCACCCTGACCGTCGTAGGCGATCGACTTGACCGTCCCGAGGCCCGCCTGGGCGGCCGGGCCGTCTAGCCCGGAAAGCTGGTCGGACCCGTTCCCGGCAATCGTGTTGATCGTCCCGTTGGGATTGATCCGATAAACGTAGACGTCACCGGCGGCGAGGAGCGCGCCATCGGGGAGCTCGGTGAGATCGCTGATGGGGGTACTGGTGATGAGCGACAAGCTGCCGTCGCCCTCCACCCGAGAGAGCGTGGAAATCGGCGGGAAGCCGAATTGCGATTCGAGCACGTAGACGGTGCCGTCGGCTGTGGTGAACACGTCGGAGATCCCCGAGGCGCCCCCGGACAAAGCGAGGAAGGGCTGTGCCGTCTTCCGGACCACGGTCGAGTCCTCGACTTGTCCGGTGCCGCGCACGAGCTTGCGGTTCGCCGCGTCATAGCGGTGATGCACGTCGAGCGACCAACCCCCGAGACCTTCTTCGGTCAGGTCGTACCCGCCGATGCGAATCTGATCGACGCCGAGCGGCGTGTACTGCGTCACCTCCGTCGAACGCACCACGATCTCGTAGTACGTATCCGGGAATCCCGGCGTTCCGAACGTCTCGGTGATGTTGACCCAGTACTTCGACTGCACGAACCCGGAGAACGTGGCGAGTTGCTCTCCCTGCACCCGCCGATCGTAGGCGTCGAGACCGTCCCACGTGAAGGAAACTGTGTTCCCGCCGAGCACGTCGGCCGGCTCTAGCATCATGTCGTAGTAGCGACCTGCCACGCTCATCGAGAATTGGAGGTGTTCGATCATTCCGGCGATCCCGACGAGCGGCGGAATCTCCAGCTCCACAGTGTAGCCGCCGTAGCCCGGAGTGTGACGGGAGGAGTAGCGGAGTGCGTACGGAGTGCCGGTGATCCCGATGGACTCACCGAGCGTCCGCGACTGGATTCCGATGATCGAGCCGCACGTCTCGTCATCCTCGTCCCCGTCTCCTCCGCCACCGCCCTTCTTCTGCGGCTTGCCGATCTCCTCGTCGATGTCACCGAGCTCTGGAACGCCTACTTCCACGAGGTCCGTACGAATCAGAGCTACGTTGAAGTCGTAGGTGGAGAAGTGCGACACCGGTACGCGCCAGACGCTCTGACCGGCCGCGTACAGACTTCCGATCTGCGTCTGCTCAGCGGCAGTGATGCCGAGAGCAGCGAGTTCCGATGCGCCGTCGGCGACATCGTCACCGTCGACATCGATCTGGGCCACGCCGCCGATTACCTCGACGATTCCCAGGACGATGCCGTTCGGGCACGGGATCCACTGGGCGAGGTCCGGATCGAAGAAGCCCGACGGCATCGGGAACCCAACTGGATAGTCGAGGAAGTTCTCGAGGTAGACCGGGACGGGCTGACTGAACTCCACTCCCTTCGCCCCCGCGTCGACGGCTTCGTCGACCGAGAGTTCCACACAGAACGTGTACGCTGAGGTCGGGGGAAGAGGTGCCGGCATGGCGAGGCCACCTTCCTCGCCAACCGTGTACTCCGTCGCGCGGACGGATAGCGTCGAGAGCGGCGTTGAAGTTCCATCAGCAAACTCGAGCGTCGCCGATGTGCCCTGCGGGAACAGCACGGTTGTGCATCGCGTTCCGTCGGCATCCGTCACGATGCTTCCCTGCGCAACCTGGAACGGGTCGCCGGTCGAGAGATCCACCGTGGTGACGACCGGGTCGTATGGGACCAGCGCCACGTCGTCGAGTACGACATAGTCTTGCCACGGAACATTGACCTTGCGGCAGACCGGCGCGTAGCCGGACTTGCGGTAGCAGACGATCATCTCGCCGCCGCCGTTGACGACCAGATCGTAGTGACCGGTCATTTGGGACACGGTGCTCCCGAACTCCGGGCGATCCTTGATGGTGATCAACACCCCCTCGAGCCCGGCTCCCCCGCGCTCCTTCACGTGACCGCGAACCACGGCGATGCGCTCGGGCTCGAACGTCTCGGCGGTGACTCCGGTCTGAACCGGGGTGTCAGACGCGAACAAGAACTCGATCGAGCCGGCGAAAGGCGTCACGACGGACGTGTCGATCTCGGTTGCGATGGTGCACGGGTCTGGTGCCGGCTCGTCGGCCGCACGGACCATGATTGCGAACGTCTGGTCGGTAAACGACGCCGGTTCACTAGTGGCGCGGATGGTGACCAGTTGCGCGCCGACTTGGCTTGGGGTTGGCGTCCACTCCAAGAGACCATCCGAATCCACCGTCATGCCGGCCGGTCCAGACTCGAGCGAATAGTCGATGCTCGATGGCCCGTCTGGGTCGTTCGCCACCGCTCGGTACACGTACGGAGCCGTCGCGGTCACGACCGACGCCGGCGTCGACGAGAAAACCGGCGGCAGACCGACATCGCTGACATCTACGACGAAACTCTGCTCGTCGAAGAGTCCCGCGAGGTCAGTGGCGCGAACCGTGAATGCATTGCCGCCGACCTGAGAGCTGAGCGGCGTCCAGTTCACGAGGCCCGACGTGGAGTCGATGGACGCTCCACCCGGTGCGACCAGCAGCGAGTATGCGATGACGTCCCCTGCGTCGGGATCCGTAGCGTCTACGTCGTAGGTGTAGAGCGACCCTTCGTCCGCCGTGAGTGGCGGAGTAGAGGTGATGGTCGGCGCGGAATTGCCGTCGGCTACGGTTACCGTGAACGCTTGCTCCGAGAAGTCACCTGCATTGTCGGTGGCGCGCACCACGAAGTCGTGATCGCCGATTTGTGAACCCGACGGTATCCAATCGAGCATCCCCGTTCCTGCCTCGACGGACGATCCGGTCGGAGATTGAGTGAGCGAGAACGTGATCGGGAGATCGCCGTCTGCGTCCGTCGCGGTGATCATGTACTCGTAGAGTTCGGACTCGATCGCAGACGTTGGAGGAGTCGATGTGATCGTCGGCGGAATACTTACATCTTCCACCGTCACAGTGAACATCTGCTCCGTGAAGTCTCCAGCCGCGTCGGTCGCGCGAGCGATGAAATCGTGATCTCCGACTTGGTCGAAGGACGGTGTCCAACTGACGAGGCCGGTCCCGGCGTCGACTTCGACGCCGATTGGCGCACTGGTGAGCGAGAACGCGATCGGCACGTCGCCATCGGCGTCGGTCGCGGTCATGGTGTACTTATAGAGCGTGAGCTCTTCGACGGTCGTTGTCGGCGTCGACGTGATGACCGGCGGGATGGCCACATCTTGCACCGTCACCGTGAACGACTGCTCGGAGAAGTCTCCGACCGCGTCGGTCGCGCGCGCAACGAAATCGTGATCACCGACTTGAACGAATGATGGCGTCCAGCTGATGACGCCAGACACGGAATCTACCTCAGCTCCGACGGGGGCGTTGGTGAGGGAGAACGCGATCGGCAGATCGGCATCGGTCGCAGTCATGGCGTATTGATAGAGAGCGAGCTCGGCCACGGTGGTTGGAGGCGTCGACGTGATGACGGGTGGCGTGGCTACGTCTTGCACCGTCACGGTGAACGATTGCTCCGAGAAGTCTCCGGCGGCGTCAGTAGCGCGAGCGACGAAGTCGTGATCGCCGACTTGGCCGGACGACGGAGTCCAACTCACGAGGCCGGATACGGCATCGACCGAAGCTCCCAGCGGAGCGCTGGTGAGGGAGAACGTGATTGGCACGTCCCCGTCGGCGTCGGTTGCGGTCATCGCGTACTGATAGAGTGTCAACTCGACGGCGGTCGTTGGGGGCGTTGAAGTGATGGCCGGCGGGATCGCTACGTCTTGCACCGTCACCGTGAACGACTGCTCCGAGAAGTCTCCGGCGGCGTCAGTAGCGCGAGCGACGAAGTCGTGATCGCCGACTTGGCCGGACGACGGAGTCCAACTCACGAGGCCGGATACGGCATCGACCGAAGCTCCCAG
>JAJFFE010000032.1 GCA_021776775.1 Planctomycetota bacterium | reverse complement strand
ATCGCAGCCGTCGGCAAGGACGTCAAGATCCCGATCGAAGCGAAGGTAATCGACGCCACCGGGAAGACGGTGATGCCCGGCTTCGTCGAGGCTCATAGCTCGGCCGCTATGAGTCAGTCGAACGAAACCAATACCAACGTGCCGTATCTGTCGGTGCTCGATTCGCTCGACCCGATGCGCGCCTACTTCGACGACGCTCGGCGCAATGGCGTGACCACGGTCGCAGTGGTTCCGGGTAACAACACGATGATCGGTGGTCAAGCGGCCATCATCAAAACCGGCGGCACCTTTCTCGACGCCATGGTGTTGAGGCCCAACGCCGGCATGAAGCTTTCCCTGACGCCTCCGGTGCAACGAGCGGGCGGCGGCCGCGGTCGCCGCGGCGGTGGCTTTCCCGCCCCGGCCGCAGCGGCGACGCCGAGCCGTATGGGCCACCTCGCGTCTCTGCGTCACGAACTCGAGAAGGCGCAGGATGAAGTCAAAGACGCCGACGATAGCGACCCTCTTCGCGACGCCATTCGATCTATGGTGAACGGTGAGACCCCGGCCTTCATCTACTGCAACGATGCGATGGACGTCGGCCACGCCCTGACACTGATCGAAGAGTTCAAGTTGAAGCCGATCCTGGTGCTGGGCAAAGAGTCGTACCGCGCGGCGCCGCAGATTGCCAAGGCGGGACTCGACGTCATTTTGGATTCCTCCCAAGTCTTCTGGGAGGCGGATGACCGCACGGGCAAGGACAAACGGATCGTCGTCTCCGAAGAGTTCCGCGACGCCGGAGTGCCGTTCACGTTTCAAGTCGCTACCTCTCGAAACAGCACGACCGGCAACAACTACCTTTGGTACCAAGCGGCGACGGCGGTGAAGTACGGAATGCCTGCCAACGATGCGCTGCAAGCGCTCACGCTGCTTCCGGCCAAGATTCTCGGTGTGGATCGGTTCGTCGGTTCGCTCGAGAAGGGTAAGGACGCGGACCTCGTGATTCTTACCGGGGACCCGCTCGCAGTGAACACTTGGGTGGACACCACGATCGTTAACGGCGTCGTCGTTTACGAGCGCAGCAAGGACACCAAGCTGAAGCGGCTTCTCGACGGAAATGATTCACAGTGAGCAGATTCACCTTGAGAGCGGCAGCAATGATTCCACTCCCGTGGATCCACGTATTCGCGGTGGTTCTCTTGCTGGTGTGCTCCGCGGGCGGCGCCGAACCACCGACGGCCGCTACGTCCACCGCGAAAGTGTTCATGGCCAAGCGGGTCTGGACCGGGCGGGGCGATCCCATCGACGACGCCGTCGTGGTGGTCGTCGACGGCAAGATCATCGCCGTCGGTCCCCGCGCTTCGACCGCCATACCTACGAATGCCGAGACTCATGATCTGGGAGATCAAACGGTGATCCCGGGCTTGGTCGTGGCACAAACGAGCCTCGCCGATACCAACGCCGACGTCGAACGCGCCCTGACTCCGCAGGTCACGGCCATCGATGGGTTCGACTTTCACAAGGAGCGTTCGTCGGCTCTATCGGGGGGCGTGACCACGGTGCAAGTGTCGGCGGGGACGAATCGTCTCATGCCCGGCCAGGGCTCGGTGGTGAAACTCGGAGGATCGAGCCGTGCGACGCGCACGCTTCGAGAACGGGAAAGCCTCCGGGTGGTCTTGGCTAAAGGGTCGCGGACTCCTCCTTCCATCTTCGAGCCTCCGATCGGTGCAGTCTCGGTGGACCGTCCGTTACTTCCGACCCGACCACAGATCGGTAAAACCCTCGGCGGCGCGATCAGTGGCCTGCGCCCGCTCTTTCGCGCCGCGCACGGCATGGCCGGATCGACCAACGGAGATCCGGTCATGAACGCTTTGACCGCGCACCTCACGGCGAACGGCGTCGTACGAATCACGGCCAATACCAGCCGCGAGATTAGGCTCGCGTTCAACTTGGCGCGAGAGTTCGATTTGAACTTGGTGCTCGTCGATCCTAGTGAGTTCGATGAGTTTCGTGAGCAGCACCCTCAGTTCGGTACCAAACTCGACACCAAGCGCGGCACCAAACTAGGCGGCGTGATTCTCGAAGGGTTGACCCCGGGACAGCTGTCCAATCCGAGCCCCGAGGACACGGAAGCGCAGTCGCCGTGGGAATCCGCGCGCGAGCTGATCGACGCTGGCATTCCCTTCGCGGTTCGTCCGGCTAGCGATGCCGATCTCGTCGACTTCCTCTTTGTCGGTGGACAGTTTCGGCAAGACGGTCTCTCCGTCCAGGAAGCGCTCAACGCGATCACGCTCTGGCCGGCCCGGCTCATGGGTGTGGACGATCGAGTCGGGACGCTGGCCGTGGGCATGGACGCCGACTTCGTCGTTCTCAGTGACGAGCCGTTCGCGACTCAGGGCCACGTGATGGAAACCTACATCGATGGCGAGAAGGTTTACGACCGCCTCGCCGTTGACGAGACCACCGTCATTACCGCGGGCACGCTTTACACGGGTGACGGTCGCGTCCTCGAGAATGCGTCGCTTCTGGTCAAGGGTGGCACGGTTCGCGGGGTGGGCTCGGTGTCGGCTCCACCGAACTCGAAGATACGAAGCTACCCCGACGCCGTTATCGTCCCCGGCTACGTCGACCTTGGCGCCGCGTTGTCGGCTAGCGGCTCGGAGGGCGGGCCCGACGGTGGCTCGGACGACACCTCAGGAGAAGGCGATAGCTCTGCGACGCTCGGTGCGGAACTGCTCACGGCCGACCCGGCCGTCGCCATCGCTCGGCAGGGGGGAGTGACCACGGTCCTCATCCCGACGTCCGGTGGTGCGTCGAGTTCCCTGCTCGCGTTCAAGCTAGGTGACGGACCGAGAGTTATCTCCGATCTGGTAGCGATGCGTTTTCGACTCGACGAGAACCTGGCGGCCTCGGTTCCCGCGCTTAGGCGCACCCTCGAAGAGGGGCGTAGCTACAACGAGAGTTGGCGCCGCTACGAGGTCGACATCGTCGCTTACCGTGAGCGCGAGAAGATTCGCAAGCGCGAGGGGGAGCGGGAGCGTCTGCGCCGCGAGCGCGTCGGCGAAAGCGACGAAGATGCTGCCGAGTCCAAGGAGCCGGACGAAGAAGAAGAGAAGGACGAAGAGCCCGAAGAGCCGCGCTGGCGCGAGAACCTCGAGCCGTACCGAAAACTCTTTGCCGGCAAGATCCCAGCGTTCGTCGAGGCGCGTCGATCCGACGCGATCGAGGCTGCGCTCGAGTTGTTCCGGGACGAGTTCAACGTTCGCACGGTCTTGGTCGGCGTCGACGATCTGGCCCGGTTCCCGGACCTCCTCCACGGCTACGACGTCTCGGTGTGCGCGGGACCGTCCTTGATGGTCACGCGAGACAACCGACGAACCAACCTGCCGCAACTACTCGCCAACGAGCGAGTGCCGTTCGGTTTTCAATCTCGAGCGTCTACCGGCGTGCGCGATTTGGCGCGCGTCGTTCAGTTTGCCGTCCACCGCGGGTTGAGTTCGAAGGACGCACTCGACGGCTTGACCGGGACGGCGGCGAAGCTGCTCTCGGATGATCTCTCCTTCGGATCGCTACGGCCGGGCAACGACGCCGATCTCGTCGTGCTGAGTGGGCCACCGTTCGAACTGTCGACGCGGGTTCTGGCCGTCATGATCGATGGCAAGTGGGTACACGAAGTGGAGAACGAACGATGAAGTGTCGTTTCCTAGCGGCGGTTCCGGTGGCGATTCTAGTGGCGATCGCTGGCTTGCTCGTGATTCCGGGGCTCGGCGATGTCCGTGCCCTCGATGCGCAACCGGTCGAGAAGCCGGCCGAGAAGCTGGACGACGCCTCGAAGCAGCCGAAGCCGAAGCTGGCCATTCATGTCGGCAAGATCATCACGTGCGCCGGTGATCCGATCACCGACGGAACCATTCTGGTCAAGGACGGCAAGATCGAAGCGATCGGTCGGCGAGCCGAGATCGAAGTTCCCGAGGGGTACCAGGTCATCGATCAAAAAGACCGATTCGCGATGCCCGGTCTGATCGAAGCGCACAGCCACGTCGGCGGGTCCGATGACCTCAACGAGATGGTCTACCAAACGAATCCTGAGCTGCGCAACTGGGACCAGGTCGTCCCGCACAACGACAGGCTCAAGGTGGCGCTGGCCGGCGGCGTGACCACCATCTGCTTCATTCCCGGCAGCGGTACCAACATGGGCGGGTTCGGCGCCCTGATGAAGACCGGACCGGGCACCCTCGAAGAGGTGATCTTGAAAGCGCCGGGCGTGCTGAAGATTGCGCAGGCGGGAAACCCCGAACGTCGCAGCGGGGAAACGGGATCCGGCCGTATGGGCATGAACTTCATCATTCGCCGCCAGCTCCTCGAGGGCCGAAGGTACGTGGCGCAGTGGGACGCGTTCGAAAAGGGAGAGGGGCCCGAGCCCAAAGTGAATCTCCGCTTGGAGAACTTCAAGCCCCTATTTCGTCGTGAGATTCCCGTCGTCGTGCATACCCAGCAGTACCAAGTGATTCAGTCGACGATTCGCATGCTTCACGACGAAATGAAGCTCAACGTGGTGATTGATCACGGCACGTTCGACTCCTACAAAATTGCCAAGGAGTTGGCGAAGCGTGACATTCCGGTCATGGCGGGCCCGCGCGGCTTCTACCGTGATCCCGATACCGGTTCCATCCGCGGAATCGTGCACGAGTACGCGGCGCGAGGAGTGACCAAGCTCGGGCTCAACACCGACGCTCCGGTGGTGCCGCAGGAAGAGCTGTTCTTTCAGGCGACCATGGCCGTTCGCTACGGCTGGGACGAAGCGATCGCGATCCGCGGGTTGACCATCGAGGTGGCACGGGCGCTGATGGTCGACGACCGAATCGGTTCGCTGGAAGTTGGCAAAGACGCGGACATCTTGATCACAACCGGATCGATTCTCGATCCGCGACACCATGTGACTCAGGTCTTGATCGACGGTCGCAGCGTGTACGACGTCGCCAAAGATCGACGTCGGTTTTGAAGGTAACCATGAGCGTGAGCGAGATCATGACTCCATTGAGATTCCTGGCCGCTGTCGGCTTACTCGTAACTATGGCGGTCCCCGCCTTCGGCCAGAGGGTCGCCTACGTCGGCGCGACCGTCGACACGATGGGTCCCGAAGGGCGAATCGAAAACGCGATCATTGTGGTCGACGGAAGCGAGATCATGTCGATCGGCGTCGACAACAAGATCCCCGACGGCGCCCGACGTGTTTCCCTCGCGGGCAAAGTCGTCGTGCCGGGAATCATCGATCCGTATTACGTGTTAGGTCGGCGCCAAACGGCGCAACCGGCGGGCGGCGGATTCCGTGGTCGCGGCGGGCGGGGCGGAGGCGGAGGTGTGACACAGGGTCCGTTTAGACGCCTCGTCGACACCTTCTATCCGCACGACATCGATTTCAAGCCGACGTTGCGCAGTGGCATCACGACGGCGAACCTCGTCCTCGTAGGGCACGGGCAGTCTGCGGTGGCGCGCATTCACCCTAAGCTCGGCGCCGAGATGATTTTCGATGCGGCAGGTCTGATGTACGCCGCCGTCACCAATGAGACGAGCGCCCTCGACACGATTCGCAACGGCCTCGATCCAGAGCGAGCCGCGCGGGCCGGAGCGACCGGAGGCGGCGGACGCGGCGCGCGCGGTGGCCGTCGTGGTGGACGAGCGGGGCGTGGAGGCGGCGGTGGAGGTGGCAGTGGAGCGGTTACCGATCCGAATCAGGCGATAGCGAAGGCGCTCTGGAAGTCCGTCCTCGCGGGCGAAGAGCGCCTGTTTCTCAACGCCAACAACGCCGCGTCGGTCTTACATGTGATCAAGTTGCTTCGCCCACATGACAAGGTGAAGCTGGCTCTCGTCGGGAGTGGCCCCAACCTGTACCAAGTTCTCGATGATGTTAAGACCAGCGACGTGACGTTGATCCTGCAACCGTCGATCGATCAAGTTCCCTACACGACCGACCGCATGTGTGTGGCGACCATGGCTCACGACATGAAGGTCCCGTTCGTCTTCTCGATGTCGCTCAGCCAGTCACAGTTGGCGGCGTCGCAAGACGACCCGTTGTTCAGCTTGGCCGCCTTGATCAAGGTCGGTCTTCCTCCTGAGGTGGCGTTGAGAGCGGTCACTCTGGGCCCAGCCGAAGTGCTGGGGATTGCGGATACGCACGGTTCGCTGGAGCAAGGAAAGAAAGCGAACTTCCTCGTTTTTGACGGCGACCCTCTGACTACAGGGAGCCGCTTGGAGCAAGTCGTGGTGGAAGGGAACGTTGTCCATGAAGGCTAATCATTCCTGGTGGTACGCACTAGTCATCGCGAGCTTGTTCAGCCTCGGGTCGGCTTTCGCCGTCGCACAAGAGGAAGGTGTTCAGCAAGACGCGGTTGATGAGAAACAGGCCGAAGCGAAAGCCGCCGTCGAAGAAGAGAAGCCGGCCAAGCCGGCGCCGCCCACGGTCATCGCCATCACCGGCGGGGACGTACACACAGTGACCGGCCGCGTGATCCGTGGCGGCACGGTGTTGGTGCGTGACGGGAAGATTCTCGACGTCGGTTTCGACATCACCGTGCCCGACGGCGCGACGGTGATCGACGCTTCCGGCAAGGTCGTGACTCCCGGTTTCATCGCGGTCAGCATGTCGGGCGTGGGGGCGCGAGCTCCGCGCGGCGGCGGTGGTGGTAACGGCACCGAGACAGAAGTTGCAACGCCGACCGGCCAACTGGCGGATTCACTCGATCCCTTCGATCGGAACATCAAGTACTCCCTGGCCGTCGGGATCACGACCGGCTGCGTTCAACTCGCTGGCGGCGGCCGCGGTCGTCGCGGGCGCAACGGAGCTCCGCCGGAACACTTCCCAGGACTCGAGCCAGACATACAGGTCATCCTCGAAGAGGAAGGGCTGATCTACGAATTGGACGACAGTAAGCTGTGTCCGTGCTGCGATCTTCCGATCCTTCCGACGCAACCCATCGGCCCGGCCGCACCGGCCGCGGCGACCCCGCAACGTCACGCCGTGTTGAAGATGAGCTACGGTCGACTCGATCCGATGCTCGTCAAAGAGAACGCGTTCTACACCTTGGCCGCGGGTGCTCTCACTTCAGCCGAGAGTCGCTACAAGTGGCGCACCGACCTCACTCGTGTTCGCGACAGCCTGAAGGCGCGCGAGCTGGCCGCGACCAATCCAGAGAGTGAAGCGTCGAGCGGCGATCGTGGCGGTCGCGGTGCGCGTGGCGGCCGACGTGGCGGTGGTGGCCGACGCGGTGGAGGCGGGGCGAGCGACGCCGACCTCGAGCGCTTGCTGAAACGCGAAGTCTCGCTGCGCATCCAAGCGAACACCGTCGACGAAATCCGCGACATGATCACGCTCTCGAAAGAACTCGGCTACGACTTGGTTCTCGACGGGGTGGTCGAAGGTTGGGTGGTCGCCGCAGAACTCGGTGAGGCGAAGGTGCCCGTCATCTATACGCCGCGCAACCGGCGCGAGCCGCAACCCGGTCGCGAGGAAACCTCCGGCAGCTCGATCGAATCCACCGGCGTGTTCGAGCAGTCCGGGGTTTCGTTTGCCGTCGCCGCCCTTCGCAGCGCCGTCAGCATGGATGGTATCGCGGGTCGAGACTTGACCAGTCTACCCCTCGAAGCGGCTTTCGCCGTCCGAGGCGGCGCCAGCGAGAAAACCGCGCTTGAAGCGTTGACCATAGTTCCAGCACGAATGCTCGGTCTCGCGGATCGCATCGGCAGCATCGAAATAGGCAAAGACGCCGACCTGCTCATCCTCGACGGCCCGCCGCTCGACTACCGAACCTTCGTCGAGATCGCCATCGTGGCCGGCGAAGTAGCCTACGATCGCGCGAAGGACGGAATCTTCCCGCCGGTCGAGCGCACCCGGAACTGAGTTCCTCGCAGAGTTCGTTTCGAACGAAGCGTCCACCGACGCTCGACAGTCGCCCGGCGCACAAACGCCGGGCGATTTCCGTATCTCCGTATTCGACCCGGCCACTCAGCCGTGACGACATTGGGATTTCGTCGTGCCCGGTTCCACGACTCACGCATACGGCCAACGCCACGCTGACAATCAAGAACCATCGGGGAGTTGATCGGCATCGCGGCATCGCTCCGGTACGAGCGTGGTCGCGCGGACGCACGCTAGACCGTTGCGAAGTCGAGTGATCGGTTGCGAGGTCGCCGATTGTCCAACGGCGCCTCGGCGATCAGGCTACGGGCAGTTTTGAAACGCGCAGTCGAGGAGATCTATCGTGGTATCGGGTCCGCACGTGGTGCCGGGCGGGGGCAGAAAGCCGTCCGTGAAAAGCGCGGAGAAAACGACCACGGCGTCGGTGACCTCGAGCGCGCCGTTATCGTCGGCGTCTGCGGCGTCGGCGCACGGCGGGGCGGGGCTACCGGGGATGAACTTGTACGCCAACGAGTAAATAGGGTCGGCGATATTGACGACTCCGTCGCCGTTACTGTCTCCCCGAAGAATCGTGTTTTGGATCGGCGGCGGGGTGAGCGCGATGCCACCGGTTGCTAAGGAGAGCGCCTCGTAGAAGTCGCACGCGAACGGGTCGAGCGTGAGGCAGTAGGTATGGATTGGGATACCGGCCGGTATCACGGAAAGAATCTGGTCGATCACTGCGTACGGCGGAGCATACGGAAACGTCGTGAGTTCCCCGTCTCCCACGAGAACGATCGACGCTGGAAGCCCGGACGACTCGATTAACCAGGCGGCCGTATTCACTGTGGGGACGGTGTCGGTGAGGATAGCCGGAGGGATGCTATCTATCGCCATGATTGCGCTGGTCACCGTGCTCGGCAGGGCTGGCTGCAGTGGAAATGTAACCAACGCTGATCCGTTGATCATGACGAGGCCGAACTCATTGCTGCCGTCGAGTTGCAACAGTGTATCTGTCAGTTCCGCCCGTAGGTCGTCGTACAGACCCTCCCCCGACATGCTGCCGCCACGATCGATGCACCACACGAAGTTGTCGCCAGGCACTTCGACTCCGAAGAACGTGATCGGATCCGTTTGAGCATCCGCAGTGTTACCGGCGACGATCAGCGCAAGTGTGATTGCACTGAACCGGAGCCAGTCGAATCTCGACGTTGTTCCAGCCTTGGTTCGCACCGTTTTGGAATTGCCATCTCGAGTCATGGATAGAACTCTTTCTATTCGAACGGCCCCCCGGCGTTCATGACTCGGATGATCCTGCAATTTTGTGTTCGACACACGCAATTTCGAGACGCCGCTATGCAAAGCCGGTGGTGGCCAACACGAATGACGATCGAGGAGTTCTCTGAGATCGGGCTGGGCGTTTCGACTGGATCGAAACGACCACGTGACAACGACCGTCACCTCGCTACTTGCACATGGATAGTTTCGCCGGCTTCGCTCGGGGGTCGTTGCAAAGAACGGTGATCGGCTCGTCTGTTGCCGACCACCGCCTTGCGCAACTGCGTCGCCGTGGATCAGAACCCGACCATTCCGTCGGCGGGTGGCTCCGGTTGCGGGTTGAACCCGCGCATGGTCAATGGATCCACAAATCCTGCGAACGTGGCCGGCGGTTCGGGTTGAGGATTGAAGCCACGCATGGTCAGTGGATCCACGAACCCTGAGACTTGGCCGGGCGGCTCAGGCTGAGGGTTGAAGCCGCGCATGGTGAGTGGGTCGACGAACTGCGCCGAGAGTCCGGGCGGCGGCTCGGGCTGTGGATTGAAGCCGTACGCCACGAGCGGGTCGACGAATGGTGAGCTCCGTCTCGGTGGCGGAAGCGGAAGCGTCGGGCTGGCTACCGGTGAGTACCCACCCGGCAAGAATCCGGCGGCGGACGCCGATCCGGCCATGACTCCGGTGGGCGGTGGCGGGGCCGGGTTGAACCCGACCGGCGAGATCACAGTGGGGGGAACGGCTTCGGCGACCACTCCCGTCGGCGGGGGTGGGGCGGGGTTGAACCCAACTGCGGAGATGATGGTCGGCGATCCGACCCCCGCCGCAAATCCGCTCGCCGGTGGCGGCGGTGCGGGATTGAAGCCGAGCGCCGGTAGGGTCGCGAGCGGTCCCATGGTCGCGAGCGATCCCATGGGGTCGAACATCGACGACGCGGGCGGTTCCGGCTGTGGGTTGAAAAGGCCGAGCGGATCGGTGTGGGTCCACGGGTTGTTGTTCACGTAGCTAGAACCGTTACCCATGTTGGTCGTGTCACCCCAAATCCCAATCGGATCGCGCGAGATGAATCGGCCGACGTTCGGATCGAGCAGGCGGTGGCGGTAGTCGTACAAGCCGAGCTCTTCGAAGTACCGGTGTCCGTTGAAGAGATGGACGTTGGCGAACTCCGACGAAAAGAGCGGCGACCACGACGCGTCGTAAATCGTCGGTGTACCGTAGTCGTCGTAGTCGTACCGCTCGACGACGGAGCCCGCCGGGGTGCCGATCGCCATGATGTTGCCCATGTCGTCCGAGTGGAAATAGTACGGACTGAAACCGGGATCGATGAAGGCGAGGATCTCGTCGATCCCGTTGCCGTACACGTAGCTTCGAATCAACAAGCCGGTGTCTTCACGCAGTTCGATCAACTGCCAGTCGTCGTAGACGTACTGCTCTTCGGCTTGAAAGGAACCGCCACTGTCACTGCCTTTGGCCACACGTCGACCGAAAGGATCGTAGACGAAGATGACTGGTGGCGACGCGCCGGGGGAGTAGCGTACCAATCGGTTGCGATAGTCGAACTCGGTCGTGACCCCGGCCAACACGGTTCGGTTACCCGCGTCGTCGTACTCGGCGTCGCCGCACGACGTCTCCGTGTACTGGTTCATGACGGCGTCACTCGGCGGACTATCGCTCGACATGACGTACAGTCCCGGACAGCCACCGTCGTCGACTGAGACGCGGTTGCCGACCCCGTCGAGTTGGTACTGGCTATCGCGCAGCAACGCTCCGGTGACGGCGAGCACTCGCGCTCGGGTGAGTCGGTAGAGCGAGTCGTACTCGTACGTGTTCTGGTAGCCGAGTCCTCCTGGGGTGACCTCGAGGCGCTCGGTCTTGTTACTCATGGCGTCCCACTGGTAGGTGCGTCGATCGAGAACCCATGGGATGCCGACCGAACGCGACAGCTTGGTCTCGACGGGGCGACCGAGTCCGTCGTACGCCACGTCGAAGCGGGTCGGGTTGCCGTTGTCGCGTCGCAGCACCCGGTCACCGAGGTAGAAGTAGTCGGCCAGCGAAGCGCCGGCGCGCGTCAGCGAAACATGGCGACGCAGTCCGTCGTAGGTCGAGGCGATCACTTCGCCACCTGGATAGCTGAGCGTCGTCACGTTGCCGACCCCGTCGTGGGCGCGGGAAACGGTGACGCCGAGAGGCAGGGTGGTCTCGCTGGTTTGGTGCGACAGTGAGTCGTGGGTACGCACCACTGTTACCTCGTCGTTCTCGGCGTAGACGACGCGAGACAGCCCGTCGTACTCGTACTGTTCGAATGTGGTTTGATCCGAAACTCCCGGACCCGGGGCGATCTCCCGAAACGTCAGCCGGTTCAGCAGATCGTAGGTCTGCGCGATGACGGAGCCGTTGGCGTCGACCTCTGCCACGACGTTGCCGTACACGTCGTAGCTGGCGGATTCCGTAGTCCCGTCGGCGAACGTGGTAATGGTTCGACGATCGAGCGGGTCGTAGCTGTACTCGGTCGAGTTCCCCGCGTCATCCGTCCGGGCGACGATGCGCGACGACGCGTCCCAGTCGGTGAACGTCGTCACGGTGTCTATGCCCAGTCCGGAGCCGTCGCCGGTGTCGGTGAGCGTGCGCGCGACGGCGGTGTTGCGACTCAGCCCGTCGAAGGTGTTCATAATGACATTGCCCAGCCGGTCGACGGTGCGCTGGACGTTGCCGCGCGAGTCGTAGTACGCGGTCGTCGTCTGGCCGAGGTTGTCGGTGTGCGTTACGCGGCGATCGAGTGCGTCGTACGTGTACGTGTCTGTGAACGCTTGCGGGGCGACACCACCGAGCGTCGCGTAGTCTTGCCGCAGCGTTACGACTACGTTGGAGTTTTGGTCGAAGGTGTGGAGCGTCCAGTTGCCCAGCGGGTCGATGGTCGCCTGTCGACGGTGGCTTGAGTCGTACAGATACTCCGTGGTGTGTCCGTTGTCGTCGACGATCTTTTCGAGCTGAGACACCCCGTCGTAGAGGAACTGCGTCGACGAGAGACCGTCGGTCAGCGGACTCTGCGTGGCCGGGTCGAAGAACTGCACGTCGTGGGCGACTCGGCGGTGAAGGGCGTCGTAAGAGAACGCTTCCTCGAACAGTCGCACGTTGCCGATGCTGCCGAGCACGTCGGTTAGCTCACCGTCGATCTGACGGTGCACAACGTTGCTGCACGGGTCGTACTCCATGGATTCGACGTTACCCATGGGGTCTTGAATAGCGATCACCCGGCCCAGGAAGTCGACGGTGTACGTCGTTTCGTGGCCGGCCGCTTCGGTGCCGACCACTTGGCGGACGAGGTTGCCGTTTCCGTCGTAGTCGTACTCCGTGGTCGAGGCTGATGCGTCTTGGCTTCGTGTTTCGCGAAACACCAACCCGCGTTCGTCGTAAACCGAGGTGCGAAGGTTGTCGGGCTGGTTGCCGTTCATCGCTTCGCCGAACGAGGTGCGGATCAGTTGATCGTTGGCGTCGTACTCGTATCCGGTGCGTACGAAGTCCGGTGCACCCAGCCCGCTACAGTCGAGTTGCGAACTCGACAGGATCGCGTTGCCGGCTTCACGGCAGCGAAGCACCAAGCGATTGAGCAAGTCGTAGTCGCGAATCTCCGAGAGTTGTTGGTTGAGAGAGAGCGCGCCGTTCCAATTGACGTTGCGGGTGTCGATTCGCACCAAATTGTCGTTGGCGTCGTAGAAGTAGCTGCGTCGGTACGGCGGAATGCCCGATATCGTCGGGTCGGTTTCGCGAACGAGTTGGTCGAGTTGGTTGTACTCGCGAGTGGTGGTGTGCCCGTTCGGATCGGTGGTTTGGACCACGTTTCCGAACGCGTCGTAGCCGTAGGCCGTCGTCAATGCGAAGTTCTCGACGTCGACGATCTCGTTCTGCAGGTAGCCGGCCTGCGGTCCACTGACGTAGTAGACGAAGTCATCACGCCGCCGCGGGACGCCGTCGGCTCCGTCGGTGTGGTCGGGGTCGGGGTGCCAGAGCGTGATCAGCTGCCCGAACGCGTTGTACTCGCGCTCGACTTCGACTCCGGTGATGGCGTGCACCGTGTGTAGCAGGTTGCCGAACGCGTCGTAGTCGTGAGTCGTGGTGTTGTCGCACGGATCGGTGTGCAGTGTGACGAAGTCCGTCGCGGTCCACCCTCCGAAGCCGGGGAGGTAGTCGAAGCTGTCGGTGATCACCGACGGATCTGTGAGAGGTGTCGTCGGGGTCGGTTTCTCGTGGCGAGCGCGAATGTTCGCGCGTTCGAAGCGAGACGCGGCCGGGTCGATGGCGAGTTGGCGCTCGTAGGTGGTGGCGTTGCCGCCCGCGTGAATGACTTCGGTGAGCTGCGCATCGGCGTTCCACGAGTACCGAGTCTCGAAGAAGGCCGGATCGCCCGTTCGCAGAGCGCCGCTCGGCCGATTCAGAGTGGTTGTGGTAGCGACGGTGGGACTGGCGAACCCCGTGTAGCGGCGCGTCATGAGGCAGCGGTTCTCGGCGTCGTAGAAGTGTTCGGTGACGCGGCCGAGGCGGTCGTTGATCACTGCCATGACGGTCGCACCCGGGAGGCCCGTGTCGGTGGTAGCGTGAAATTGAATGGAGTGGCCGCCGATGAACTGTTCGACCAGCCGGTCTTCTTCGTCGCCACTTGTTCCGTAGGTGTTGGTCAGGAACGTCTGCCCCTTGCCGTCGGTGATGGACAGCAGGTTGTGGTTGAGGACGTCGTTCGCGAACCCGGTCGAGTAGGTGTAGGTCGTTGTCTTACCGAGCGGGAAGTCGTTGCCGGTACTGGTCCCCACGACCGACGGCGTGGTGCGGGACTTGAGATCGCCTTCGGCGCCGTCGGTGTCGGGGTCTGTGTAGTACTGGTAGGAAACAGTCCGTCCCGTGAAGTCGGTGACGTCCGTAATGCGGTCATCGGCGTCGTAACCGATGGCGACCGTTCGGCTGAGGGTGTCCGTGATGGTCTGCAAACGCCCGGTTCCGTCGTAGGCGAATGTGATGCTGTTGCCGTTACGATCGCGGATCTCTTCGATCTTTCCCACGGCCGCGCCGCCGTCGACAAACGTCCACCGTCCGTGGTCGGCAAAGTCGACGATGAATGCGCCGTCTGCATTGTACGATCCGACTTGGAAGAAGCCGTCGCGCTCGAACACACCGGGCGTCGTCTCTACGAAGAAGTCGCGACGACCGGTACCGTCGGCAATGATCACGCCTCCAGCGACCGGTTGCGCGGAGATCGCGTACGAAAACTCCCAGCCGTGGCCGATGTGTCCGCTGGTGTCGGTGCGGGATCGGTAGGTGCGTTTCCACACGAAGTCCATGCCGCGTCCACGTATCCGCAGGTCTTCCTCGTCGTGTACGAACTCGCCGGAGTAGGGGTGCACTCCGCGCCCCGCGACGTTGTTGTCTTCGCCGGGTCGATCGGGAGTCGGTCGTCGTGTGTTCGACGGGTTCGAGGTGGTGGGGCGCGGCGGCTCGGCGACGTCGGTCGCTACCGCCGGTGGACAGTCAGTGAGCGGACCGTCACAGCCGAGCGCGTCGTCCGTGGGGTCGGTACCGCACGTGAAGTAGGGCGTCGGGGGTTGGGTCGTTCCTTCGAAGAGCGCCGCGAGCATGGCGATCGCGTCGGCGAGATTGAGCGAGCCGTCGTCGTTGGCGTCGCAGGCGTCGTCGCACGCGCCCGCGGGAGCGGCGGCGAAGATGCGCTCGAGCAGCGTCACCGCGTCGGCAGTATCGAACTGCCCGTCAGAGTTACAGTCGCCGCGTTTGAACATCCAGTCGGCGGACGAGACCGAGGAAGCGATCGGAACAAGGACGAGGGAGAGCGTGAGCGCGCCCAGGAGTCGTGACACAGGATCCTCCTTGGATAGGGGGTGGTGCCTCGACAACGAGGCGGCACCCCTCAGCCGCAAAGCGTAGGATCAGCGGGTCAAGATCCGCCTCAATCTTCCGCAGGGTTTGCGTGGGCGCCGCGCCCCGGCGTGGAGGAACGGTCGTGTCTGCTCCGGAGGATCTCGCAACTCGTTTCCACAGGAGGCTATGGGTAGTTTGGGTGTGGTGTTGCCGGTCGACGGTTTAGCCGGGTGCTTGCGGATATCTTCAACGACGGACCACAGCAAGAAGGAGTAACGCAGAGATTCGCGGGAAGCGCAGCCTGCGCGGCTTCGCCTGATGAATAGGCCGGGCCTCTAGTCGTTTGCGGCCGCTCAGTCGATTCGGAATGATCGCCGGAGTCGTCGTGGTGGGGATCGGTTCTCTCACCACAATGGGTTTTGGGGTGCCCGGGACGAACACTCTGTGGATCAGCCGCGAATCGTTAACGCTGTTCGATCGCGGGGGTGCCGCCACGCTCTCATGGAAGATGCGGCGAGAGCCGAGAGAGCCCTCGAGATTCGCCTCGAATTCGGGGGCCAGAACACTAGACTCTGCGGCCATGGGCACCGCGATCATTATCACAGGGATGCACCGTTCGGGAACGTCACTCTTGGCGAACCTCCTCAGCGAAGCCGGAATCGTCGTCGGCGATCGCCTCATGGAGGCGACCGAGTTCAATCAAAAGGGCTACTTCGAAGACCTCGACTTCCAAGAGTTTCATCAGTCCATCATCGATCAGCTCGATCCACGTTCGCTGTACGATCTGGAGCCACGGGGAGGCTTCGGGCTCGGTGAGACGCACCGAACGCGGGCCCAGCAGATCATCGACGCTCGGCACGAGCCAGAGCTCTGGGGCTGGAAGGATCCTCGCACGGTTCTCTTCCTGGACTTCTGGGCGGAGGTCGTGCCCAGCGCGCGAATCATCTTCATCTATCGATCAGCCGAGCAAGTCGTCGATTCTCTGCGGCGACGCCGTGATCCGTTGTTGCGGTACTGCTTCCCCGGCGCTCGCGTTCTCAACTGGCTCGGATTCCAGCTCTTTCGACGCGGGCGTGCCATCGAAACGTGGCGCCGCTACAACGCGGCGCTAGTCAAGTTCGCGAAAGCAAACCCCGATCGAGCGTGCGTGGTCGAACTCGAGAAAGTGGAAGAGCAACTTCCCGCTCTGATCGATCACATGCGTGAATCCTGGGGACTTCCGGTAGCCGAGGTCAACGTCGAGTCAGTGCTCGACGGAAAGTTGCTCCACACATCTCCAGCCGCGGACCTGACTCTAGCCTGCGCCCGACATCCTGGCGTCGAAGCGGTCACCGCAGAGCTACGAGAGTTGTCGAGCCGGTGGACGAACAATGCCCGGTGACCGCTTCGCGAACTGGTTGCGCAAGGCACTTCGCTGGCCCACCGCGCGCGGACGGGCTGCGCGCCGGGCGGCGCGTCACGCTCCCTTCCACGGGAGTTACGCAGCGTGGATCGATGCAAACGACACCCTCTCTGATGGCACGCGCCAATCGATCCACGCTCTGGACGCGCAGCCCGAAGCGTGCGTCGTCCTCCGGCCCGGTCGCGGGGACGCCCATCGAACGATCGATTCGTTGACGAGACAACTTCGCGGTGAGTGGCGTCTGCACCTGACGCAGGACGACGGGGCATTCGACCACCCCGTCCTATCGACGCTCGGCGCTCGACTCACGCGAGGCCCAGCGATCCAGGTCGAAGGAGCGTTTGTCGTCGTCCTCGAATCCGGGCAAGTACTCGCCGACCACGCGCTCTACGCATTGGGTGACGCCCTCGCCCGAGAACCCTCGTGGGTGCTGGCGTACTCCGACGAGGATGTCCTCGATTCACGCGGAAACCGCACCTCGCCTGACTTCAAGCCAACTTGGAGCCCGGACGCGTTTCTGGAGTACGACTACATCAGCCGATCCTGCGCGTACCGCGTCGACGCGTTCTTGGCGGCCGTCGGTGACGATCAACCCCTGCCCACTTCGGAAGAAATCACGACGCGAATCCTCGCTCGGCACCCTGACGATTCCATCGGACGAGTCCCGTCCGTTCTCTTCCATCAGCCCAGTAAACCACTATCGATTCCGGCGACCAGCGACCGTCGCATGTGGATCCGCGAGTTGGTGGAACAACGCGAGGGAACGACGCCGAGCTGGATCGGAACTCGTATTCACTTCCCGCTCCCGGAACCCGCTCCGATGGTCTCGATCATCATCCCAACGCGCGATCGTGCCCACCACCTGGGGCCCTGTCTACAGAGCCTCCGCGGCACGACGTATCCCGCTTGGGAAGCTGTGATCGTCGACAACGGTTCGACGGACGAGGAAACGCTCCAGCTCCTGTCCGAACAAGAGAGAACGGACCGTACTCGAGTCGTTCAGCACTCGATTCCGTTCAATTTCAGCGAGTTGAACAACTACGGCGCGCGAGCCGCGACCGGCGACGTGTTGTGTTTTCTCAACGACGATACCACGGTGACAACGGACGGCTGGCTCGACGCCATGGTGGAGCACGCGCTGCGACCAGGTGTCGGCGCCGTCGGAGCTCTGCTCAAGTATCCACGCGGGGATGTTCAACACGCGGGAATCGTGATCGGAATGGGCGGTCTCGGTCTCGCCGGCCACGTGCACCGATTTGCCGACGAAGCGACGATCACGCATAACTGGCGGCTCTCTTACTTGCAAGAGTACTCCGCCGTCACCGCAGCGTGCGTGGTGATGAAGCGGGATCGGTTCGAGGAGGTGGGAGGCTTCGACGAGCGGTTCGCCGTGTGCTTCAACGATGTCGACCTCTGCCTACGACTTCGCGACGCGGGGTATCGCAACCTATGGACACCGCACGCCGTGCTCGACCACCACGAACAGGTGAGCCGCGGAGCGCGCGTGGGGGCGGCCGATCGCGCCTACACACGCGAGGTCGGGTTGATGGTGAAGCGTTGGGGCACTCTGTTGGAATCGGATCCGCACTACAGTCCGAACCTAGCCCTCTCCAGTGAGACTCCTCAGTTAGCGTCGAGGCTCCGAAGGTAGTCCCAGAGCTTTCTGGATAGGCCGGAGTCTTGTCTACGAGATCGTAGTCACGCCACTCTTCGTCACTTCAAACTCTCATACGACTTCCACATGGCGTCCGTTACGAGGTCCGGCGCCTCGTGGCCGGTGTAGCGAAACTCCGGCGGGTTCGCAGGAAGGCCGAGCGGTTGAAGTAGTCGCTCGTAGTCGTCGAGGCTCAGTCCGTCGCGGTACTCGAACGCGTCTCCACCGATCCTGGAGAGACGCTCGATCGTCCCGATGTAGTTTCTCTCTTGCAGATCTTCCCGGGGAGTATCGGGGAATTTCTTCACTGCCGACGCCATGAAGCTAGCCGGATCGCGATAGCAGAAGATCTTTCGCTCGGGTTCGCCCCAGAGACGCACGAGCGCCTGATATTCGTCCCAGTGAAGGTTCGCCTGCTTGAAGGCGACATCGATGGCGCGCCCCCCACCAGGCGGCGCGTTGACGAGGACGTTTCTCGAAACGTCCCGATCAAACCGACGTCGATCGAACGTGACTCCCGGCCGGTCCATAGGGTGTTGAAGGCAGTGTCTTAGCCCCCAGTCCCCGACGTTGATTCGAGCGTGACCCGCGATCAGCTGATGCATGAGCGTCGTACCGCAGCGAGCCGGACCGTAGACCAGCCACCACCGCAACCGAGCTTTTCGCAGGAGGAGCGGAACTCGAAAGCAGCGTCGTTGCAGTCGAAGTAGCTTCCAGGCCAGGGTCTGGGGCCGGGAGTCAAGAGTTGTCGTCATCGACGGTGGCGTTCCGTTCGCGGCGTAGGGCTCGGTTCAAGGCGAGAATCGAACTGCCGACGAGTGATCGAGATCCGAAACCTCACCGCACGTCGGTAGCAACGTCACAATACCGCGTGCGCGTGCCACGATACAACACTCCATCGCTGGCTCCGGAGAAACTGAGTCGCTAGTGTAGTCACCGTCGACGCGATGCGCGGCCGACCCACGTCCGATGCTTTCACTGCCCCGCACACGAGATCTTGACGGTTCAAGGGTGATCGAAGAGCATTCGCCACACCTAGCACCACGTTCGAAGCCTTCTCTATCGAATCAGTCCCGAAGAATTTCCCATGATTCCCAGCGAACAGCAATTGGGGCACGCTATCGACAGGGCGCAGTCGCGATTGTCGGACAGCTTCCTGGTCGGGTTTCAGTCGCATCTTCGCGAGAGTATTCAGTACTTCGGGCAGGAGCTGGGGTGGCGTCATTGCGACGTCTCCCGTGAACGCGTGACTCCGAAACGCCCGTCCGTGACGGAGATGGACCCAGAGATGACTGCACTCATCGCTCGTCACAACCAAGCGGATCTCGAACTTTACGAACAGCAGAAGGACGAGCGACTCCCCGATATTCTCGACGTTGCACGCCGGCTGACGTGAAACTGCGGAAGACGGCAAGGATTCGTGTTAACGTCTGACAGCATATGGGAGGTCGACTGGTGGCGACTACGAGGAGTCCATGGCTGCTTCGAGCGTTAGTCTTGCTCGGTGTAGTAACCCTACAGCTGTGTTTTGCGCTGCCGAGATTGTCGGAGCCGCTGATCGATGGTCGGGTTCACACGACCTACGACAACGCGGCACTTCTACACCGCGCCACTCACAGCAACGACGCCACGATTTCAGAACCGGCGAAGTTCTTCGGCCAGTCTCGGTACCGGTACAAGCAGGGGGAAGTCGACGGAGTCTTTCACAATGGCTCGCACGGCGTACTTGGACCGACCTGCCTGAGGATCTTCACGAAGTTGTTTGGTCACTCCGTCATCACGATGCGTTCCTTCGCACTCTGTCTTTCGCTGCTCAGTACTGTTCTGCTGTTTGTCATCGTTGTGACTGAGATTCCGCGGCTCTCCCTGACAGCAATAGTCATGACGCTGTACGTGTGCTTCCCACTCAAGTATGCGTTCGTGGACGTCTGGAAGTATGAGTCCGTAGCCGAGGCGTCCATGTTGGCGGTGCTCCTGGCATTGAAATTCGTGGACCGAAAGTGGGGGATCGCGGCGTTCTTGACCGCGGTCTTCTTGATGTTCCAGGCCGATTTCATGCCCTATCTCTTCGCGGTTGCTCTTGTCGTGTATCTGTTCCTACACCGAAACGAGCATGGCCGGCTGGCAGTGTGGACAGCGTTGGTGGTCTAGGAAGCGTCGTCACCGCGTATGTGTTCCAGAGCCGAGTCCTTGGCTACACGAGTGAGCGAATCGCCGAGAAGATTGCTAGTCGCATCGGGGAGCATACCGACAGCTTCTCGGGAGTGGAGCTCGCGAGCAGACTGGTCGAGGCAGCGGCCGAGTGTTTCGGCGTGACGACATGTGTCCTGACACTCCTTCTTGGTGGTGCGGCTCGTCATCTCTCGCGAGTTCCTGCGCAGTCGCCTTGCCTACTTCGGTCTCGCCTTCCTGTTGATACAGTCGCTATGGACTTTGGTTTTTCGAAGCCATGTGTACGTCCACTTCTATGCTCACTGGTTCTACGCCCCGGCAATTGTCCTGATCCTGGTGGCCGTCCTTCGAGGCTGCGACGTAAGAAAGTGGCTCAGCACGACGGTGAGCCACGTACTCTTCTTCGTTTTGGTCATCTTGCTTTGGACGTCGGACACTCCGCTCCTTCACAATAGAGCGACGGAGACGACCTTTGGAACGAGCGAAGACATCGCAGCAATCCAGAAGGTCACAGGGCGCGTCGTCATCCTTCGAAGATCATGGAGCGGACCGCGCGGTTGGTGGACGTCTCCAGTTCCCAGGTTGTATTGCGATCAAATCTGGCGCGGTTCGGAAGGGGCTCAGCTCATTCCGGTCGGCAGGCTGAAGACGCTACGGCCCGGGCAAGATACGATCGTCGTTAGAGACATTCCAGCGGTTAGAGCCGAGGCACGTCGAGTCGCCAAAGAGTTCGGGTTCACGGCTGAGCGCGTCGTTCTCAAGTCGCCATCGTTCGTCTTCCTCGCTGTTGAGTAACGGAGAAGCCGTTCAATTCTTGAACCGTCGTCCGGCTAGAAGAGTGATCGGCGCTTGGCCGAACTCAATCCACCTGGCACGGGCCGTCGCGTTCTGCTAGCGTGCGGCTCCGTCAGCCAACACGGTTTTTCCATCCACGAAGCGTTTTTCCAAGTCGAGGGCAAGTCGTGCATCCCGATTGTCTGGTGACTAGCGACGGCGAAGACCCACGTCCGGGAGCAGCCCGGGGTCTCGTTGGATGGCGCGTCGCGCTGTACTGTGTGCTCACGTTGGCCAGCATGCTTGTGGTCTCGCAACTCGCGAACCTGGTCTTCCCCCCGGCAGAGCGACCTCCGCTGGGCCAGAAACTATCCCTCGTCCAGTCGGACCGAGAGACAGACACGTTGTTTCTCGGGGCGAGCCGCGTGATTCGACACGTTTCCCCTGAAGTGTTCGACGCAGGTATGGCTGAGCGAGGGCTCGCAACGCGCTCGTTTAACACTGCTCTTCCGGCGATGTTCACGTTCGAACAACAGCACTATCTCGACGAACTCCTAGAGCTAAAATTGCCGAAGTTGCGGTTTGTCTTCATCGCTCCCGAGTCAGTACATCTGTCCGGAAGCGATCGCGAAGTGAAGACTCCTCGCGCCGTTCAATGGCACACGTTCGAAGCGACCATCGCAACGAGTCGCGGGATCCTCGAGATGGACGACACGCTCGCCGACAAGGCGCTGACGATCTCCCGCCACTGGATGGCGTTTCTTCACCACACGTTCAACCTTGGTACGGCTCGCAGCCAGCTCTTGGGGACCGCCGTGGGCGAAGACATTCAACTGGCATCTCACGAGCTTGCCTCCGGGACACGAGGGTACCGGAGTCTCGATGACGCGATGACAACCGACGCCGAGTTTAGGGGACGGCTCGAGGGTCGGCGCTCTGATTACTTGAGTTCGCTTCCCGCCTTCTTCGAGGCCGTCGAGAACTTGAGGAAAGCGATCCGTGACGGTGTCGGCTCATCAGAACTCGGTGTCGAAATTGTTACTCGGATGCAAGCCCGCGTCGAAGCGGCCGGCGTCGTCCCGGTGTTTCTCATCATGCCCGGGTCATCACACGGCTCCCGAAACTACGTGCGCGAAGCGAAGCGACGCGGTGCGATCCGCCACTTGATTGACCTCGGTCACCCCGATCGCCATCCAGAGTTCTACGCTCCAGAGTTGCAGTTCGACCTCGGACATCTGAACGAACTCGGGGCCCGGGCGGTGACGGCGACGTTGGCGCAGAAGTTCGCCGACCTTATCGACCGCGGTGACATTTCGGTTGAGGGCAACTAGGTGATCTTCACTGAGGTTCGCTTTCTACTTTTCTTCCTTACGGTCTTTTGCGTGCACTGGTTGCTGCCCTCGCACCGCAATCGCAAGATCTTCCTGCTGATCGCGAGCTACGCGTTCTACGGAGCTTGGGACTGGCGGTTCTGCTTTCTCATTCTTTGCTCGACGCTTCTCGATTTCACCGTGGCTAGACGAATTCATGCCAACGAGGATCAGCTGAAAAGACGACGTTGGCTCATGGTCAGTCTCGTCGCAAACCTTGGACTGCTCGCAGTCTTCAAGTACTTCAACTTCTTCATGGCGTCGTCGGTGGACTTCCTTCAGATGGTGGGGCTGCAGGCGAATTGGACGACGCTCAATATCGTCTTGCCCGTCGGAATCAGCTTCTATACTTTTCAGACGCTCAGCTACACGATCGATATTTATCGTCGACAGCTCGAGCCAGCGAAGTCGTTGCTCGACATGATGTTGTTCGTTTCGTTCTTCCCGCAACTCGTGGCGGGGCCGATTGTCCGGGCACGAAACTTCCTACCGCAGCTCGTTGTCCCCGTCAGCCTGAAGTCTGTCGATATCAAGGGCTGTCTGGTCTTGTTTCTGATCGGCTATTTCAAGAAGTCGGTCGTCGGCGACACTCTAGCTCCCGTGGTCGACCTCTACTACGCGGACTACCTCTCGTACGACACGGGAGCCGCATGGCTGGCACTGCTTCTCTTCACCGTCCAAGTCTACGTCGACTTCTCTGGATACTCGGACATGGCTCTCGCCACCGCCGGACTACTCGGTTACCGCCTGGGGAGGAATTTTCACAGCCCGCTGCTGTCGACGAACATCACCGACTTCTGGCGTCGGTGGCACATCAGTCTGTCGGCGTGGCTGCGCGACTACGTGTTCATTTCGCTCGGGGGGAGCCGAGTCTCGGTCCCGATGATTATCCGCAATCTCATGATCACGATGGTCTTGAGCGGCCTATGGCACGGAGCTGGTTGGACCTGGGTCATCTTCGGAGTTATTCACGGCGTGCTGCTGTCGGGTAGCGTCCTGTGGAGACGAAGGCGCGGTGATCAAGAGACGACGTTCGAAGCGGTCATCGGGGTACCGATCACGTTTACCTTGTTCCTGTTGTCACTGATCTTCTTTCGGGCGCCGGACCTCGCCTCGGCATGCGAAATTCTTGTTGGAGCTCTGACGTTTCACTCCTACGGAGACGCTTCACTGAGCAGTGTGTGGCTACCGATCGTGGCGGTGTTGGGAGTCTGTCACTGGGCCCTGTACCGAGACTTCAAACCGTTGTGGTGGCGTGCTATTCCCAATGGATCGTTTGCTATTGGTTACGGCGCTTGTGCCGAACTGTCTTTGCTGTTCAGCGCACCCCTGGTCGAGCCGTTCGTCTACTTCCAGTTCTAGAGAGAACCAATCGTGTGATTTCTCACGGCCGGTCCTGATGTGACATGGCCGAGCACCTTTTGCTATGATCGCCGCAGCGTTCGGTCCGCGCGTTTACCTCCCCCGAGAACATGAGAGCCGAGAATGGGGATTCCCGTCATCGTCGCCGGTATGCACCGCTCCGGAACCTCGCTGCTCGCTAACCTGATGCAGGGGGCGGGGCTGTTTGTAGGGGAACGGCTACAGCCGGCATCGGACACCAACGCCAAGGGGCACTTCGAGGATCTCGATTTCCAGGAACTCCACGACGAGGTTCTCGCGAGCCACGGCAGCGGGCTACTCTACTCCGCGCGAGCCAGCGATCAGTTTACGCTTGATGAGCGGCAGGTCGCTCGCGCGGGTGAACTCGTCGGTCTGCGATCCGACGTCGCTGTGTGGGGGTGGAAAGATCCCCGAACGACGTTGTTTCTCGATTTCTGGGCCGACCTGGTCCCGGAAGCGAAGTTCGTCTTCATCTTTCGCGCGCCCGAGCTCGTCGTGAACTCTCTTCGTGGTCGGGGCGATCCGCCGCTCTTGGTTCCGTATCCGTGGGCGTGGTTTCTAGACCGGCTCCGCATGCGGCGTTTCCGTTACGGTGCCGCGATTCGGATGTGGAAGAACTACAACGAGCGAACCCTTCGCTTTGCGCGGGCGAATCGTGACCGTTGCCAGGTGCTCGAAGTTCAGCAGTTGGAACAGCAGTTTCCGGTAGCGCTACGCCGAATGCGCGACGACTGGGGGCTTCCCCTCAACGAGGTCAGGGTGGGCGACATCCTCGACCCGGCGCTCCTCACCGTGGATGTGTCCGCAGGTCTGAAGCGATTTTGTCGTGCGTACCCGGGTGCAAGCAGGATCTACCAAGCGCTTCGCGGCGAGTGCGGGCCATGAAGCCCGAGGTCTCGATTGCGCTGACCACGTACAACGGTGAACGATACTTGCGTGAGCAGTTGGACTCTTTGTTCGCGCAGACTTGGTCGCACTTTCACGTAATTGCCGTCGACGATGGCTCTTCGGATGCGACGGTTTCGATTCTGCGCGAGTACGAGCAATCCCACTCTCTTGAAGTTCACGTCAACGAGACCAACTTAGGTTTCGTGAAGAACTTCGAGAAGGCGATCCGGTTGTGTCGAGGCACGCACATTGCGTTGTGCGATCAAGACGACATCTGGGAGCCGGAGAAGCTCGCGGTCTTGCTCGATCACTCGGACGGCAACACGCTCGTCTATTCTGATGCGAGACTCGTTGACGAAGAAGGCCGAGATCTCGACCGAACCTTGAGTGACTTGCACGGTCTTCAATTCGTTCGGGGGGACGTTGCGGTGAACCTCGTGCTGTACGAGTGCATGTCCGGCAATACCATGCTGTTCCCGTCGTCTTTGTGTGATCACTTTCTTCCCATCCCGTCTAACTTTCCGTTTCACGACATCTGGATCGCGTTTGTCGCCGCCTCGTTGGGGCGCATCGACTATGTCCGAGAACCGTTGGTTCGGTATCGCCGACATGAGCAGAACATCACGTACCAGGCGGGGGTGTCCGACTACGACGCGTTTCGTGACGGTCGCACGTGGGTGCGCAATCGAAGACGGTTGCGCCGGAGACTCCGGAACTTGCTCGACTGCGCAACGATTCGTCATGAAGAGCAGGCGCTGGTCGCGGAGCTGGCGGACCGACTGAACGGCGTTCAAGACCGCTGGTTCGACCCGAGCTTGTTTCGCTTCTTGTTCTCGCGACGACATGATCTCTACGCCATCAAGCGACAAAAACGGTACTTCGTCCGTGTGCTAGATCTGTCCACGGGCTTTCGTTTCGTCCGGTGGCGTATCGGATTGCGGGAGCGGTTGCGTCGGCTCGGCCTATGGAAGAGTCGACGGGTGTGACTTTTGGCCGATTGGCTACTCCGTCGGCCCCCACTGGTTTGTTTGCGTCGTCACTCCTTCTTCTGCTCTTCGAATTCGTAGGGTCGACGGGGAGCTCGCCAGAGACTATCGTCGCGTCGACGGGGCTGTGTGGCCCCTCGGGAGAGTGTCGCTCGAGACAAGGGAATACGTAAAGGTCGATGACCGAGTCTGCAGTTCCTATCAGCCGTCAGAGGGCTGTGATCGGCGCGATCAGCTCTGTCTCGTCGCACGCGATCAACATCGGCGTCCTCATCTGGCTGCAGAGGCACCTTCTGTCCGAGGTTCCGCTCGAAGAGTATGCGCTCTTGCCGTTGGTGCAGGCGCCGCTCGCGATCGTTCCAATCATCTCGATGACGTTTGCTGCAGGAGTGGGACGCTTCGTCGTCAAAGCGTACGCGAGCGATGACCCGGGTCGTGTGACGACGATCGTTTCCAGCATCACACCCTACCTCGCGGCCGCGTCCGGAGTGGTTCTCATTCTAGGCGGGATTCTCACGTGGCAGATCGAAGCCGTTCTCGATTTCAGCTCGAGGGATTTGATCGGCGACGCCCAGTGGATGATCGCCTTGCTGGTGTCCGGTACCGCCGTGCGCATTACATTGGGTCCGCTCACTCTAGGTCCGTACGCGCGCCAACGGTTCGTGCTGATCTCCGCCATGGAGTTGGGGGGGCAGGCGTTTCGGCTGGTACTGCTTCTGTTCCTCCTTTTTGGAGTCAGCCAACGGGTGATCTGGGTCGTGGTGGCTACGGTCGCCAGCGAGACGATCCTTCTGTTCGTGAAGATCGCTGTTTCGCGGTTCCTGGCTCCTGAACTCAAGGTTCGCCGTGCCGCCTTTGACCGTAACACTGCCCGGGAGCTGATTCGGTTTGGCTCGTGGACAGCCGTTCGTCGCATCGCGGACCTCATCTTGCTCGTCGTGACCCCGATCCTGTTGCGCAACATGGGCTCAGCGCAGGCGGTTGCGATTTACCACCTGGCGACTCTTCCGGGCTTGACTCTTCGGCGCTTCGCTCTTCGAGCACTGAGCCCGTTGAGTCCACCGATCGTCGCAATGCACGTGCGAAACGAACCCGATCGAATTCGCGCCGCGTTTATGAACGGGAATCGATACGCGTTGTGGGCGACGACGTTCGTTTGTGTGCCGCTCATCTCGCTCAGAGAACCGACGCTCGCGTTGTATCTCCACAATACTCCGTTGACTCCCGCGTCCGTCGAGCTTGCCCTCCTCTTGTGTCTCACCATGCCTTTGATTGAGTTCGCGATGGTGATGACAGGAATGGTCGCCAACGCCATCGGGAAGGAGCGGCCCGTCGCAATCGCAACAGTGATTCATCGAGGCGGGGCACTGGTGTTGGTCGTTACGTTTGTTCTACTCGGCTGGGGAGCCATCGGCGCGGTTCTCGGAAGCTGGATCGGTGTCATGGTTCTACGACCGATGGTCTCGTGGCCCCTAGGTCTGCGAATCGCGAAAGCCGGGTGGGGCGAGTGGTTCGGGCGCAGCCTGGTGCCCGGATTCGCTCCGGCCTTGGCCGGGGCTGTCGTCTGGGCGCCGATCGGCGTGTGGGTACCGATCGACAGTTGGCTCGAGCTCGCCGCGGCGTTCTTCGCCGGAGCCATCGTGTTCGGAGTCGTGCTCTATCTCAGAGGCTTGACCGCCTCGGAGCGGCGGGATCTGCACACGTTGGTCGGGAAGCTTCGCCGATTGAGTCGATCTTGATGAATCGTTGAGCCGGCGGTGGTCCCGTTGACTTTCGTCAGCGGAGTGCTGATAGTTCTCCGACAAACCCGTTCTCATAGGTCGGCACGATGCTCTTCAACAGCTACACGTTCATCTATCTGTTTTTGCCTGTCGCCGTGATCGGGTTTTATCTTCTCGGTCGCGTGCGTGGCGGTGCGTTGCCGATCGCCTGGCTCGTCGCATCGTCCCTATTTTTCTACGGCTGGTGGAACCCGGCATACCTCGGTTTGATCGCCCTGTCGATCACAGCCAACTATGCGCTCGGGTTGCGCCTCTCGAGTCGCCGTTCCTCAGTGTTTCTGGCACTGGGAGTCGTTTTCAATTTGGGAATGCTCGGCTATTTCAAGTACGCCAACTTCTTTGTGTCCAACGCAAATCATCTGTTCGGCAGCAGTTGGCATCTCGACAAGATCGTCCTGCCTTTGGCTATATCGTTCTTCACGTTTCAGCAAGTCGCCTACCTGGTGGACTCCCACCGCGGCGAGGTGAAGGAACGAAGCTTCCTAAGGTACTGTCTCTTCGTGACGTTCTTTCCGCAGTTGATCGCCGGCCCCATCGTGCACCACAAGGAGATGCTCCCACAGTTCGGAGCGAAGCGTGTGCGATTTCGGCCATCGAATATCTCCGTGGGGTTGACCCTGTTCCTGCTCGGTCTGTTCAAGAAAGTTGTGCTCGCCGACGAGGTCGCTCAACTCGGGACTCCGATGTTCGACGCGGCGCTCGGCGGAAAGGCGCTCGACTTCTCGGAAGCGTGGATCGGGACGTTCGCCTACACCTTGCAACTCTATTTCGATTTCTCTGGATACTCCGACATGGCCATCGGCCTCGCTCGGCTCTTTGGAATCGTCCTTCCGCTCAACTTCAACTCGCCCTATCGCGCGACGAACATCATTGAGTTTTGGCGGCGTTGGCATGTGACGTTGTCGCGCTTCTTACGTGACTACGTATACTTTTCATTGGGCGGAAACAAGAAGGGCGCGACTCGTCGGTATGTGAATCTGATGGCGACGATGATTCTCGGAGGTCTCTGGCACGGGGCCGCCTGGACCTTCGTCGCTTGGGGATTTCTGCATGGGCTCTACCTCGTCATTACTCACGCCTGGGGCGCGTTACGCAGACGCCTTTTCGGAGAGGGTGAGTCCACGTGGTGGGGGAGAGCCGTAGCGCGGGCCGTCACGATGTTAGGTGTCATGGTTGGGTGGGTGTTTTTTCGAGCCGAGTCATTCGACTCGGCCCTAAGTATTCTTGGATCGATGATCGGTCTCAACGGAGTCAACCCGCCGGCCTCGCTCGCACCGTACTTCGGTTTGGAGCCGGTCAAGGGGTTGATCTACAGCCGCGGCGAGCTGTCGCAGTTCTGCACGCTGTTGATCGCGGCGCTGCTCGCGTTCTTCTCGATCAACACCCAGCAACTTCTCGGACGTTACCGGCCAGTCCTGGAGACGTACCCGGGTGAGGTTCGCCCGGTTAAGTATCGTCAGCTTCAGTGGCGGGCGACGCCACTTTGGGCGCTCATCGTGGTCGCTGTGTTCGTTCTGTCGATGATCTACACCTCTGAGCTCAGCGAGTTCCTCTACTACCAATTTTGAAAGAGGCGGGCGTGCGACCGTACCGAGTGTTCAACTGGATCTTTGCACTGCTTGCGCTCCCTCTCATTGTCGGGGTCGGCATTCTGGCGGCGTGTATCGATCGGTCGACGGGAGAGCTGACTCGGGTAGGAGGCTATCTCGAGGACGACTATGGGCGAAACGCCATGCAGGAGGAGTTTCTCGAGCCACTGTTCGTCCGGAGTCGTCAACTCTCGGACTACGATCGTCACTATGACGTCGTCGTCTACGGAGATTCCTTCTCGAAGAACCAACGGTGTGGCTGGCAGAGTTGGCTGGTTGCGACGACCGGTTGGCGGGTCATCACGGTGGAGCAGGATCGAGTCGCGCTGGCCGACTTGCTCGAGTGGCCGATGTTCCACGACCAGCCCCCGACACTGTTTATCTATCAAGCGGTGGAACGAGCTTCGGTCACTCGCCTCGGCAGATTGCTGAATCAGCTTCCGGAGGCGCGTCTTGGTGCCCGCGCGACTCCCGATCCTCTCGCTATGAATTCACAGGAATCGGAGTTGGTGTCGGTGGGCCGGGAGCGCGATGGCGAATTCCAGCAACGCATTGGAATGGCGCAACGGTATCTTTGCTATACGCTGAGCCGGCGCGTCTTGGGCCACAATCCTTCTGACGCAGTCGATATCCCAGTCTTGCGAGCGGACCTGTTTTCCAACGCTCGACCCGAATCCACGTTGATTTTCGTCCATGACTACAACAAGCGAAGAGTCGGCAAAAACGCCGTCGGTAGGGCAGGCCAAGGAATTGATCGTTTGACAGCTTTAGTCGAGCGTTCAGGACGAACCCGTTGCCAAGTGTTGATCTTTCCAGACAAGCTCACAGTCTACGACCGCTACGTCGCCGCGGGAGATCGTTGCTCAAGTGTCATCCCGCGCCTCGATCGAAACGCGGGCACCATGATCCGCATCGACTTGGCGCTCCAGTCGTTGGTTGAAGAGGGCGTGCGAGACGTCTACCAGCCCAGCGGCACTCATTGCAGCAGCGCCGGGTATCGGCGAGCGGCGGAGGCCATTCTTCGAACGCTAGTCGCTCGAAATCTTGCGGTCGACAACTAGTGCCCTGTCACCGAATCTCGGCCGACAACCGCCGATGGCTGGGCAAGCGGGCGAGGCGAGGGAGAGCTTCTGCTACCATGGGCACATCGCGGGCGACGTTGATGCGGCGACAAGGGACAACGGTGAAAAGAAACGGATGCCGATGAGTCTCGACTTCTTGTTGGTCGGTGCCGGTCGTGGAGGAACCAGCCTTCTCGCCGGACTTCTGGACGCTCATAGCGGCGTCGAGATGGGATTCGAAGAGTTCGCAGTCCCCACGTTGATGGGGAAGAAGCACCGCTCTTCGAGCCCGGAGCGAATCTTGTTCGAACGCTGCGAGTCGTTCCGATCACAGTGCGACACGATGGCAGCTAAGTTTGCGCCGCGTCGATACGGCAATAAGGTGACGACCGAACAAGTCTATGGACTCGAAGACCACAACGACGCCAATCCCGACGCTCGACAGGACGTGACCGAGTACTTCTTCGATGAGTGCTTGAGAGATGTTCCGGTCGTTTTCGTCCTGCGCGATGGCCGCTCGTGCGTGCAATCGAAGGTCGCACGTACGGGCCAGCCGTACGAACTTGCTTGTGATCGTTGGCTCTACTCCGTGACGGTGTATGAGTATTTGTGTACCGTACCAACGCGGGCGCACACGCTGCGTTTCGAGGATCTCCTGCAAGACGCGGAACCTGTGGTCCGGGCGATCTGCGACTACCTATCCCTGCCGTTCGAGCCGAACATGCTTGCCGGAACCGACAATCGCAAAATGCGACCGGAGTATCGTCAGTCCAAGATCGATCCGGCGAAGCTCAAAAAACCAGAACTTGCACCAGTGCACTTGGCGAGGATCGAAGACGGGCTGAAGCGAGCCGGTTACGAGTGACGGCTACAGCGGTCGCTCGAAGACGAGCGCGTCCTGAAAGAAGAAGCCATTCCGATTCTTCCAGGTGCCTGAGTGAGTCTCCCTCAAGGTCAGTCCAGCGGCGTCTACCAGCGACGAGAGGCCGCTCGAGGTGATGCCGATCGCTTGCTCAGGTGTCGTTGCCCACTCGGGGTGGAGCCATTGCGAGGAGCCGAGACACGGGGCACCGAACGTCCACCGAGCACCGGCCGGGGGACCGCCATTCTTCAGCGCGTGGTCGTAGTCGTCGTCGAGGATGAACATGGTGATCATCGCACGTCCGCCAGGACGAAGAACCCGCGCGACTTCCTGCAGGTAGAAGCGAGCGTCGTTCTCTTGAAAGTGCGTCCACACCGAGAGAGCTGTGACCAGATCGAAG
>JAJFFE010000310.1 GCA_021776775.1 Planctomycetota bacterium | reverse complement strand
GCGGCGGCAGCAGCAGATTGATCACGTTCAATCGATAGAAGAGATCCTCGCGAAAGCGTCCGGCTTGGACTTCAGCCAGGAGGTCCTTGTTGGTGGCCGAGAGAATCCGCACGTCGACTGCGATGGGTTCCTGACCGCCGAGGCGTCGTATCGTTCCCTCTTGGAGCACGCGCAGTAGCTTCTTCTGTAGCCCTGGGGTCGTGTCGCCAATTTCATCGAGAAACAGGGTTCCGCCGTGTGCCTGCTCGAACAGTCCGGGCCGATCCTGGTGGGCCCCGGTGTAGGCCCCCTTCATCGTCCCGAATAGCTCGGCCTCGAGAAGGTTCTCGGCTAGCGCGGCGCAGTTTTCGGTAACGAACGCGGCAGTCGATCGTCGGCTGTTCTTGTGAACAGCGCTCGCGACCAACTCCTTCCCGGTTCCGCTTTCTCCATTGATCAAGATCGGGGCTTGCGTCGGCGCCACTTTCGAGATCAGTTCGAGGATCTCGAGTATGTCGGGGTGGCGTCCGATGATGTCGTTGAAGTCTCCGGGGATGCCTCGGTTATCGCCGTTGGGGGCGAAAGGCGTCACGACTTCGATGTTGCGAGGCGAGGCCGGCGTTCGCGCGTTTTGCCGGGCGGCCTGCAACTCTGCCAACAGACCGCGATGGATCCGCTCCCATTCCGCCGACGCTTCCGTCGACACCAGGAGGGCGAAGAACCAAGCGAACGTCGCAAGGTCGATGTCTTCGAGAGCGAGCGGTTGAAATCGGTGATCGACGTAGAGCGACACATTTGGGTCTGGGAAGGGGGCGATCAACACCGATCGGGTTCGCGGCTGTCGCTCCCGGCGCAGGGTGTCGAAGATCGCTTCTTGTTCGAGGTCTGCTGTGAAGAACCCCGCCGCGCGATCCCGACACTGATCGAGCAGCCGAGTGATGACTTTGTCGCCCGGATTGAGAATGTCTTCGTGTTCGAAGTTACGTCCGGACAGCACTTCCCACGTAACGCGACCGTCGCTCTCGCTGCCCTGGACGATGAACCCACGCTCCGCCCCGAGGCTGTCGATCACAGCGTCCAGGAGACCATTGCGAGCCTGGGCGTCGTCCGCGAGAGCACGCAGTTGGACGCCCTGATCGGTCAAGAAGCTGGCGATGTCCGCCGCCGACGCATCGCTCGTGGAGCGAAGCGCGTCGAGGTGGGCCAGAAGGTCGACCAGGTCTAGGGTTTCGGGTCTCGTCATAGGGTCGCGAAGCTGATCACACGCCGAATAGCGTTCAAAAGGGCTGCAAACCGCTGTTTTTGATTCTGTTATTGTGGAAATTGGGGCGATATTCCGGAGAATCTGCGCCCTTTGTTACGCACCACCCCACAGTCTACCATCCCCACCGATGCGACTCCCCGCGCGGAAGTCGTAAGGTGAGTTGAGGAGTCATCATGGAACGTACGCTCATCATCCTGAAGCCGGACGCAGTACAGCGCCGGCTGGTCGGCGAAGTCATCGGCCGCTTCGAACGCAAAGGGCTGCGAATTGCCGCAATGAAGTTGATGAAAATCAGCGCGGAAACCGCCGCAACTCACTACGCGGACCACAAAGGTAAGCCGTTCTACGACTCCTTGGTTGGATTCATGACGTCCGAACCGGTCGTCGCCATGGTGCTCGAAGGTCACAAGGCAATCGAAGTTTGCCGCAAGTTGATGGGCGCGACGTTCGGGTTCGCAGCCGAGCCCGGCACGATCCGTGGTGACTTCGGCATCTCGAACCAGTTCAACCTCGTCCACGGTTCCGACTCTGCCGACGCAGCGAAACGCGAAATCGAGATCTTCTTCGCCGAGGGCGGCGTGATCGATTACAGCGTCGCTGACGACGCCTGGAACGCCGCGGATTAGTTCTATGACCGACCGGGCGGAACACTCTGGCCATCCAGCGCCGCGAGGGCTCCGCCCGGAAGAAGTCTCACTTCTTATCGAAGAGCTCTCGGCCGTGATGGATGGCGCCCGGCTCGAGAAGGTGTTCGACCACGGCCCGTTCGGCATCGTGTTGAGAATCACCACCCGGGCTCTCGGCCGCGTTACGTTGCTGTTGTCGACCCGGCCGGGGTTCTCTCGGTTTCACGTGCTCGTCGATCCTCCGACCACTCCCGCCAAGCCGACCGAACCGGTCATGATTCTGCGTGAGTATCTTCGTGGAGGCGTGATCGTCGGCATCGATCAGCCAGGCGGTGACCGTCTGGTTCGTTTGCGCATTCGCGTGCGACGCGACGATGTCGTGCGCGAACGTTCATTAGTGTTGGAGCTGTTCGGCCGCGGCGGTCGGTTGATCGCGTTCGAGAGCGAGTGTCGCACCGTTCGCTGGACGGCGGGGCGGGGCGGGATCGAACTCGGTCATAGCTACCGATTTCCCAGCGCACCTCCGAAGAAAGAGCAGGCCGGCCTTCCGTTTCAGCCCGAGCTCTTGATCGATCCGGAGTGTCGGGGCGAACCGCTAGCATTCAACCATGCGCTCAGCCTTCGCATGGTCGAGGCCGAGCGGCGTGCTGACTACGACGAGGAGTTGCAGGGTCTTACTCGTCGGGTTCGCGTCGAGTCCAAGCGTCGACGAACGTTGCTCGGGAAGCTCGAGAAAGACCGCGCCGACGCCGTGCGTTGGGAAGAGATGCAGCAGCACGGCGAGTTACTGAAGGGGGCGTTGCACCTCATGAAGCGTGGCGACTCGAGTGTGACGGTTATCGACTACTACGACGCCGCGCAGCCTGAAATCTCGCTCTCGCTCGATACCAAGTCGACTCCCTCCGAGAACGTGAAACGCTACTTCAAGCGCGCCAGAAAACGGAAACGATCGATCCCATTCGTGGAAGCGCGTCGCGCAGAGTGCGAGGGAGATCTGGAGCTGCTACGCAGGGTTGAGGCTCAGCTGGAATCGGCCACCGATCTCGATTCGTTGGCGGCGGCAGCGGAACGGTTGGCCAAGTTGCAGATCAAAGAACGATCGAACCGCACCGGCAAGAGCCGCGAGAAGGTCGAGAGACGTCGCTGCTATCGGACACGAGAAGGCCTTGAGATCCTCGTCGGCCGAAACGCCAAGGAGAATGATCGGTTATCGATTACGGTGGCCCGTGGTAATGACTTGTTCTTCCACCGGGCCGACCGGCCCGGGCCCCACGTGATTCTGCGGGTCATGAAGGGGCGCTCAGCGTCTCTCGAGAGCATCGAAGACGCGGCGTTCATCGCTGCCTACTTCGGTGGGTGGCGCGGCCCGGGCAAGGCGCGGGTCCACTACACGGCGGCCAAATACGTGCGCAAAGCGAAGGGCCTTCCGCCAGGCAAGGTCTTGATCTCCCGCGAGCGCGAGTACTTGGTAGAATATCGTCCGGAACTGCTAGAGCGGATCGTGGTCGATGGCTGAGCGTGCCGCGGCGTGCCCCAGGTACGAGCAGCCCCACAGGATCGACAGTGATCCGTTGCGCAATGGTGACATCCGCCCGCGATCGTCCGGTTCTTCTAGGCGTGACCGAGTTTCAAGAAATTTGAGGCAGAGATGACCTTTCGATCGATCGACAAGACGCGACTGAGCTTGCTGAGTCTGACCGTCGCGCTACTCGCGATGACCGCGGGCTGCAACATGACGAACTACCGCAATCTCAACCCCGTCGAACGTGCCCAGCAGATCCATTCGCACATCCAAGAGGGTCAGTACTTGATGCGTCGAACTGCCACGAACCGGGACAGCCTGCGCAACTACTCCGGTACCATCAAAGTTTTCGAGGATGCTCTCGATCACTTTGAAACCGCGGTCGAGCTCGATGACACCTCCGGCAACCCCCCTTCGGCGAAACCGCGTATTGCGCTGGGCAACTGCCTGCACGTGATCGCGTTGTTCCATGCCGATGAGGCGAACCGCAAGGACGAAGAGATCCGCATAGCAGAGCAAGGAGGAGGCGCGGCAAGTGCTCAGATCAAGGCTGAGTCGGCTGCGCTTCGCAAAAAGTCGGGAGAGAACGCCCGCCGTTCGAACGAC
>JAJFFE010000309.1 GCA_021776775.1 Planctomycetota bacterium | reverse complement strand
AAAACCTCGTCAACAACAACCTCGATAACTTTTCAAGATTCAAGAACGAAACAGTCGAGTCACCTCGTTCACACGAGGCCGCACCCATCAACGCAACCAAACGACCCTGCATGTTCGCCCACCAGAAACCGCACCCAGCTCGGTACGAATCACGCCGCCCAGCGCACACGGCTCATCGCCCGACGCGCCTCCGCAAGCATCGGGCACCACCGCTGCCCAACGCCCCTAACAGACTGGGACCGACCCCGATCCGCCCGTCCGACGTTCGAAGCCGTCCCGGTCTTGAACCACTGCCCCGCGCCAAAGCCCACCCCTCCCTCATAGTCGGTGGCGAGCCATCGACTCGGCCATCCCCAACCCACTGGTGTTCGAGCCACGCCACGATGCCCCCTGCAAAGATGCGCCACGCCACGATGCGCCCCGCAAAAGCGCCGTCCCGGCGCCCTGCCGGATGACGCACCCTCATGACGCGTGGTTCAACCCCGGGGGGGCAAGGGGCAAAAACCTGAAGGCTGAGAGAAACACTCGCGCTACTCGTCAGACCAGCCGCTCGTACCCATCCGATCCGTGACGACTCGTTCAAGGCCCTAAGCATTGAGGTCCATTATGGCTACGCTTAAACTCCAATCGATGAGTCCGGCCTAAGAAGGGGCAACGCTGAGATTCGCGGGAAGCGCAACCTGCGCGGCTTCGCCTGGTGAATAGTCCGGGCTGCCCTTTCGGGCGCGGAACGACTCCGCTTGACGAATAGTCCGGGCTAAGAGCTAACGATGTGGTTGAATGCGGCATGAGCACAATTTCCCCATGGACAACTCCGCAGTGGCACGAGCACGCCCTGCTGCTGACTGACGAAGCATTGGCGACCGCCGGCCGGCCGCGCACGGGTGCGGCGACCACGGTCAAGTCGTGGGGACGCTCGTGCGTGCAAACAGTTCCCACCGAGAGGGGAACGCTCTGGATCAAACACAGCTACCGACTGCCACCCGGGGAAGAACGCGTTCTCGACCGACTGTCGAAGCGCTGGCCCAATCACGTGCCGACAGTAGTCGCCACGTGGCGCGACGCAGTCGCCATGGAACCGCTCGGGGGCGAGGAGCTCACGGCCGCCGACCCGGTCGAGCATTGGACCGCCGCCGCGAGATCGATCGCCGAACTGCAAGCGGGTGAAGTTGCCCACGTCGACGACTGGCTAGAACTCGGAGTGCGAGACCGCCGTCCACCTCAATGGCGGCCGGCGATCGAAGCGCTGCTCGAGTCTCCGGTCGTCCGCGCGCTCGACAGTGACCTGCTGCGAGCCTTCGAGCAATTCGTACCTGAGTTCATCGACCGCTATGAAAAGGCGTACCAGTTCCCGGCGACGTTGATCCACCAAGACTCCGGCTGTTGCAACATTCACGTCACCGGCTGCGGCCCCCACTGCAAGACCGTGCTGTTCGACTGGTCCGACGTCGTCGTCGGCCACCCGACGTTCAGCTGTGACCGGCTGCTCGACCAAGTGCCAGCAGAGCATCGCGACTCCGTCATCGCGGCGTTTCTGGAACCGCTCGAACTGAGTCGACGAGAGCACGACGCCATGCGTCGGTCGAACGTCCTGCACGAAGTTCTTCGATACCACGATGAACTGGCATACCTCGCCCCCGCCGACGAGAGCCGCGCGGCATTGGGTAAATCCGTTCAGTCTCAGATCAAGGTTCTCGTGGAGTACGAGTCGCGCTGATGGAGTGCATCAGTCCCGCCGCTTCGGCGGCGCACTTAACACGAACGCGAGGACGGTCACGACGGCCACTCCCAAACCGGCGATGAGCGGTTGAGTTCGAATCATCTGACTCGCCCGGAACGTGAACGACTGGATCGCCGAGACGGCCTGTCCGGAGTCCTTCGTCTCACTCATTTCCCCGGGAACGATCGTGTACAGGTAGATCACAGCCGCCCAGAGGGCGACGATCATTACCAGGAAGAACGCTCGCTTCATGTTTCACTCCTATGCTTCACCCTTGCCTCGTGGAATCGGTCGTTCAGCATCGACGCGTCCGCGCATGGCTTCAAGTGATCCTGCCCCAAAGCGGCGTTGAGTTCGCCGCGACAGCGGATAACCAAGTCGCGCCAAGAAGTGTCGTGGTTTCGAAAAGGCGACGATTCTGAACTCCACCGAGTCACCGTCAACAGTGCCGCGGGAACGCTCATCGTTGGTAGCCGGAGTACGCTCGACGAGGAACAGCTCCTCCCCGGTTTCGGCGTGCGCGGAAAGCGTTCCATAGGCGAACCCGAATCTCCTCTCTTCATCGATCACGTAGATCACTCGACTAACGTTCGTCCACCAAACTCCCAACACCTTCACGACCACGACGACGAGAACGCCCTCGCGGAGGGCGCCCTGAGGGTAGACGCGAATCCACGGCAACTCGAACGGGACCCAATCGCGGATGGCGGCCCGACCCCGATCGAACGCGTCGACCCCGCGGCCAATCGGCACGGCGTATCGGTCGACGTTGTATCCCGGAGGCGGCGACGTACGAGTCGCGCCAACCTCAGGGTAGGAAAACGGCGCCGCTTCGAGGTCGGCGCAACGTCGCGTGATCGCCGCCGGCGAGGGAAGTCGGAGCGATATCATCGTTCTCCAAGAGAAAGAAAGTCCGCCTCGTTCGATCGAACAGACGCGTACAGTTCACCGACGAAACGTGCATAGTCAGAGTGATCGTCGGCATTGAACGGTCGACTAACCGCAACCTTCGGAAAGCGACGGGCGCGCGCCACGCCATTGCGCTCCATCCAGGGAACCGGCTCATCGGACGTGCCCGCAACGGGATAAAAGAACTCGACGAGCGGTGAGGCTCCGGGTTCCACGGAAACGGATATCTCTACCGCTCCCTTGTGGTACTTCACGAACACCTCTCGGCCAAGAGGTTTGACCACCGGCTCCTCGAAGTCGAACTCCGTGACGAGCGGCGCGAACGCCTCGAGACACGCCGCGATGAACCACTCATGCAGATCGAGCACCGCACTCCTTCGGTCACATCATTCGTGACGAACAACCTTGAACTCCGTAGCGGGAGACTAGTCACCGGCACGAGTCTAGTCTAGAGGTGCGGCCGGAAAGTGCAGGTGCGGTGAGTGGTGGAGTTCGGCGGAAGATGGCCGATCGTAATTTGCAGGCGAATTGGTTGATTCGTTGAGGATTACGAATGGTGAGATTGCGTCGAAGACCGCCGCGCACCGTGCCTCTGACTTTTCGGCCGGGCCTCTAGAGGTGCGGCCGGAAAGTGCAGGTGCGGTGAGTGGTGGAGTTCGGCGGGAGATTGCCGTTCGGAATTCGCA
>JAJFFE010000308.1 GCA_021776775.1 Planctomycetota bacterium | reverse complement strand
CAGTCGAGCCTCGAAGCGGAACGCGGCGTCGTCGTCGAGGAGTTCTTACTCGCTAGCGAACAAGTGGAGGGTGAGTGGTGGCCCGCTGTATCAGATCGGTTGTTCGGCGACCATGTTTATGGTTGGGATCCGCATGGTGATCCATCGCAGCTGTTCGCGGTGACCCTGGAAGAAGTTGAACAGTTCTGTGCCCGCCACTATGTCGCACGTGGAACGGTGTTGGCGGTCTCGGGCGACGTCTCGCACGACACCGTCGTCGAGCATGCGCGGCGGTATCTCGGTTGGCTTCCGACCGGCGGCATGCGTCAGGCGACCGCCGCTCCCAACTATCCGACCGGTCGACTCGACGTTCACGCCAACGTCGCGGCGCCGTACGTTGCGCACGTGTATCCCACCCGGAGCAGTGACAGTGTCGATCACCTCGAGCTCATAGTGTTGTCATGGCTACTCTGGGCCGAGAACAATCGGCATCTTGGTGGGGCGGGCGTCGATGTGTCGTCTACCCTGTCGTTCAGCTCATGGGTGCTTCGTTTCGCGGGCCTATTCATCGCGACCGCCGAAGCGACCGCCGTTGTCGATGCGTCCTTCGTGTCGCTTGCCTCCGGAACGCAGCGTCTGCTGGATACCATCGATGACCGGGCCGTGCAGGAGGCGTTGAGTGCAATGCGACTGGCCGACGACCGCGCGCAGGGCTCGAGTTGGGATCGAGCGCTGGGAATGACCACGGCGTTGCAACTGTTCGATCGGTACCCGAGCTTCCCCGATGAGCGCGTCCGTGCGGTGACCGCAGAGACGGTCCGAGCGATAGCGGAGCGCTATCTCGATCCCGCCCGGGCCATCGAAGTGTACGTTCGACCGCGAACCGAACTAGACATCGAGCGTGATCTCGGCGCGGCGATCGCGCGAGCCGTCGCCGCGAATAGCCGCCCCTCTCACCCGCCGGCGAGGCGCTCGCATCGCACCGACCGATTCGCGAATGAGCGTGTGTCGCCGGATCCGCCCATTGACTCGACACTCATCGAGTTTCGACCACGGCCGATCGAACGACGAACGCTTGCTAATGGATTGCGAGTCACCGCGGTTCCAACTTCCGGATCGATCGGCGTGACATTGTCCGTAGTGGTGAATAGAGGAGCAGGTCGTGATCCGCTCGGTTGGCCCGGCACCGCGTGGTTGGCGTGTTCTTCCGCAGCTCACGAAGCCGGACGCGACGGCCCGATGGCAACCCGTTGGTCTTCGCAAACCAGCAATACGGAGTCGTCGTTCACGTTGCGAGTGCTACCCGAAGAGTTGCCGCAAGCGATTGCCGCGGTTGCGCGACTGCTTCGAGAGACTGAACACGCACCGGGCACGTTGGCGGTCGCCCGGTCGGACATCGACTGGACCGTGCGGCGGATTCTCGAAGACCCGTCGTCAATTGCCAACGAAGTTCTTCTCGGCCGCGTCCTTGGTGATCACCGGCACTCGGAGTGGGGTGGCCTCGACGTGAAGATCGCTTCGATCAGCCGCGCACGGGTGCGGGAGTGGTGGTCGCATCATGTTCGACCCGAGAACGTGTCGCTGTATTTGGCCGGCGTGGAACTCGACTCTGAGGTGTGTCGATACCTCGAGCGAGAACTCGGCGTGTGGCGATCGCGATCGTCGGCAGACTCGGCCGTTTCCACGCCACTCACTCCGACGAGTGGGCCCGCTCGCGAGACCCGGGCGCCTGGTCCCTATCTGGTCGACTTCCCCAGCGAGCAGGTCCAGATTCGAGTTGGCTATCCCGTCGGCCGTTTGACCGGGGAACGCGTTCTCGAGGCGCAGCGGTTTCTCGGACTGATTCAAGGCAGCTTGGCGACCGGTCTACTCGGCCGTCTCCGTAGCGAAGGTGGCTACACCTATCAATTGACCGCGGATCTCGTGCCTCGAACGGGCGGGTCGCTCTTCGTGGTTCAGACGGCGACGCGAGCGGAGAACGTGCGCGCGGTGCTGGAGGAGATCAGAAGCCAACTCCGATCGTCTCAGCAAGATCCGCCGAGTCCGGGCATCGGCATGGGTCCGCTTTGGCTCAACGGTGCCATCTGTGAGGTGAGCCAATCCGCGGACTCTCGTTTGGGGTGGCTTCACCAAGCGCGTCGCTTGGAGCTGCTCGAAGATCCGGTCGCTCACTTTCGAAAGCTCGCTGCTCTCTCCGATAAGCAATTCGCCGAGACATGTCGCGTCATCGCGCGGCCGGAGGCGATGCGGATCGTGGTCGTGGGACCGGCCGACGAACTCGAGGAGCAGCTCGTCGGCTTCGGACCGACCCAGCGGTTGACGATTCCTTGAGCCTTCATGTTCCTTTCAGCGCGCCGTCCGGTGGGTGCGTCAGACGAAGAGCAGTGAAAGGGACGCGCTAGCGATATTGAGCACGATCGCGAGGCCAGCTGATGCGCGCCACGAAACGCCGGCCATCGCACGGAAGGCGGTGGTTTCGACCGCCACCACCGCGACTTCGATGGGCATGAATCCGAATCCCTCTCGATATGCGAGGTTCGCGATCGGGTTGGTCAGTGCGTTGACGAGAATCAGATCGAGCCCGTTCGGCCGGAAGCGGCGGGGGATGGTTTGCGCGGTCGCGCTCTCCGCGACGATGGTCAAGCCGAGGGCGACGCACAGGCTCAACACGTGGGTTCAGCCCTTCGCTCTTCCGTTCGGCGGCCGCGAGCTCGAACGAGACAGAGACCGAAAGCGAGCGCCGCGATTCCCATGGCGGCTTGGCTCGAAGCGCGCTTCGGGGGCTTGGCGCTCGCGGGGTGTTCCACGGGCCCGACCCCGTGGTTGTGGACGACCTTGACGACCGTTGCGGCTAGCGAGTTCTTCTTGGTGTCGCGCTTGAGCTCTACTGTGATCGTCGTTTCGTGAATCTTGCTCTCGACGGGGGCTGAGTTCCGCGACTGGATGGAGTTCGACGCCACGACCCACGACAGCTTGTCGACGTCTGGGGCTCGGTTGCGTCCGAACATGGACAAGAACTTCGCTCGATCGGCGGAGGGCACTATTGCGTAGCGAATTCCTCGGTAGAAGGTCGCCAGGCCGATACCACTTTCGAACGGTTTGGGGATCGCGTCCCCGAATGAGATATCGAGCACCCAGAGTTCGCCAGGCGCCTTCTTGGTCTTGTCTGGGACGCGCGGCGGAAGCCAGAGCGACTGGCCGATCTTCAGTCGATCGGGATCGAGGGACGGATTGAGAGCGGCGATCTCTCCGTGCCGCTTCGACGAGCCGAGGTGCATCTTTGCGATGGACGAGAGCGTATCCCCCTTGCGCACCGTATACCCCGTCCGCAACGACAAGCAGCTCTCGTGGAGCGTCGTCTTGCAATGGAACGGAATAGATTTGGTTCCGGGGAGCAGAACGTCGGCGTCGGCGGAGATAGGGAAGGAGATGACGGCAATGGCCACGACGGCGATGGCCACGAGGGGAACGCGGTAAGAAGTCGACAGCATGGAGGCTCCTGACGTTGGTAGTCGGCGGCGATGGCCGCGGCTCCGTTGGATTGTCGCCGGCGGTGTTCCCGCAATATGTCTAGAAAGTCGATCGTGCGTTCCTGCTCGGGACGTGAACCTCTTGGTGATTCCTGAATCCACGGTCGACCGGTAGTCGAACCTGATCGAAGGAGGTCCGAATGGCCAGCTCGTGTTTGATTCTCATGGCGTTGGCAGTGCTTTCTGGAGTTGACGAACCGGTCAAAAAGACCGAGACGGTGGCAAAGAGACTGGCTGCCGTAGCGCAGGCATGGCACGAAGCCGGGCAGTTCGACGGAACGATCCTTGTCGCTGACCAAGGTCGAATCATCTGGCAGGGGGGCGTCGGGTTCGCGGTTCACGAGTGGAAGAATGCCAATGGCCCGGCCGTTCGATACCCGATCGCCTCGCTGAGCAAGCAGTTCACCTCGGTTCTCGTGATGCAGTGCGTCGAGCGGGGGCAGCTCGATCTCGACGGATCGATTTGCGACTACCTTCCCAAGTATCGCGCGGACACCGGCCGCCGGATTCGCATTCGCCACCTGTTGTCTCACGCGTCGGGGCTACCCGAGATCCCGACCGAGGTTTACTTCGACCCGCGGGCAGAGGCAGAAGACCCAGCGTGGGTCACGCGAGTTCATGGGAGCGGTGACCTTACGTTCGAACCGGGCTCTAACTTTTCGTATACCAACGCCGACTATCACGTCTTGCAGGCGATACTCGAGAAAGTGACCGGCGTGAGCTTCTCCGCATTACTCGAACGTGAGGTGATCAAGCCACTGGCGCTCTCGGGGACCGGGATCGCCCGGCGCGACGCCATGATCGAGAAGCGCGCGAACGACTACGTGCGCACCTCCGATGGCTATCGCCGTACGCCACCCTATCAATGGGAAAATTGGGGTGGAGCTGGCGGCATGTACTCGACGGTGGGTGATCTCCATCGGTGGAACCGCGCATTGGTCGAGCACGAGTTGATATCCAAGAAGACGACGACGGTCATGCTGACTCCGCAGGAAGGGCCGAACAACTACGTCGCCCTCGGCAGCTGGGTCTACCCGCGACGACTACCCGGCAGCGAGTTGCAGCCGACAATCGTCGAGCGCCGCGGTGCCATCGGAGGGTTCGCCGTCTTGAACGCGCTCATCACCGAGCGTCAGCAGTGGGTCGTGATCCTCGCGAACACCTACAACGAAGACATTCACACCTTGCCGTGGGCAAACTGCCTGCCGCTCGACCTACTAATGGTCCTAAACGGACTCACCCCAACAGGCCCCAAGTGAGTCCCGACCCAGGGTCATGAGTCGCGACCATAGTCCCGACCCAGGGTCATTGGTAGGGATGGCGTGATTCACCCTCGAGCCATCGCGGTTTCTCCCTTGGTTCGTATTCGTTTCCGTTTAGATATCCCAGAGATTGAGCCCT
>JAJFFE010000307.1 GCA_021776775.1 Planctomycetota bacterium | reverse complement strand
AGGGCTCAATCTCTGGGATATCTAAACGGAAACGAATACGAACCAAGGGAGAAACCGCGATGGCTCGAGGGTGAATCACGCCATCCCTACCAATGACCCTGGGTCGGGACTATGGTCGCGACTCATGACCCTGGGTCGGGATTTGGCATGACCCTGGGTCGGGATTTGGCATCGTCAAATCAACGCCAGCGACGATCACGATTCCGTAGCGTCAGTTCGACCGCGGATCAGCGACCGGCGTCGACCGCGCCGTCGCAGATAGCGCAACGATCGGTGCCGGCGAAAACCGTGTTCCCGGTACCTTCAGCATTGGCAAGCATCCCTGCGCCCTTCTTTCGATACTCTTCGAGAGTCACCTGATACTTGGCGCGCTCCGCCTCCGTCAGTCGCTTCGACTCGAGCCGTTGGTGCACCCAGCGATCGACCAACCGTTGAATCGTCGAGAGTCGAACCAAGGGCTCAGCGCTGTGGAGGCCGTCACGAATGTCCTTCGCCAGACCCCGGCCGAACGTGTCTGTGGCGCCCTTTGCGTTGGGGAACTTCGCTCGTTGTCGATAGACCGTGAGCGCGTTCAGGGCGGGAATACACAGCGGGCAACCGTAGACGAAGTTCACAAACCCCTCGAGCCCTCCCGCCATCTTCCGTCGCTCGAGAATCACCTCCACGTCCTTGCTTGCCGCGCCCTCGACGTAGAGTCCTTCGAGAACCGCGAAGAAGACGAGGGCATCCACGGACTCCATCGGTCGTGGATTCTTGTCATCGGCCTGGGTCGACAACGTAATGGAGACCAACACGATCGGGAGGCCAAGGGCCAAGAGGGTCGCGCGCATAGAAGACCTTTCGCTGGGGTCGCTCACTCTATCCGTCGGGCCGCGTCCGGAATCCACTAACCGATTCTCAGAATTGGGGCTACCCGGTGCTCGCTGGCACTCACTTGGATCCGCAGGGTATGGCGTCACACGTTCTCGGGGTGGTAGTCCTGACTGCGCGCGCGATGCCAGCGGATCTTTAGTCCGAGCATGACGAGGGAAAGCGGTAGTACGACGGCGAGGGAGAGCAACGCTTGACGTCCGCCGGTGAAGAGGAAGTAGTCGTACGTACCGTGCGGAATCACGGCGACGACGATCCCCGCCAGCATGAGGCCGAGCTTGCGCAGTCCGTGCGAGAACTTCGCCGCGCCGTAGAAGTAGCCGAGCGATCCGGTGAAGGCGACGTGGGCGAGGACGGCGGTGAACGATCGCTGGGCAACGACAATCCAGTTGCCGGTCGCTTCCAGGTAGATCACGTTTTCGACCGAGGCGAAGCCGAGCGCTACTGCGACGCCGTACATGATGCCGTCGAGCGGTTCGTCGAGTTCTCGATCGATGTAGGCGACCGCCATGAAGGCGGTGAGCTTGATCAACTCTTCGAAGAGCGCGGTGACGCCATACGCGTCAATCACGACGCCGTACCACTCCCCCGCCACCGGCAGCAGCGCTTCGAGCGAGGGGCGCATGAGCAGCGCGAGGAACGCACTGGCGGCCCCGACGATGAACGCCTTGATCAAGAGGGACTTCGGCTCGGGTTCGAGATCGTCTTTGTGACGGAAGTACCAGAGCCAGAAGATACCCGGCGCGAAGCCGAGCACGACGTAGTGAAGCACGCGCAGTCCGATCGTCCACCCTCTGAGGGATGATCGACGATCGGACTACGTCGGGTTTAGCCTGCTGCGGATGCTGTCGCAAGTCGCGCGGCCGCCGTGGGTGTTATCGGAAGGCGGCGATTGGTAGCACGACTATGGGCACGCGTCGAAGCTGGTGCAGTCGATTCCGTCCGGTGTCGGATCGACCCCGCAGTTGGGATACGGCGCCGGCGGAGGCGGCCCCGCCGAGAACAAGTTCGACAGCGCGTAGATCGGATCGCTGATGTCGAAGCCGCCGTCGTCGTTGGTGTCCTTGTCGTCGACGCACGTCGTGGTGCCGCCCGCTCCGAACAACAGATCGAGTGCGAACACCGGGTCGGCGATGTCGAGCATGCCGTCTTGGTTAGCGTCGCCGCGAATGAACTCGGTAGCGGTCGGTGGGACCCCGAGCGATACCCGCACGAACGCGTCCCCGAGCACGGTACCGACCGAATCTCGCAGACCGCACAGCAGGTAGAGGTCTCCGTTCGGGGTGACGGACGCGTCGTCGGCGTGGAAGATGTTAAGGAACGCGTCGTCGTTCGCCAACCCGTCGCCATCGAGATCGATCGGGTCGTTCTCGCGGAGCACGACGGTCTCTCCGATGACCAACACCGAGTCCATGTTCGGATCGGCGTTGTTCGTGTTACCGGCGATCATGATGTCGCCCGACGGCGTTTGCGAGGCGAGCACGATGATGTCGGCCCACGCCTCGGGACTGCCGAAGAAGAGCGGGAAGCCGGTTGCCGCGATCAACACACCGTTCTGCAGTACCCAATCAGCGCTGCCGGGATCGTCCCCGCGCGCCACCCAGTCACCGTTGGCGAAGAGCTTGGTGTGGAATATTGCGTCAGCCGTAATGCCGCCGCCGACCGTCTGCCCTTCTTGAACTACCACGGCCCCGTCGACGACCAAGATGTCGTCGAAGTCGGTGTCGGGGTTTTCGGTGTCTCCCTGGACGGCGTAGTGGTTGCCGTCGAGCGACGTGCGAAAGTCATTCGAGTCGAAGCTGTCCCAGATCTCTCCTGCGATGGGGCTGACCCCGGTCTGCAAGAACGCAGTGTCGTCGTAGAAGATGGCCGGACGCCGGCTGGAGTGAATGTTGTCCATGGTCACGGCCACGAAGCCGACCGCGCCGCTGTCGAGCATGTGAATCGAGTTGAGCGAGTTGCCGAAAGTCTCGTCGCCGGTCGGAGCCGGGGCCAGATCCATGACGCCGAGGCAGGCGTCGCCCATTTGTATACGGATCTCGTAGTCGACCCCGTCGAAAACGATGATCTTCTCGAACACGGCTGGGTCGCCGCCGCGCGCACGCGCACCGAAGGCGAACTGGTTGAGCGAATTGAAACCGGCCACCCCATCGAAGAAATCGTACACCTCAGCACCGACGCCGGCGGCCACCGGTTGGCCTTCTTGCGCGAACACTGAACCTACCGCATCGCCGCCGAGCAGCATGACGTTGCGCTCGGTGTCGGGCTGATCCGTGGTCGCTTTGATGATCCACTGCGTGCCGTCGGGACTGAGGTGCAGGTCGGCAAGCACTGTGAACCGCGCCGCGACGGGCGCGCCCGACAGATTGACCGCGCCCGGTACGAGCGACGTGTCCGAACTCACGATTTCGCTGTAGATGACCTCGGGCACTTGGGCGCGAGCAGTGGACGCGAGAATCGCTAGCGTAGCGATAACGATCAGAGTCGTGGTGTGACGCACGGATCACCTCCGGTGAGTTGTGGGGATCTGAGCATCCTAGTTGCTTCCGAGCGGTGCGCAACGCTCAGGATCAGAGAGCCGCGCACGGCGAGCGGGGCCCGAGGCCTCCCTGTGGACTGCGCCCCCCCGGATCGAACGAAACCGCCGTGGCAGATGTTGACCACGCGCCCCAGGCAAAGCACACTCGCCGCTTCGAAACCGCCCCGTATGCTTGAGAGAATCGTAATGTCACGCTACGCATCGCTCGTCGTCTTCTGCTGTTTGCTGATCCCAACGGTGTCGATCGCACAAGACGGCGATCTGTCGGAAGCGTACACCGCATACGAGCGACGCGACTACAAGCACGCGGCCATAAAGCTGGAACGCGAAGCGGCCCGCGGCAATCCCGACGCCAACGAGATGCTCGCGTACGTGCACTACTTCTACGGTCGCTACGACCAAGCGCGCGCTTGCCTGGCCAAAGCGACGGCGACCGAGCCGCTGGCCGAACTCCTGCTCCGCACGATCGACAATCCGTTCGCGTCGAAGCTGGGCGAGCGAGCGTCGCAGTCGGAAGGGTTCAGTAAGAAGCGTACGTACTACGTGGTCACCGATCTCGGCATGAGCAAGCCGGAGGAGTCGTCGGGCAAAAAGAAGAAGAAGCCGAAGCGCGGCAAGAAGAGCGCCGGGCACAAGGAGCTCGCCGAGCTCATGGAGATGGTGTCGTCAGCGTACAGCCGCCGTTTCCCCATGAAGCGAGATAGAGAACTGGTGTCTCGCGTGATCGTCTTCTCCGATCGCGACGAGTTCGAAGCGTGGTGTCGGAAGCTCGATCCCGAAGACGACCCCAGTTCCACCGAAGCGTTCTACGATCCCAACACGCACACCCTGGTCGTCGGTACCGGCGCCACCGCCAGCGAGGACGGTCGCCTCATCTCTCGCGAAATGGAAGGCACGATCATCCACGAGGCGTTCCATCAGTACGTCGACTTCTTCGTGCCCGACTGTCCGTACTGGTTCAACGAAGGCATGGCGGAGTACTTCGGCTGCGCCCAGGTCGATCGCAAGAAGAAGAAAATCCCACTCGGGGCGGTCGCCGAGGATCGCCTGGTCGTTATCCAAGAAGCGATCAAAACCGGCAGCTACGTCCCCCTCCCCCGGCTTCTCCAAATGTCGGGCGACGCCTTCATGGTGCAAGCAGACTTGCTCTACCCACAGTCGTGGTCACTCTGCCACTTCCTGATCCACGGACACCCCAAGGGCAAGAAGGCCATCCAGGCGTACTTCAAGTGCTTGGTCGACGGCAAAGACGGGCAAACCTCCTTCGCCGAAGTGTTCAAGAACGCCGACCTCACCGAGCTCGAGACGCAGTGGAAGGAATACGTTAAGACGCTGAAGGTCTCGCAGAAGCAACTCTAACACGCCGGGCGAGAGCGCCAGCAAGAGTCCGCTAAGCGCATAATGGGACGGCCATCACCGGCGGCCGCGGTGCAACTTGTCGCGCGAGTGGAACCGCACTCCATCGCGGAAACGAGGATCAAGTTTCTTTGCGGCCTTCGCGGTTCTTTACGGCTTGGCGAGAAAAGGCCAAGCGACAAAAGCACAACGACCCGCGCCCCCAACTGCCACGACGCGTCGCCCGGCTGAAGACCATCGTGTCCATCCCGCTATCTCTCTCCAAGCCCCTGTGACGCAACGAATCCGGGAAGCCAACGCGATGCGTGACCCCCGGCGCGGCTCCTTTGCGGCTTGTCGTTCGCGGGCGCAGTTCTGCTCCGCGATTGACGACTACTGAGCCGGGCTGGAGCCGAGGGATGCGTTTCTTCCGAGACAAACGGGTTTTCATTACCGGCGGGTCGAGCGGTATCGGTAAGTCGTTGGCGCGTCAGCTCGTGGCATCGGGTGCCCGGGTCGTGATCGCGGCTCGCGATCAGGGCCGTCTCGACGACGCGATGGCAGAGATCTCGGCGCTCGGCGGAACCGGCCGCGTCTCGGGAGTCTCGCTCGATGTGGGCGATGAGCTGCGCGTGCAAGCGGCGGCGCCGCAAGTGCTCTCCGAGTTGGGCGGCCTCGACCTCCTGATCAACAACGCAGGTAGTGTCGAGCCCGGTCGCTTCGAGGATCAATCGTCCGAGTTGTTCGATTCCCTCTACCGAGTCAACGCGCTCGGCCCCGTTCATGTGACGCGCGCCTTCCTCGATCACTTTCGCAACCAACAACACGGACATGTCTGCAATGTGGGCTCGATGCTCGGGTTCATGGGTGTGTTCGGGTACTCCGCGTATGCCGCCAGCAAGTTTGCCGTCACCGGCTTCACGGAGTGTTTGCGTCAAGAACTCCTCCCTTTCGGTGTCGGGGTCTCGATCGTCTTCCCTCCCAACACGGACACGCCCCAGTACGCGTACGAAAAGAAGAACCTCCCAGCCGAGACGCACGCCATCACCCGGAGAGCGGGAGTGCTGTCCGCGGACGCGGTGGCCCGAGCGACGCTTCGTGGCATTGCGCGTAACCGCATCGCCATCGTGCCCGGTGTCGGCGCCCGTCTCACTTGGACGGTGCATCGGTTCGCGCCGTGGGCGATGCGCTGGGCCATGGACTTCGAACTCAGACGAGCCGTCCGAGCGCGCCGCCGGCAACAACCTACTCCCACCGCGATCGGAGACGTCCGTTGAACACGGCCACCCAATCCAACCCGACGAATCATGCGACAAGTGACTCGTCGCCGAGCCAGGAGTCGGGAGCAACGACCAGCGACGCGTGGCCGAGCTTGCTCTGCTGGATTCGCTTCTACTCTTGGACAACGTTAGCCGCCTCGGCGTACGGCATCGGGATCGCCCACGTCTTCAGTGTCGTCGGCGAACCGTGGACGACCAGCCCAACCGCGGGCGCGGTCGTCGCCGTCCACCTGTTCGAAGTCCCGGTAACGCTGTTCGCGATCGGCGTCGCCATCTTTGGGCTTCGTTTCCTCAACACTACGAACCGCGAGCTGTACCACGCCCTGCTCAGCTTCTTGAACGTGGTCAACCTGGCGTTCTTCCTGTTCGAGGTTCAACTCGTGCTCGGGGCGATCGCTCGATCCGCGCCGGACGCCGAGGTGTGGCTCACCGGATCGATCGCCGGGATCTTGCTCACCGCGATCGTGGTCGGCTTCACGTTGCAGGTTCGGTTGGGACTGCTTCTGCAGTCCGTGAAGGCGGGTGCGCGATGACAATCGTCTTTCAATTCCCCGGGCAGAGTTCCCGCTACCCCGGCTTGCTGAGCAAGCTGGCCGCGTCAAATCAAGACAACCGCGACACGATCGCCGCCGCGTCGGAACAACTCGGGCGCGACTTGGCGTGGCACTATCGCAAAGAGAGCCGAGCCGCATTCGCGACCAACCGCGACGTGCAAGTGGGAGTGTTCCTAGCCAACCACCTGTTCATGCAAACGCTCGAGCGCGCCGGCGTGGAGGCCAGCCACTCTCTGGGACTCAGTCTCGGCGAGTGGAACCACCTCGTTCACATCGAAGCACTTTCATTCGAAGCGGCGCTCAGCGCAGTCGAAAAACGCGGCGAAGCGTACGACCGGGGACCGCGCGGAATGATGGCGGCGGTCTTCCCCATGCCGCTCGGCGAGCTGGAAGAGGTCGTGGCACGAGCGCGAAACCGCGGCGTACTGGAAGTCGTGAACTTCAACTCGCCGCGCCAGAACGTCATCGCAGGTGATCGCGCGGCCGTCGACTATGCGATTGAGATCATCGACGCGGAATACTTCGTCGAGTCGACGGTCATCGAGAAGAACATTCCCATGCACAGCTCACTGTTCGACGCGGTAGCGGGCGACTTCGCGCGCACTCTCGAAACAACGCCGTTTGTCGCACCGACGCGTCCGTACTTGCCGAACTGCACCGCCACGATGGATCCGACGCCGAGCCCCGAACGACTCGTCGACCTGCTCTCGGCACACGTCTGCCGACCAGTTCGTTGGCGCGAGTCCATCGACGCGCTTCTCGCGGCGCATCCCGAGGCGACGCTGATCGAGGTTGGGCCGAAGTCGATCCTGACGAATCTGCTCGATCGCAAGTGGCAGCGCGGCCTCACCAAGTTGCACACCGACAGCAGCGACCCGAACCGACACCAGATCGAAAGCGTCGTCGCAACCGTTCTCGGCGGTGACGACGAGGAGCGAGCCGCATGAACACGTCACTTCTCGATGACGCCTTCGCCGCGTTCATCCGCGCCGGACGTCGCAAGCCGCTGGTTCACACCGAGACGCTGACTCCCATCGCGCTCGAACGCGCCGAGATCGAGCGCATGCTGCCGCACCGCGACCCCATGCTGCTCGTCGACACCGCGCGCGGCGTGAGTCTTACCGATGCAACACTACACGCCGAGCGCACCATCGACCCGCGGGACCCGGTCCTGGCCGGCCACTTCCCCGGCGCGCCGGTCTACCCGGGAGCGCTGCTCCTCGAGTCCATGGGGCAAACGTGCCTCTGCCTGCACCACTTGCTCGAACACAGCCGCACCTTCGTCGAACCCGACGACCGCCCGTGCCCGGTGCGCTTGCTCAAGGTTCACCACGCGGTGTTCCTCGAAGAGTGCGGTCCCGGCGCGCAGATGACACTTCTCGCTCGGCGGCTCGACCACGACGGCGTTTGCATGACGAGCGCTGCACAAGTCCTGCGTGACGATCGAATCGCCGCGTTCGCGATCTTGGAAGTGTACCTAGAACAGTAGCGACTTCAGCAGTTGCCAGCGGGGCAATGCGTCAGCAAGTCGATCGTCGTGTCGTCGCCGCAGCTGAACCCGGGTGCGCTCGGCGGCACTGCCCCCGGCGCGAACAACCCGTTGAGAAGACCCAGTACATCGCTGACGTTCAGCACGCCGTTGTCATCGTAGTCGGCGGCGTCGGGGCACGGCGGCATCACCGGGCTTGCGCTGAACGCGACGTCGATGACGGCAAACGCGTCGGCTAAGGAGAGCGATCCGTCGCCATTGGCGTCGCCACGGATGAACGGATTCAAACTCAGCGCGACATCGACGTTCGACAGGGAGAACGACTCTGGAATACCACTCAAGATCAGGGTCGGACTGCCATCGAGCGGATCGATGTGGAAAAGCTCGAACTGTGTCACAGCGACCAACACGCCCAAGCTTGCGTCATACGAAATGTCGTAGACCGGCACTACCCCTGAGACTCCGACGAGGGTCGGTGCGCCGGTGCTCGTATTGAGTTGGTGCAAGCCTCCTTCGACCGTGTCTACCGCGAACAAGCCGACTCCCGGTATGAACGTCAGTGAGAAGAACTGGAACCCGGTGGATCCGATGGGGGTATGCGCCGCTGTCTGCGGGTCGATGGCAAACAAGGTTGCGAGGTAGACCCCGTAGAGAGTGTCGCTGTCCGCGTCGTAGGCTAGTTCACGCACCGGCGAGTCGAGGTACGGTCCCACCGTCTCGGTCGCCCCGGTGACAACGTCGATGCGATAGAGAACGTCGAGATCCGTGGCGAACAATTCGCCCGCCACATCCGACCGGCAGCTGCCCCAGATGTAGTCCCCCACTATGGTGATGGGACTGCCGGAGTAGCTCTCCCCCGTGGTCGGGTCGAGGACGAACGTCGTTTTGGTGACGACGTCGATGCCGATGAACCAATCCGCCGCCGCGGGGCTCGACATGGTCAGCAGTAGTACCGTCGCCATCACTAATCTCGAACATCCCACCAGATCGCTCCCTTGGTTATCGAACGCCCGCCTCGCCGGCGAAAGGCAAATCGAACGCCAGCGGATATTGGCCGAGGAGCGGTTCGCGGGGCGGGATGGGGCAATCCTGACCCAATCCCGAGCGGCTGCGGTTTACAGAAGTCGCTCGTTGGTTCATCGATCGACGGCGGCTTGGTTCGCGGGAGGTCGGGAGGTCGGGAGGGAGGAGCAAGGCGAAAGGCGGAGAGGCGAAGCCGTAGAGGAAGAAGACGGGCGCATCGTGGCGTGGCTCGAACACCAGTGGGTTGGGGATGGTCGAGTCGATGGCTCGCCACCGACTATGAGGCACGGGAGTGTGGTTGGTCGCCGGGGAGCGGGTTGGCAAACAAGTACGGGTGAGAACGGGGGACGGGCGCATCGGGGCGTGAACGATTCTGTTCCGGGCGAGGGGCAGCGAAGGTGCCCGACTCCGTTGGGTGTCGACCGTATAGGTGGATGTTGACGGGGGCTATGTGATTCCTGCCGGGGATGGATGGCGCACCTCGTCTGGACGATGTTTGGCGGTTGCACGGCTGGTGCGGGCTATGTGATTCCTGCCGGGGATGGGACGAGGTTTGGCGGTTGCCGGGGTTTGCCGAGCCAGATCATGGGACTGTGCTGATCCCGTCATGGAGAAATTGAGCTTGGTTGAACCTCGGTGCGGTTCGTTTTCGGCTTGTCGTTGGCCGACGGTGTTTAGTTGCGCGGTGCATGAGCAGGCAAAGCGTGGTTGCGCCCGGCGACGCGCCGCGGCTTCGCTTGTCGCCGCGCTGGCGATCGAGGATTGAGCCGAGGAGAGAGTGAATTATGCTGACGCCAGCTCAGCCTTCGCGGGTGATCGTTTCCGGTATGGGCGTCAACACGCCGCTCGGGGACAATCACGACGCGTTCTACGACAACTTGCTTGCGGGTAAGTCTGCTATTCGACACTGGGAGTGTGTCGATACGAGTGGTATCTACTCGAAGGTCGGGGGCGACCTGACCGGTTACGACACCGTAGCCAAGTTGGAGGAGCTCCGTACGCAACTTCCGGAAGAGGTGTTTCGTCGACTGCGCAAGCTGGTCAAGCGTGCCCCGTTCACGACCAAGCTCTCCATGTTGTGTGCGGCCGACGCTTTGGTTGACGCGGGACTGGTCGACCGGTGCGGTGAGACGGAGAATCCGCTGCGCATGGCCATCGTGGTGGCCGGTCACAATCTGAACAAGCACTACAAGTACGAATTGGCCGAGACGTTCGCCGAGGAGCCCGACTACGTCGAGCCGTTGGCGTCGCTCTTGTCGCTCGACACGGATCACGCCGGGTCGATAGCCGAGGTCTTCGGCTGCCACGGCGCGATCTACACCATCGGCGGCGCGTGCGCGAGCGGCAACATTGCGCTGCGCAACGCGCTCGACGAAATCCGTTACCACGACTACGACGTGGTACTGCTGATCGGCGCCGCCCTCGAGTACGCACCGATGGACTTGCACGCCATGGCACTCATGGGAGCGATCAGCTTCCAAAGTTTCAACGACGATCCCGCCGCGGCGAGTCGCCCCTACGACAGCCGGCGTGAAGGGTTCGTGCCGTCGCACGGCACCGCGGCGCTCGTCCTGGAACGGTTCGATCATGCGCGGGAACGGGGAGCGGCGGGACACGCCGAAGTGCTGCACGCAACGGCATTGTCGGACGGCTGTCACTTACCGACACCGTCGGCCGACGGGCAAGCGCGCACCATGACTCGCCTGTTGGAGTACGCCGGCGTCGCGCCCGAAGAAGTCGACTTCGTCAGCGCGCACGCCACGTCGACGCCACTCGGCGACGTGACGGAACTTGAATCCATCCGAAACGTGTTCGGTGGTCACGCCAAGCGACTCAAGATCAACGCGCCGAAGTCGATGCTCGGACACTGCTGCTGGTCCGCCCCGACCGTCGAAACGGTGGCGGCAATCCTTCAGATGAACCGAGGCGTGCTTCACGCCTCGATCAACATCGACGAGATGGATCCGCGCGTCGACCTCGACGTCTGCGCGGACGGCCCCGTTCGCCACGAGGTGCGAACATTCCTCAAGGACTCGTTCGGCTTCGGCGGCATCAACTGCTGCAGCCTCTTCCGTCGAGTGGAGGCGTCATGAATTACCTGGTCACCGGAGGCTCGCGCGGGATCGGCGCCAACGTCGTCCGCGAAGCGGCACGCCTCGGCCACGACGTCGCATTCACCTACGTCGCGCGTGAAGACGACGCACTCGCCGTGGCGCAAGCGGTCACCGACGACTACCCCGAACGCACCGTGCGCGCCTACCAACTAGACGTGCGACGCAGCGCCGACGTGGAACGGGTGGTGGAGCAGATCCAAGACGAATTCGAAACGATCGAAGTACTCGTCAATAACGCGGGCATCACTCGGGACAACTTGGTCGTCTCCATGAGTGACGACGAATGGGCCGACGTCATTGCGACCAACCTCACCGGGCCGTTTCAGATGTGCCGCGCCGTTCTGCCGTTGTTCATAGCAGAACGGTTCGGACGGATCATCAACGTCTCCTCGCTGGTCTGCACCGGCGGCTCTGGCCAAGCGAATTACGCCGCCTCGAAGGCGGGGCTCAACGGTTTGACGCAATCGATCGCCAAGGAGTACGGCCGCCGCGGCGTCACCGCCAACACCGTGGTGCCCGGATTCTTCGAGACCGACATGACGCGCGAAGGCATGCCCGACTCGATTCGTGAGTTCTGGCGCACGTACTGCCCGACGCCCAAGGGAAGAACCGGCGAGCTGGAGGAACTGAGCGCGGTGATCCATTTCTTGGCGTCGAAGGAAGCCGCCTACGTCAACGGGCAATCCCTGCGCGTCACCGGCGGCTTGGACTGGGGACCATGATGGATCAGTCAACGCGTCAGCATCGGCCGAGAGTGGGCATCGAGAAGATTCGAGGATACGCGTCCACTATGGAGCTCGACCTAGAAGCGCTCGGTCGCGCGCGGGGACTGGAACCGAACTACGCGTGGGACACCGTGCGCGGCCGTACCCGCACCGTCAATCCGACGTGGGAAGACCCGGTGACCATGGCCGTCAACGCCGCGCGGCCGATGCTCACCGACGAAGACTTAGCCGCCATCGAGCTCGTGATCTTCGGCACGGAGTCGTCGACCGACCAAGGCAAGCCGCTCAGTACGTTCGTGGTGCGGCATCTCGGAATCCAACCGAACTGTCGCAACTTCGAGTGCAAGCACGCGTGCTACGGCGGCACCTCGGCGTTGATGATGGCGGCACACTGGGTAGCGAGCGGCGTCGCGCCGGGCAAGAAGGCGCTCGTCGTCTGTGCCGATCAGAGCCGCATGAACCTGAACGTCAAATGGGAGTTCGTCATGGGCGCCGGCGCCGTGGCCATGCTCGTCAGCGAACAACCCGACGTGCTCGAGTTGGAACTTCAAGGCAATGGTTATTGGGCCGAAGAGGTCGGCGATACCTTTCGGCCGACGTCACGTGACGAAGCGGGAAATACCGAGAGTAGTTTGTATTGCTACTTGGACGGACTGACTGGGGCACTCGACCACTACCGCGCCAAGAACTCGCCGCTCGACTTCGACCGCGACTTTGCCGGACACGTCTATCACATGCCGTTCAGCGCTATGGCGCGGCGCGCGCACCGCACTGCGTCGCGCGCCTGCGGGGTGGAGGGCGACGCCCGCGAGAACTTCGAACGCAAGGTCGAACCGGGGACCCGGGTGGCGTCGCGCGTCGGTGGCACCTACACAACTTCGACCTTCCTGGCGCTCATGAGTTGGATCGAACACGCCAACGCTGCCGCCGGCGATCGGGTGACGGTCTTTTCGTACGGCTCCGGATCGTGCGCAGAGTTCTACAGCGCGCGGCTGGGAGTAGACGCAGTGGCCAGTGTCACCGAAGCGCGACTGAGCGAATCCCTCGACGAGCGTTACACCATGTCGGTCGACGAGTACGAAACCGTCGAACGGGAACGAACCGACGCCATCGATCGACCGGACTGGACACCGAAGTACGACGGCATGAACGATCTTTACGAACGCCACTACGCGGGTCGTTCAAAACTGGTCTACCGCGGCGTCGACGGCTTCTTTCGCAAGTACGAGTGGAGCTGATTTCATGAAAGTGCATTGCGATCAGCAAAGCCCCGTGCGACGCATTCGGCTCGCGCTGGAACCGAACCGGGACACGATTACCGTCAGTCAAGACAGCCTCGACGCGATCGCCCAGGTGGTAGCGGACGCGAACGACGACTCGACCTGCCGGATCTTGCTGTTCGATGCGCCGGTCGGCGGCTTCTGTCACGGCATGGATCTCGAGTCGATCGCCACCGCTGACGCGGCGGACCGTGCACGCGGAATCGCCAGCTATGTCGAGTGCATGAACGCGTTGCGCACAAGTCAAGTCGCGGTCGTCGCCGCCGTCGACGGTGTAGCCCTCGGCGCCGGAGTTGGACTCGCCGCGTCGGCCGACTTCGTGGTCGCTACCCAGCGCTCTCGATTCGGATTGCCGGAAGCGCTACTCGGGTTGGCGCCCGCCATCGTCTTGACCCCGCTGCTCGATCGGATGGCGCCGCAGAAGGTGCGACGCATGGCGCTACTAGCGTCCACGGTTTCCGCGGCGGATGCGTATCACGACGGGTTAGTCGACGAGGTCGTCTCTAACCCCGCTGAACTCGAGGCCGCGGTGCGGAGAATCGCGCGGCAGGTCAAGCGCACCGATCGACACGCGGGCGGTGTGATCAAAGCGCTCTGTCACCAGCTCGCGCACCTCGACCCGGTCGACGCGCTCGAGTTGGGCGCACGCTGCACCCGCGATCGACTCGCGAACGACGAACGCCGATCCGCGATCTTGGCGTTCACCGACGCGGTGCCGTTACCTCCGTAGTCCAGACCTCCTATGGCCGAGACGTTCACTCTCCCGAGTCCTCAACCATTAGACGAAAGCGACGTCTCTCATGTCCGCACCCCGTGATTCCGAACACACGCTCCAACCACGAATCGCGCGAGAGAGTGTCGAAGAATCGATCGTCGTCATCACTCTGAACGACGCGGACAACAAGAACGCGCTCGGGCCTGAACTCGTGACGGAACTCACACGACACCTCGACCAGCTCGCCGCCGATCGTTCTACACACGTGTGCATTATCCGCGGTCTCGACGACGTGTTCTGTGCGGGCGGCCATCGAGACATGCTGATCGACCTCGCCGACGGTCGCGCGGCTGCGTCCGACATTCCACTCTTGCGGGCAGTATTGGAGATTCCTGTTCCGACCATTGCGGCGATCGAGGGACACGCCGTCGGCGGCGGACTGATGCTCGGATTGTGTGCCGACATGGTCGTGCTCGCCCGAGAGAGTCGGTACGGCTGCCCGTTCGTAGAGATGGGGTTCACGCCGGGAGCCGGGTCAACGTCGTTACTCGAGGCCGCCGTCGGTCCGTACGTCGCTGCCGAGATGCTCTACGGTGGTGAGTATGTGCGCGGTGCTCGGTTCGCAGGCACCGGACTGAATCACGTCTTGCCTCGCGCTGACGTGTGGCCGAAGGCGCTCGACCTGGCTCGGCGAATCTCCGGCAAACCCCGGGTGACCCTCGAGCTGCTCAAGCGGCGGCTGTCGCTACCGAAACGAAAGGCGTTCGAAGAGGCGCGCACCATCGAATCCATGATGCACGACGTCTGCTTCGCCCGTCCAGAAACCGCCGCCTTGATTCGTCAGTCGTATCTGCCGATCGACGCGGCGCCGTAAGCAGGAAAGAACCCGGCGGTTCGTCGACCGCTTCAACCCGGTGGCGTGTAGCGCGGCACTACGTTCGGCAGCGGCTGCCCGGACGAGCCGTGCGCCGCTGGATCTCACCGAGCCCAGGCTTCCCCCGCAACCGTGCTTCACCCAACCGTGCCCCGCCTCACCCTGGGCTCGCGTTCTCGGGACGGTAACGCCAACGACGATCTTTGTTAGCGCGCGTTTCTGCCGCAGCGGGAGACCCGGGGTCAAGTTTTAGCTCGTCTAGTGTGACCCTCGATCGACGTGGACGACGGCTATTAGGTGTGAGCGAAGAGTGCGCAGGGACCAGCCATGACGCCTGCTCCCACAAGTCGCGCCTCAGGCCGAACGGCCTGAGTTTGGGTGCCAAGTTCCACAACAACCAGAGGTAGATAGAGCGATGAACGACTTCCGCGGCAAAGCCGTTCTCATTACCGGTGGCACCAAGGGGATCGGTTTGGCGATCGGCCTCGCCTTCGGACGAGTCGGCGCCCACGTCTACCTCACGCACAAGTGGGGTTCGGCCGACGAAGACGCCATCCGCAGTCAGTTTGCCGAGATCGGCGCATTGCCGCCCACCATCATCGAGGCCGATGTTTCACGCGAAGAAGAAACGGCGCCACTGCTCGCCGCGATTCACGAACAACACGACGCCATCGAAGCGTTCATCAGCAACGTCTGCGTCGTGCAGACGGCGCGTGGGCTCGAAAACCACATGCGCCGCTCACTCCTCAAGAGTATCGAGTACAGCGCGTGGCCGTTTGTCTCGTACCTCCAAGGCATCGAGCGAGAGTTCGGCCGCTGCCCGCGCTACGTGGTCGGCGTATCGAGTGACGGCGCGGACCGCTACTTCTCCCACTACGAGTTCGTCGCGGTTTCGAAGGCGGTCATGGAGACGCTGTGCCGCTATCTCGCCACCCACCTCGCCGGCCAAGACGTGCGGCTCAACATTGTTCGCAGCCGCAATGTGTTGACCGATGCCGTGACCGAGATCTTCGGCGACGACTACGAGAACTTCCTGCGCCGGCACGCCGGCGAAGAGTACTTCATGCACGCGGACGAGATCGGCGACGCCGTGCTCGGACTGTGCAGCGGACTGTTCGACTCGATGTCCGGACAGATCCTTCAGATCGACAAAGGAATGGCGTTCGCCGACACCTTGATGCGAGCGTACGACCGACGCAACGAGCTAGGACTCGATCCCTCGAACTTGATCGAGCCGACACCACAGCTGAAGAAGGACGAGCACCATGATGAAAACACGAGACGAAGTAATGAATGTGGTAGTGGAGAACATGACCGACATCCTGGAGATCGATCGCAGCTTGGTCGATCCGGCGAAGTCGATGGTCGATCTCGGCGCGAACAGCCTCGACATTGTGGAGGTGGTGTCGTGCAGCATGCGCGAACTGAAGGTGAAGGTCCCCCGCAGCGAACTGTCGAAGCTGACCAACATCGACGGCTTGGTCGATCTTCTGCTCGAAGTCAGTGCCGCCAAGAATCAATCGGCCTGATCCCAAACGACTACCACGGCCGAGCCGTGCTCGTCACCGGCGGCACGCAAGGGCTCGGCCTCGCCATCGGACTCGCGTTCGGGGAGCAAGGCGCCGATGTGTGGCTGACTCACCGTTGGGGGTCCGCCGATGAAGACGCGGTTCGCCGGGCGTTCCTCGAACGAGGCGCCTCTGTCCCCCATATCATCGAAGCGGACGCGGCGCGCGATGACGACACCTCCTCCGTCATGGCTCAGATCCGCGAGCGGCACGATCGACTAGAAGTGCTCGTCTCCAACGTGGCCATGGCGCGAACGGTCGACGGCCTTCAAGACTACGACCGGCGTTCATTGCTCAAAAGCTTGGAGTACTCGGCGTGGCCGCTGGTCGGTCTGACGCAGGCGGCGCAGGAAGCGTTCGGTTGTTATCCGCGCTACACATTGGGCACGTCTTGCGACGGGCCCGACACCTACTATCCCGGGTATGACTTCGTCGCCGCTTCCAAGAAGGTCATGGAGACGTTCTGTCGCTACATGGCCAAGGAAGTGTACGAGTCCGAGGGTGCGTGCATGAACGTACTGCGCTCGCGACCCGTTTCGACCGATTCCCTGGTTGCCACATTCGGACCAGAGTTCGAACCGTACCTCCGCGAGCACTTTGGCGACGACTACTTCATCGACGCCGAGGAAGTTGGGCGCGCTGCGCTCGGTCTGTGCAGCGGGCTACTCGACGCGATGACAGGTCAGGTGATCTTGCTCGACCGCGGCGTCGCCTTCCAAGACAACCTCATGCGTCGATTCGATCTCGCGCAGCGGAGTTCCGCTTCCGCCGCCGCCCTGACGAACGGAAATCGACCGTGACGTGGCTCCACCGAACAACACAGGGCGTGCTCGCCGAGGTAGAACGGGCCAAAGACGCCGGCTGCTTTCCGTTCTTCCGTCCGTTCGAGAATGTCGGGCCGCACGTGGGTATCGGCCGCGAACGTTACGTGAACTTCACGTCCAACGACTACCTCGGTCTTTCGCAACACGCCGACGTCAAACACGCGGCAATCCGCGGAGTCGAAGCGTACGGCACCGGGCTCGGATCCTCACGGCTACAAGCGACGAGCGTTCGTCACGAGGAGCTCGAACAGCGGCTGGCGCGTTGGCTTCAGGTCGAGGCGTGCGCCATCTTTCCGTCCGGCTACCAAGCGCTGGTCGGAACCCTGCAAGCCTTCCTCGACGATGAAACGTTGGTCGCACTCGATAACCAGAGCCACGCCAGCGTGCTCGACGGGTTGTACCTCGCCAAGGGCCAACACCCCGACCTCGAAGAACGCTACTTCCGACACAACAGCGTAAAAGGTCTGCGACGAGTCCTGGCGACCACCGAACGTGCGAACCGGCTGGTCGTCGTCGAGGGTTTGTACGGCGCCGACGGTGACTTGGCGCCACTCGACGACATGGTAAAGCTGTGCCGGGAATTCGATGCGCCGCTCTTGGTCGATGACGCACACGGCATCGGCGCTATCGGTCCCGGCGGTCGTGGCGCGGCCGAACAGTACGGAGTGCACGGCGACGTCGATCTCTTGGTCGGCACCTTCTCCAAGGTATTCGGAGGCGTCGGAGGATTTCTGGCCGGGGACGCGGACTTGGTTTCGTTCGTCAAACTGACGGCGCGATCGTTCGTCTTCTCGGCGTCGCTCCCGGTCGGGCAAGTGGAAAGCGCCCTGGCCGCGCTCGACATCGTCGAGCAGGACGACTCGCGCCGCCAACGACTCGAAGCCAACGGCGACTATTTCCGCGCGGGATTGCAGAGTCTCGACTTCAGCACCGGCAACAGCACGACACACATCTGCCCGATCATGATCGGCGACGAACATCTCGCCATGCAGTTCGGGGCGCGGCTGTTCGACGAAGCGAATGTGATCATGCTGCCGTTCATCTACCCCGGCGTTCCGCTCGGCGAAGCACGACTCCGCTGCAATGTGACCGCCGCGCACGAACGGGCCGATCTCGATCACGCGTTGCAGGCGCTAGCCCGAATCGGAAGTGAACTGGGAATCATCGGTGCGAAACAGGGATCGGCGTAAGCATGTTGATCCGACCGACCCGCGAGTCTGACATCGTCGACGCCGTGCGTTTGGCGCGTAAGTCCGGTACCACGATGCGCGGGATCGGGTCACGCCACTCGGTGCGACCCGCGTACACGACCGAAGGGATCGGCCTACGCTTCGACCGATACCGCGCAATCCGAGACTTGCCCGATAACCGGGTGGAGTGCGAAGCGGGCGTCGTCCTGCACACGCTCTGTCGGCACCTCGAAGCGCGTGGATTGGCATTGCCGAACTTGGGCGGCATCACCGCCCAGACCGTGTCGGGGTTCTTGTCCACCGGCTCCGCCGGCGGGTCGCTTCAACACGCGTTTGAAACCAGCATTGCATGCGTGCGAATCGTGACGGCGAGCGGCGAAGTCGTCGATGTCGATCGCGATCACCCCTGGTTCGACGCGGTGGGTGTCTCGCTCGGGTTGCTCGGCGTGATCTCCACCGTCACCTTCGCGTGCGTTGCGTCGTTTGGGCTGCTCGGTAACGAACAACCGATGGATTTCGATGGCATCCGCGAGTACTACGCGAACCAGCCCGACGAGTCCGAATACAGCCGAGCGTTGTGGTACCCCGCCATCGATCGCGGACAGCTGTGGCAGGCGAACCGCACGTTGCCGCTGGCCCAGTCCCGCGGCGTGCAGCGACTATCACCAACGTTTCAGTACTTGGCCAACGCCGCGAACTTCGTCGGCACGCGCGCGCGGCCGCTCTTGCTCCGTCCGCTGCTCAAGATGTTCGTCGACGACAAGAGCCATGAGTTCGGAGGGCCGTGGCACGAGGTCCTCCCGCAAGACGAAGGTCTCGAGTTCCACCGCCTCCCCCACCAGTACTGCGAACTATGGATCCCCATCGAGTGCGCGTCCGATGCCATGACGGCGCTCTTCGAGATGTACCAGCGCCACGGACTCGACGTCATGCCCACCCTGCCGATCGAATTCTACTGTTCACCCGCAAGCCGGTTTTGGATGAGCCCTGGCTACGGGCGGGCCTCGTTTCGCATCAATTTGATTCGTTACGGGTGGGACCCTCGCAACGCCGATGAAATGTACGGTCCGGCGTACGCAGCGCTCGCCGAGTCCGATCCGCGGGCGCACTGGGGGAAACATCAACCCGCACCACCCCGCGACCGCGATGCACGGCAAGCGTTCGCAACGCTCCGCGAAGAAGTTGACCCCGATGGGGTTTTCCTCACGGCTTACTGGTCACGCCTCCTGACAACCGCTCCGTCGCTGATTCAGACCAGCTCGGGCTCACACGATCGATAAGAAGGGAAGGGACCCCATGAACACGGCCACGACTCATCCGGCAGACGCCTACGACGGTGCCGCCCGGTACGCCGTACAAATGCTATTCTCGAAGTTCCGTTGGCTCGGGACGGCCGTGTTGGAATGCACGCTCGGCACGATGTTCCTCGTCGCCCCCGGGCTCACCCTGCAAACCCTCGAGTCGGAGCACACCGCTTCGATGGAAGTCATGTTCCGACTCTACGGAGCGCTCCTCATCCACCGCGGTCTCGTTCAGCAGATCTTCTACCGAGCACGAGACGTCGCACAGTTCCGCAAGCTCCTCTGGGCCAGCCTACCGTTCTCGATCGGGTCGACGGTGGTGCTGAGTGCCGCGGTAGTGAACGGCTTGATGGCGCCGCTCGTGGGATGGATCGTGGTAGCGACGTTCGTCATCGAGGTGATCGACAATGGGTCGATCCTTGCACTGACTCGGCCGCGCCGAGGAGCGAAGCGCCCGGTCGGTCGAGAACGCCGGCTAGAGACCGGAGCGCTGCATTGAACTGCGCTGCGCTGCACAGAACGTCAACGCGGCGCAGCCCTCCGGTACTGTTCAAGCAAGGTGCTAACTAAGGACAGAGGCTCGCTTCGCACCCCAGGGTGTCGCACGTTTCGTCCGGTCCGCACACGAGGGGACCAGGCGCCACGGGTTCTGGGGAGCCCGGAACGAAGAGATAGCTCAGCGCATAGATGGCGTCGGAGATGTCCATCGCTCCGTCGTCGTTGGAGTCGGCTGCGTCTTCGCACGGAGGCACGGGAGAGCCGGGGATGAAGAGGAAGCTCAACAGGAAAACGGCGTCGGCGATGTTGACGGCTCCGTCGTCGTTCATGTCGCCGCGTCGCAAGTCGGGATCGGGCGTCACCGTGAAGATGAAAACAGATCCACGGTTGGTACCACCGGTGTCGTCGTTCGGGGCACCGACGATGAGCTGGTCGCCCGACAACGCGATCTCGTCGCCGAACCCGATACCGAGACCCACGCCAAAGCTGGCAAGGTAATGGTTGAACTGGATGTTCCAGTCCGCCCCGTTGAACAGTGCCTGGTAAACGATCTGCCCAGACGGCACCGCGAGGTCGCCGTCGACCGCAACGTCCCTAGCGAACTGCCCGGCGGCGGGAGCGACTTCCATGGTCTCCTCGACCCAGTTCGTCCCGTTGTAACGAAACACGTACATCGCCACGCCGAAGTCGCTGACGGCCACCACGTCGCCGCTCAATGAGACTCGATGCCCGAAGAACGCGGCGCCCGGCTCACTCGCGACCAAGGTGTCGTCGAGGCTCCAAGTGGTGCCTTGTCTCCGGTACAGATACGCCTCGCCGCTTTCGGATCCCGCCGCGATAACATCGCCGTCGAGGTCGAGCGAATTCGCGAAGTCCTCGGCGCCCGGCGGTGCGTCGATTTTTTGCTCTAACTCCCAGTTGGTCCCATCGAAGACGAAAACGTAGATGGCATTAGGGGTGGCAAACGGATTATCGGCGACCGCGATCGTGTCGCCCGAAACGGCGCTCGACGTTCCGAACAGGCGATTCGTTGCCCCATCGAACGCGGTCACCTTTTGTTCCTCGACCCATTCGGTTCCGTCGAAACGAAACACGTAGGCGGCACCAGCTTGCGACACAACGTCGTCGTCGTCCGGCTGGCCGCCAATCATCACGTCGCCGTCGATGTCGACAGATAGCCCGAAGCGATCATTGCTGCCGCCATCCGCGGGGAAGAGTTGCTGTTCTTCAGCCCAGACACCAGCCGTTCGGCGGAGAATGTAGACGGCGCCGGATCCTGGCCCGAACACGTTGTGCCCAGCGGCCCCGACCGCGGCGACATCGTTACTGATCGCGACCGCGCCGCCAAAGGCGTCCGAGTTGTTGGCGTCACTGGCTTGAATGTAGGCGTCTTCATGTCCCCCGGCGTACAAAAGCGCAGGAACGCAAAGTACCCAAACGAGAACGGCATGACGACGGACCGGTAGAGTGATGGATGGCATGTCAGATTTTCTTTCTGTTCCTCGTTCGCGTCTCGAGACGTACTGCCGTCTCTGCAGATAAACCCGATCCCAGTAATACTGGCTCGGTGCGGGACGATCAACTCACATTTGGGTGATCGATTGGCGAGGAGATGCGACGTGCAACACCCGGTGACGGACCCCCTCGGGTTTAGGCTCCGCATCATTTCGACGTTGGTCTTCACGGCGTCGCTCCACCCGTTCCAACGCTGGCTCACCACAACAAGGCTGGATACGCCAACCCCGGTGAAGACCCGAGTTCCCACTACAGGCGGCTCGTTGTGCGTGCTATTGCGCGCCAGGAGATGTCTACTGCACCTTGGTTGGCTAGGGCCTCTCGTTTCGGCGCGGCCGATCCCTTCCAACACGTCCTGAAGGAGTCGTGATCACGAAACATATGTCGAGCCACAAGGAACGTCGCCAAAGTCGATTGCAGCGGTGGGAAGTATTCATCGCTGGCGGTCTGAGCTTAGCGGTACTCGCCTTTGTGTTCTTCGCCTCCCACGCTGCATACAAACGTGAACATCGACAGCTCGGGACGGAACTCGAGTACCGTTGTGCGCAGGCGGCTCTGGCGATCCAGAAAGATCTGACGTCGGCTATTACGGTGGTCGAGTCGCTGGCATCGCTCATTCGCGTGACCAACGATCTGAGCGCGACGCATTTCACCAATTACACCCGCCCGTTGCTCGAACGACATCACAGCCTCGAGGCGTTGGGGTTCAACCCCAGGGTGTCCCACCAAGAGCGCTCGGCGTTCGAAGCGAGAATCCGGGCGCAAGGATTCCAGTCCTACGCAATCCGTGAATCCACGGCGTCGCAACGGGTTCCCGCGAGTCCCCGAACCGAATACGTTCCCGTGGGGTACATCGAACCGTACGAAAAGCACGGGGAAGCACTCGGATACGACATTGCGTCAGAGCCGATTCGCCGCGACGCTTTGACCCGGGCGCGTGAAACGAAGCAGCCAGCGGCAACCGCTCCCATCGTGTTGGTTCAACATCTACACGAAGACGAACTGGCCTTTCTCCTCTGCCATCCGGTCTTCCGCCCGACCGACGAGACATCCGATACGCAACGTGAGCCGTTCGCGTTCGCAGTCGGCGTCTTCAAGATCGAGAGTCTCGTCCTGGAGGCTCTGGGCCCGGCCCGCGATCTCGGGATCGTGTTTCGACTAGACGACACCACGGACCCGGAGAGTGTCCGCCTCGTCCACTCCCAACTCACCGATGACGTGGGACCTCCCGCAGCTGAATTCACTCAGCACGCCAGCATCGAGTTCGGCGGACGAGAGTGGACGCTGCGCGCCCGTCCGACGGCCCAACTGAGCAACGCTTTCCTGACGCGGACCCCGCTCTTCATCTTGATCACAGGCGGAGTACTGGCGGGAATGCTGCTTTCGTACCTCCTGTTATTGATTTGGCTCGACACTCGTGTCCGCGAGAGCGAAGGGAAATTCCGGATGCTCGCGGAGCACATCCCGGAGGTCTTCTGGATCGGCGATCCACACCGTCGGGAGCTGACCTACGTCAGCCCTGCCGACGAAGACATCTGGGGTCAGCCGCTCCCTGAAAGTCGTGCGATAGACGACGCGTTTTTGGGCAGCACTCACGAGTCGGATCGAGCCAAGGTCGTGGCTACGCTCGACCGTCAGTTGCGGGGAGAGCCGACCACCTGCGAGTATCGAATCGTCCGGCCGGACGGCGAGGAGCGTTGGATTCGCGATCTCGCGTTTCCGGTCCGTGACGCGAACGGGTCGGTTCGAGAAGTCGTGGGAGTCGCCGAAGACGTTACCGCCCGAAAGCGAGCCGTCGCGGAACGAGAAGCGCTCGACAGAAAAGTGACGCAGAGCCAGAAGCTGGAAGGGTTGGGGATTCTCGCTGGCGGCGTGGCGCACGACTT
>JAJFFE010000306.1 GCA_021776775.1 Planctomycetota bacterium | reverse complement strand
GCCTACATACACGTACGGATGATCGTCGGTGAAGAGTTCTGTCAAATCGTCGGTCCAGGTCGCTCGCTCCCGGCTCCGAATGTCGACGAGCACCATACGACGATAGTCTTCAGGGAAGAGCCCGAGCAACTGCTCGATCGTTGATCCGAAACCCTCGATCTCTTCGGGGTGCACCTCGATCAAGAACTCGACGGAGCGGTCTTCGAGGAGTCGTCCGGCCCCGGCGAGCGCCATCACTTCCGCTCCTTCGATGTCCATCTTGACGATGGTCGGCTTGGTGTTTCGGGAAGCGTATGCGTCGAGGGTCACGGTGAACGCATTCTCTTCGCGTCCGACTTGCGCTTCGTGAATGATCCAGGGATGGGTTCGATGGCGCTTCGCATTGCGTCGTAGGTACGCTAGCGGATGGGGATCGGGCTCGAACGCGTGGACTTCCGTGGGGGGGCAAACGGTGGAAATCAGGGTGGGGTAGAACCCGTAGTGTGCGCCGACGTCGTAGAAGACATCGTCCGCGCGTAGGTTCTCGACGAGCCACTCACAGACGCCGCGCTCGTGTCCGGCGACCTCGGATAGGCGTGTTTCCCAGAGCGAGTTCGACTTCGGAACGCTTTGTCGCACAATGAGCTCCGGCAGCACTTCCGCATCGAAGACACGCTCCCGGAGTGCGGTGTACAGTTGTTCCGCCCAGCGCCCAAACGGCGCTGGTGCCTTGCGTAACGTTCGATAGGCGCGGCCGAGCATGACGGGGTCCCTCCGTTGGCGATGGGTGCGGTACCCCTATTGATCGGCAGGATCGTCGGTCAACTTGGCCTCTTGACGGATCCTCGCGACTGTGGGAAGTCTGGTTGCCGAACCGAGTTTCATCGACGCGATCACGACCGACGTCGGTCGCTGAGTCCCAGCCGCCCCCAGCGCAAAGTCGGACCATGCCGGAGTTGCTGACCCTTGTCTGAACCCGACCCGCGAGCCGCGGTGCCTGATCCCGCTGACTCGGAGAGCTGTGATGGCAAGCGCAGCAAGGCTGATCGCACTGCCTGCGAGCCGGCGCCGGCCGAGCGGCGCGCTGATCTCGGACGCGCCGGCCTGATCAGCATTGCGACCATGAGTTCGCGATTCTTGGGTCTCTTCCGAGAGCACCTCTTTGCCAAGTTGTTTGGCTCTGGGCCTATCGCCGACGCATTCCAGATTGCGTACCGCATTCCGAATCTTCTCCGGGAACTCGTCGCGGAAGGTGCGCTTTCTTTCGCGTTCGTGCCCGTGTTCACCGAGTACCGCGAACGAAAGAGCGACGAAGAAGCGCACCTCCTGGCGCAGATCGTGTTCACGGGACTGTTCGTGGTCGTGGGCGGAATTTCTCTGGTCGCGTTCATCTTTGCGGATGGAATCGTCGATTTGATGGCGCCCGGATTCGGTGAGCGGGGTGTCGTCGACGGTGTCGACAAGCGAGCCCTCACGATCTCACTGACGCGCCTGATGATTCCCTTCTTGTTGTTCGCCGCGTGGGCCGCGTTGTGTCGAGGAATCCTGAACACGTACAAGCGCTTCTTCCTGCCGGCTTTGTCTCCCGCGTTGTTCAACCTGGTGGCGGTGGTCGTTGGCGTCTGGTTGTGGATGAGCGGCACGGAGCCGGAGACAGCCGTGTTTGCGTGGGGAGCGGCAATGCTCGCTGGGGGCGCTGTTCAGTTCTTGATTCAGGTCCCGGCCGTGCGGCGCATAGGCGTACGCGCTCGTTGGCGCTTCGACTTCAGCCACCCTGGCTTCAGACGGATCCTCAGACTGATGTTGCCGGCGGTGATCGGTCTCGCGGCTGTGCAGCTCAACATCTTCATCAACACACGTCTGGCTTCGAGCGCCTCGTTCGAAGACGGCCCGGTTTCGTTGATGACCTACGCCTACCGGCTCATGTACTTGCCGCTCGGCGTGATCGGCGTGGCCTTGGCGACGGTGACGGCTGTTCGGATCAGCCAGGACGCGGCGCGCGAAGATCTCGACCGTTTCCGGGAAGGACTGTCCTCGGCGTTCGGCTTTCTACTGTTCTTCACGCTTCCGTGTACGGCGGGCTTGGTTGTCCTCGCCGAGCCGATCGTGCGATTGATCTTCGGGTACGGTGCGTTCGCCGCGGAAGAGAGTTCCACCACCGAAACGGCGTTTGCGTTGTGTCTGTATTCGTCCGCGTTGTTCTTCTACTGTGGCGTGAAAATCATGGTGCCCGCGTTCTACGCTCTGAGCCGCATACGAGCGCCGCTCATCGCTTCGCTCACTGCCATTGGGGTCAACTTGGCGTGGTCGTTGTCGACGGTTGACTCGCTGGGGTGGCAAAGCCTTGTCTTTGGTACCGCCTTGGCAGGGGTCTTCAACTTCTTGGTCTTGGGGGTCGCGTTTCACCGGACGATCGCGCGATTGCACTACCGTGAGTTAGCCGTCACGGCGGGCAAGGTCGCGCTCGCCGTCGTACCGATGCTTCTCGTAGCGTACTACGCCAACGCTTCGGTCGAGGCGCGAATCGGAGTCGAGACCGTATGGCACCGGCTCGCCGGCACCGTTGGCCCGATCGTGCTGGCCATCATGACTTACTTCGCGGCGGCCAAGCTGTTGAGGCTGCGTGAAGCCAGCGACATGTTCTCGCTGCGGAAGCGATCGTGATCAGTTTCAACGGGTCGGCCTCTTCGCGAGATAGCGCAACGTGCCCTCAGTCATTCCGACTCCCCGCCAGAACGATCGCAGGAAGCTCATGGGAGCGAAGATCGATAGGCGCAGCGATCGAGTGCGCTTTACGAGCCGGATCGTCAGTGGGAGTTGTAGGAGGAAGAGCAACGCGAACGGAACCGCCGCGATCGTGCTCCACGGAAAGGGCGTGACGAGCGCAACCGGGAGAGCGGCTAGCGCGATCATGGCCAGAGGCGGTTGCACATGGTCGAGCAGGTTCGAGTAGGAGTCGCCGGCCGGTTTCCCACTGCCGACGAAGTAGAGCCAGACTCGCCAATAACCTTGCTGGCGTTGCGTTCGGAGATAGCTGATCCACCCGGTCTCGTGATCGTGTTCGACCGTCGACGAGATCTCGAACCCCAATTGGTGCCCACCTTGAAGAACGCGACTCGAGAGTTCCGCATCCTGCGCCTTGAGGAAGCGCTCATCGAATCCGTCGGTCTCCGCGAGCACGTCTCGTCGGTACACGACATTGAACGTGGCCAGGAAGTCGACGTGGGATGGCATCGCGAGGTGTCGTTCGATGATCTCTTCGTGGATCGCGGTAGCCAGAACAGATCGCGGGTTGCCGTTCGTGTAGCTGCCGCTGACGGCGCCGACCGTCGGGTCGGCGAGGTGGGGCAGCAAGGCGTCCAGCGCATTCGGAGCCGCCGTGCAGTCCGAGTCCACGAACCAAACCAGTGGGGTCGACGACTCACGCCACCCGAGATTTCGCGCGCCCCCCGGGCCGGCTCCCGGTCCCGAGATGACGCGAACCGGCAGCGCCTTGACCAGGGCGGGCGTATCGTCCGTCGAACCATCGTCCACGAACACAATTTCGGTGAGCGGCGAACCGGGTTGCTCTCGAATCGCAATGAGGGCATTGAGGCAGCTCGTGATCGTCTTCTGGCAGTTGCGACCTGGGACCACTGCGGTAACGCAGGGCGTCCCCTTGTTCTGGCTCAACCCTTATCCTCTCCTCGTCGTGCGGAGTTGGTTCTACGGTGACACTGTCGGCGCACTGCACACAGCGACTTTCCGAGAGCCTGTTATACTAGCCGGAATGTTGGGGGCCCGGAAAGTCAGGGCTAGGCTTGCTTTCAAAGAGTAGGAAGAGTCTTTCGTGTCGACGCCGAACCGAGTCGAAAACACACCTGTGACCGAGGGGGCGTCCCCGACGCTCCCGCGCTCATTCGATGTGGCCCGCGTCGGTGTCGTGGTGGCTGCCTACAACGAAAGCGCAGTCCTGGCTGAGGTTCTCGACGGGCTGCGGAAGCGCTTCCCCTTCTCTGTTGTGGTCGATGATGGTTCAACGGACGACACGTTCGAAGTCGCTCGTCGTCATTCGCAGTACGCGCTTCGTCATCCCATCAATCGTGGCCAGGGAGCGGCTTTGCAAACCGGAATCGAGTTCGCGCTCGACCGGGGGGCCGAGGTGGTCGTCACGTTCGACGCGGATGGACAGCACCAGGTCCAAGACATCGAGAAGATGATCGCGCCCATCGTGAACGGTGAATGCGACATCTGCCTCGGGTCCCGATTCCTCGGAAAGACCCGCAACCTGCCCTTGCTGCGTCGCCTCGTGCTCAAGGCCGGAGTGCTCTTCACTCGCGTCGTCAGTCGAATTCGGCTGACCGACACACACAATGGGTTCCGCGCCTTTTCCCGCAAAGGCGCCACCTGCATCGATCTCACGATCGACCGGATGGCTCACGCCAGCGAAATGATCGATCAGATTCGTGGATCTGGCCTACCGTTTCGGGAGATACCCGTGGAGATCATCTACACTGAGCATTCCATGCAAAAAGGGCAGTCTTCGCGGGCTGCGTTTCGCATCGTTCTCGACTATCTCATGGGAAGGGTCCTCCGTTGACACCGATTCAGATCCTACTCCTGATCGTAATCGTGCTTCTCACGGTTGGTACATTCCTCAGCGTCGTGATGGAGGGGATTCGTCGTCGAGACGGATTTTTTCTCATCGTTGTCTGGGTGCTATCCGCATTCGGCGTGATCTGGCCGGACTCGACGACGAAGGTCGCGCAGGCGCTCGGCATCGGTCGTGGATTGAACCTCCTTCTCTACGTGAGTTGCCTGGTGATGGCGGTCGGCTTCCTACTGACCTACGTTCGATTGCGCAGGGTCGACCGGGAGCTCACGTTGTTGTCGCGGCACATCGCATTGCGCGACGCTGTCGAAAATCCGGAATCTTAGCGTCCGAAGACCGGCATCTACCGGTAAGCCCCCACGGGGAAACCCGGACAGGATTGCGGGCGACCCCGCCATTTGTACGCAAAACACCGTACCCCCCTAAACAAAGTCGGTGTAGTCCCTTAAGTGGCTACCCTGTCCCGTCGATAGATCCAGCATGAGCGAGCTGACATCGACCAACACCAATCAGACCCGCAACGAACCGACACCGACTCCCGGGGTGCTCGAGCCCCGTGTCGGGCTCGGCGAGCGTGGTCCGTTTCGCTGGAAGTTCCTCAGCACGGTTGCCATGTGCCGAGCGAATCGGGTTCTCGATCGAATTCCGATCTCACGTTGGATTCATCGGCGCATCCTCAGCCGGCTCGCCTTCACCGAGTTCGACGTTGAACTCCAAGGACTGCCGCCGGAGCTCGACGGATTCACAGTGGCGTTTGCCAGCGATCTTCACGTCGGAAGTTACCTTCACGAAGCAGAGCTCACGACGATCTTCAAGCTGATCAACTCGGTCCAACCGGACCTCGTCTGCTTAGGTGGCGACCTGATCAACTCGAGATTGACTGAGCTCGCTCCGTTCGAACGTGCTCTCGAAGAGATAGATCCTCCGCATGGAGTCTTCGCCGTTGAAGGAAACCACGACATCTTCTTTGTCGACGAGCGCGAGGCGTGGACTGATGAGATCGAGCGTCTCGGCATTCGCTACTTGACCAACCGCGGCGTTCGCATTGGTGAATCAAACGACTCGTTCTGGCTGGCCGGAGTCGACGATCTTGAAGAGGGACGACCCGACATTGCGGCAGCTCTTGCCGGTCGTCGCGCAGATGAACCTGTCGTTCTGCTCTCGCACCACCCCGACTTCTTTCCGTTCGCCGCCGAAGTCGGGGTAGACCTTCAGTTATCGGGTCACACGCATGGCGGCCAGATCTGCCTCTTCGGTCGTGCGGTCGTCACCCACAGTAGTGAAGGTTTCACGGCGGGCTGGTTTCAACGCGATGCCAGTCGGCTCTATGTGAGCCGCGGCGTTGGATCCACCCTATTGCCGCTGCGCTTGAACTGTGATCCAGAAATCAACCTCGTACGACTCCGGACCTCGCCGCGCGATTGTTCGTCGCCGTAGCGTCCAATACGAAAAGGACTTGTCCAATGATCGATACGTGACTTCACCCATTGAACAGATTCAGCACCATGGGACTAATACCAGTGCTGGCGAGAGTAAGGGCCTGAAGATTCAATCTCGCTGCTTCTGAGCGATGTCACATCACTACGGTGGTGGCTACGCACTTCACGAGCGTAGCTAGGCAACCATCGACACGGCTGACGAACGTGCGGCTAACACTGCATGACAGCCTTAGAGGTGTGAGGGCGCATCGCCATGTGGGATCTAAATTTTCAAGGTGACATGTTGGTTCGTCGATTGCGCCCTATGCGTGACCGCTGGGTCCACGGGGACGATCGACGGAGAGGGAAGATCGCAATACTTCGTGTCGCGAGTCTTTCGCGCGGGTGCTGATCGACAGCGAGTTGATCGATGCCAAGGGGCTAGTGCTAAGAAACCATGTGTGTTGGTTCGCCTCGTGCGCCGGAAGCAGTCGACCGAGGGGAATACGTGCCGAAATGATCGATCATACCGTAGGAACCATATTTCTCGTCGATGACCAGGAAGAGACGCGCAAAGCGAACGAGCAGGCGCTTCGCAATGCCGGGTTCAACGTCGCCGCATTCGCCAACGCAGCGCAGTTTCTCGAGGTCTATAACCCGGGGGCCGCGGGTTGCATTCTTTGTGAGTTCAAGCTTCCAGACATGGGCGCCCTCGAGTTGCTTCGCGTGTTGCAAGCCAAGGAACTCGAGCCCACTTTCATGATTCTGACGCGCCACTGCGACGTATCGAATGCCGTTCAGTCGTTGAAGGCCGGCGCCTTCGACTTCGTCGAGAAGCCGCTCGAAGCAGAAGTCTTGGCGAACCGAGTTCAGGTTGCGCTGCAAGAAGACGGCAAGCGACGTCGCGCCCGCCGAGTGCGTGGGGAAATCTCCGATCGCCACGTTCGTCTGACTCGTCGCGAGCGCGAAGTCATGAAGCTCATGGTGAGCGGCAAGGCGTCGAAGGAAATCGCAACCTACCTCGAGTTGAGTCCGCGAACCGTCGAGTCGCACCGCGCGCGAATCATGCGAAAGATGGAAGCGAACAGTTTGCCCGAACTGGTCCGCTACTCCGTATTGATGCATTCGACGTGCTGTAACCAAATCCTCAAAGCGATGAACGAGGTAGAGCCAGCCGTGCAAGCGGCGCCCGCGCCGCAACCGGTATACGTCTAACTAACTGGGTTGGACCAACCGAATGACAAAACCCCGAGGGCCACTATCGCCCTTCGGGGTTTTTTCGTGTCGTGACGGTCTCCGTCTCCCTCGCCGATCGAGCGGCGGGGGTTCTTCTCAGGCCGTGTCGCCCTGCTCGCTCTCCACTCGGGCCCGCTATACCGGACCGTAGTTGCGCCCGCTATTCCTTGCGTCTAGGGTCGGCTCGAACATGTAGCGTTACAGAGTCGAGGGAGTCCTATGCAGATTTGGTTGATCATGCGTTCCGTAGTGAACGTTCACAAGTGTGTTCTGGTCTGTGGAGTATTGATCGCCAGTGCGAGCGGTCTCGGCGCGCGCGATGAAGTTGTCTTCGGCGGGCTGACATTTCCCAAGCCGGGGTACGCCAAGGCACTCGAGAAGAGTGTTGTCGAAGAGATCGAAACGGAAGGGCTAGAAGTCGAGATCTCCGTGATCACCGACCTGTATGTCTTTGCGATGGCAAAGGGTTTCGAGGAACTGCACAAGACTGGATACTCCGGGGCAAAGCTCGAATCCGAGATCAAGAAGCTCTACTCCAAGGCGAAGAAGGAGAAGGGCAAGGCGGCGTTTCACGTTCGCGTGACCGGTGGCCGCGGTGACTGTCACTACTTTCTTCAGTCCAAGTTGGAAAAGCACATCGATGCGTCAGGTGGGGCGCGTGCTTCCGGTAAGGTGGAGCTGCGGACGCCTCGTTACAAGTTCGTCACTTGGACTCTGATGCAGGGATCGGCTTCGAAGAAACGCAAGATGATGCTCTACGACGAGCTCGACTTCATCTATCCGATCAAACTGAAGAAGGGTGACAAGCCGATCGAGCTCAAGTTCAAAGACTTCGTTCGATACAAAGAGGTCCCCAAAAAGAGCGAGTACGAGTACCGCGGGATCAATATCGATGTGAAGCAGATTTCGCTCGGTGACTTTCGCGACCTACATCACCCGCCGTTCGCGAAGACGTTCTACCCGGGGAAGTGGAAGTTGCCGAAGGCGCCACCCGGATTCAAGGAGCTCCTCGCGCACCTCGACGGCGGCAAGTGACGAAGCCGTCGGCCACGCTGATCAGTGTGGGGACTCAGAAAAAGAAAAACGGCCCGATCGGATGTTGATCCGACCGGGCCGTTGTTCATGAATCGAGCCGTTCGTCGCTACTTCAGTTTGCCGTGCTGCGCTTCGTGTAGCGACTTCGCCTGTTTCATCCAGTCGTTCTTCTCGAGTCGGCTTCGGAAGCCGCGGATCTTCCCGGAGATCGCTTCGATTTGAGGATCCTCGAGCGTTGCCACGTGACGGAAGGAGTGGACTCCGAATCCGTTGAGCTTCGTCACCAATACTGGCCCGAGACCGGCGAGCTGGGTCAGATCGTCCTCGACCGTCCCTTCGTCGTCCTCGACGTACTCGTATTCCCACTCGTCCTCGGACGCGACTGGCTGCTGCATGAGTTCCGTCAACTTGTCTCGGAACTCGACGATTTGAAGTTCCTTCTCCTCGAGCTGCGCTTGGTATTCGTCCTCACCGCGTTGCAACTTCGAGCGATCCGAATCCAGAGCGTCGAGCTGTTTCTGGAGCTTCTCGGCCTCCTTCTTGGAGAGCTGGACCGACTTCTTGAGCTCGGACTCCAGCTCGTTGCTTCGCTTGCTGGTGGCGTCGAGTTGGCTCTTGGTCTCGGCGAGTTCCGACAAGATCGCTTCGATCTTCTCTTCTTTCGTCCGCGTGTCTCCCAACAAGACCGTTTCGCGCTTGGCCAGTTCGACTTCACGCTTGGCAAGTTCCTTGGCGTCCGACTTGACCTCGTCGTACTTCGCTTGCAGCGCTTCGAGCTTGCCTTGGACACGGGCCAGCGACTTGTCCTTAGACCCGGTTTCGCCGACTAGCTCTTTCTCGCGCGCGGCCAGTTCGATCTTGGCTTGTGACAGCTCCTTTGCCTGAGCCTTCGCTTCGTCATACTTCGATTGGAGCACGTCGAGCTGAGCTTGGACTTTGACCAGAGACTTGTCCTTCGACCCGGTTTCGCCGAGCAGCTCTCTCTCTCGAGCCGCGAGCTCGACTTGCGTCTTGGAGAGTTCCTTCGCTTCGGCCTTCGCCTCCTCGTAGTTCGCTCGTAGCGACTCCAGCTCGGCTTGGGTCTTGATCAGGGACGTTTCCTTCTCGCTCGTCTCTTTGAGGAGTTCTTCCTCGCGCGTCGATAGTTCGGCTTCCCGTTCGGTGAGCTGCTCTGCTCGTGCGGTGGTCTCTGCGAGCTGTGTTCGCAGCGATTCGACCTCGGCGTCGCGCTCGTTGAGCTGTTGTGCTTTCGTAGTCGTGTCTTCGGATAGCTCGGCTTCGCGAGCAACCAGCTCTTCTTTCACGCCGGAGACTTCCGCGAGATTGGCTTCGGTCTCTTCGTGCTTGGCGCGGATCGCTTCGAGCTCGTCGCGAAGCTCGATGTTCTCTTCTTCTTTCTTGTGGTTTTCGGCTAGCAGTGACGCTTCGCGTCCGGATAGCTCTTCTTCGCGACCCTCGAGCGTTTCCGCGTGCGACAGAGTTTGATCGAGTCGCGCTTCGACTCGTTCGAGCTTCTCTGTCAGCTTTCGAACTTCTTCTTCTTTGGCGCTGTCACTTTCCGTGATCGTCGCGTGCGCCGCCTGAAGCTCCGACTGTTGTTCGGCGAGTTCGGTCGCGCGTGCGTCGGTCGCTTTGTACTCAGTTTGAAGCTCGTTGAAACGAGTTCGAAGATCGGCGAGTTCGGCGTCTTTTGTATCGTTTTGCTCGACGAGCCCTGTCTCTCGCTTGAACAGATCACTCTCGCGAACTTCGAGCTCCGAGGTTCGTGTCCGCGTCTTCTCCAGCTCTCCTTGGACGTCTTCCAGTCGCTGTCGCAGCACGCTCAGTTCGTTGTCTTTGAGCTCGTTTTCTTCGACGAGCTGCGCTTCACGGTCGGAGAGGTCGGTTTCGCGCTGTTCGAGATCGAAGGCGCGTTGGCGAGACTCTTCGAGGTCGGAATGAACCGTCTCGAGTCGCTCGCGAAGTTGACCCAGCTCTTCGTCCTTGGTGCCGTTGGCTTCGGTCAGTTCTGACTCGCGCTCTGTGAGTTCGAGTTCACGGACTTCGAGTTCCTCGGTACGGGCCCGATTCGATTCGAGATCGCTCTGAACTTGCTCGAGTCGCTCTCGCAGCCCGGTCAGTTCGCTGTCCTTGGTCTTGTTCTCCGAGACCAATCCGGTCTCCCGCGAGGTGAGGTCTGACTCACGTGACTCCAGCTGTTCGGCCCGCGAGCGGGTTTGCTCTAGTTCGGACTGAACGCTGGTCAGCCGTTCGCTGAGTCGCTCGAGCTCTTCTTGGCGAGTGCCCGCGTCTTCGGATAGTTCGGTTTCGCGGCCTTCGAGCTGCGACGCGTGCTCCCGCAACGTGTCGAGTTCTTCTTGCAGCGTCGTGCGGACTTCGATCGCGGCCGCGAGATCCTGGCGCGTTGTTTCGAGTTCTTGGCGCAGGGCCGAAACACCGGTCTTCTCCTCGGTGAGGATCATCTCCCAGTTTTCGACCTTCGATCGCAGCTGCGATCGGACCGTCTCACGCTCCTCTTCGAGCTCCGCTTCCTTCGCGGCCATCGTCGCTTCGAGTTCTTCGCGGTGGATTCGCTGCACTTCCGTGAGCTCGGCGAGTTCGGACTTGTGGCGCGCGTCGCTCTCTTCGCGGGCTCGCTTCTCGGCGTGGTAAGCCTCTTCGAGCTTGCGTTTGACGGCGTGATACTTCTTCAGCTCCTCGAGACTCTTGTGGTTGTCGGTACGGAGCCGCTCGATCTCCTGCCCGTTCGACTCGATCGATTCGAGGATCTGCAGGCGCTCGTTGTCCCACTTGGCCCGTTCGATCCCGAGTTCGTATTTGGTGGTCGCCGAATCGGCTCGATCCTGCTTGCCCAGGAACCACCAGCCAGCCACCAGCGAAACAAACCAAGACACAGCAACTAGCACCGTGGACATCGTGAACATCGTGCGCTCCTTAACGCGAATCCCGAGATCTGCGAGGACGCACCGGAGAAGTGCCGTCGACCCTAGGAACCACACGGTGGGAACAACATGGCAACGCAGAAACGGCGGCCACCATCACCGGCTTCGCCGAACGGACGGGTCCATTCTTTGAAGAAGCCGTGGCGAGCCCGAATCGCGGAGTCGTCAATCCTCTGTAAGTGTAGTTCCTTCCGGCGGTTGGCGGGTGAAGCCGGAGGGTCTGGACGACCGTGGATCGAGGCCCCGGAGTTGTCTCCGAAGCGAGTCCGAACGGTGCGGTCAGCTCGGACAGGATAGGCGGTTCAGGTGGTCGGCGGCAAGCGGCTTCGCGAAAAGAAATGATCCTGCCCAAGGCTATTCTGGAGCTTCGTTTAGTCCGTTCGTACTGAAAAGATACGCGATGGGCGGAGGGCCGACGGAGCAGTCGCCTGGTTGGTTCTGCGACTGGTCGGCCCGGCGCTGCGCAGGATCTCGACGAGTCGCGGACTCGGCACGATCAGAGGTCTCCAGCGACGTCGAGTTCTGCGCCGGCAGAACGCCTTCGCGTGTAACCACCACGCCACCGATCCTCCGCCCTGAGGCGATCTCGTTTTCATCTCTGGCCCGTCGAGGTCGGCGACCCTCGCTGTGTCCATGTCCGTTGTGACGATGACTCGTTCTTCGTGGCGCATCGTGATCGAGTGCCTGTCGGGCCGCAGACTCAGACATGCGTGCAAGCAATTGGTTGTCGGTGCCACGAGATCGAAGTGATACGCTTGTCGGTCCTCCACTTTAATGATCTCCGACCCGTCGTGGTCGGTCTTGACCTTCGACGCTGATCGCGAGGGGACGCGCGATGCCTGTAAATGCCCGAGTTTGCCATGGGTGGGCGAAGCTTTCAGTCGAGCGACTACTCGACCACAAGATTTGTGATCTCGACCTGACCATTGCGGGGACCCGACTCGAAGACATGATCGAGCGGGTTCGCAGTGACCTCGCACGCAAGGGGCTGAGGTTCCGCCCCCACTTTTGGCTCTCGGACGAGTGGTTTTGTCCGAAGGGTGTCCCTGGTGTGGCGATTCCGTTCTACCTTGCCCACCCGCGTCTGGTGCAGCTCGAACGAAGCAAGATGCTCGAGGTCGAAGGCGCCGGCCGCGCCGAGTGTTTGAAGTTGCTCCGCCACGAAGTGGGGCACGCCATTCAGAACGCGTATGGGCTTCATCGGCGCCGTCGTTGGCGCAAGCTGTTCGGTAGTTCGACCAAGCCATACCCAAATGCATACCGTCCTGATCCACGCACCCGGGCGTTCGTTCAGCACATCGATGATTGGTACGCTCAGTGTCATCCCGACGAGGACTTTGCCGAGACGTTTGCGGTGTGGCTGACGCCGCGTAGTTCTTGGCGAACCCGCTACGCGAACTGGGCTGCGATCAAGAAACTCGAGTACGTCGACGAGCTGATGGCGGAGATCGCGGATCAGCCTCCTACCGTTGCCTCGCGAGCCAAGCCCGATAGCGTTCGCCAGATTCGGCGAACACTGCGCGAGTATTACCGCGAAAAGCAGGAGAGGCAGGGCGTCGGCTTCTCGGATCTGTACGACCAGGACCTGTTGCGGTTGTTTGCGGCGCCCGGTGAACTCGACCGAGGAGCCAACGGCTCCCCGGGTGAGCTTGCGTCGGCCTTCTTGCGCCGAAACCGCAAGGATATGCGAACCATGATCTCCCGGTGGACTGGAGAATATCAGTACACCTTGGACGAGGTTCTTCGCGAGATGATCGGCCGCTGCCGGGAGCTGAAGTTGCGTGCCGTGAGGCCCGAGCGTGAACTTCTGCTCGATTTTTGTATCATGCTGTCCGTACACACTGCCCATCACGTGTTTCTTCGCAGGGAGTGGCGGACGGTATGACCCGAAGGCTTCGGGTTCTCGTGCTCATGCACGCTGAACTGGTGCCACCCGACGATCTCGACGGCCTCACCGGCCAAGAGTTTCTTTGGGTTAAGGCGACCTACGATGTTGTAGGCGGAATCGACTCGCTCGGTCACGAGGTCTTGAAGCTCGGACTGAACGACGAGATCTCAGACCTTCGCAAGGCTCTCGACGAGACCCGCCCTCACGTCGTGTTCAACCTGCTCGAAGGCTTCCGCGGGCTCCCCTACTACGATCAACACGTGGTTAGCTACCTCGAGCTGCTCAAGATGCCGTACACGGGGTGTAACCCTCGTGGATTGGTGCTCGCTCGGGACAAGGCGCTGTGCAAGAAAATCCTCGCCTACCATCGTATTCGCGTGCCCGAATTCGCCGTCTTCCCGTTGGGCAGAAAGCCGAACAAGTCCAAGCGTTTTAGTTATCCGATGATCGTCAAGTCGTTGGTGAATGACGCTTCGGCTGGCATTGCGCAGGCGTCTCTGGTGACGAGCTATGAGAAGCTCGTCGAGCGCGTTGATTTCGTTCATCGTACGTTCCACTCCGATGCGATCGGTGAAGAGTACATCGAGGGCCGAGAGCTGTACGTCGGAGTGATCGGCAACCACGTGCTGACTCCGCTACCGGTGTGGGAGATCGTGCTGGATACTCTTCCGGAGTCGAGCGCTCGTATTGCTACCGAGAAGGTCAAGTGGGACGTCGGCTACCAAGAGAAGCACAAGATCGAAGTGCGTGCCGCGACCGATTTGTCGGACGAGCTTCGCGAAAAGTGTCACCGCGTCAGCAAGCGGATCTATCGCATCTTGGGTTTGTCCGGCTACGCTCGGCTCGACTTTCGGTTGACCGAAAATGGCCAGCTATACTTTCTTGAAGCCAATCCAAACCCTGATATCTCGGTCGACGAAGAGCTTGCGTGCGCGGCAGGTGCACACGGCCTCGAGTACGAACAGCTTTTGCACAAGATCATCAATCTCGGTCTGCGTCGGCGACCCACGAGCGCTGAGCAGAACAGCTAGCAGACGCTAACAATTAGTCCAGCAACGTCCGACCTTCGTGCTGAGCGAGTGTCCGTCTGTCTGTGTTATTCTCTCTCTTTGTTGGATTTTCGACGGACGTCCCTGACCTATGTTGTAGTGCGTGCGAGAGCTGGGCGGCTAAATGAGTAGGTGAACCCTATGCCCTTGTCGCGCGCAGTCCCGACGTGGTATGAGATGGCCGAGCTTACGTTCGCCCGCGGAAAAGACTCATGACGACCATCATATCCGAAGCGACTCTCAGGCAGTGTGGCACCGATCTCGGCGCAGCCCTTCGTGCCATCATCGATTTTGGCAACGGCGGCTTGCCGCGTCCGACCGAGTTGTCCCGCGGTTGGAAGCTCGACCAGACGTTGTGCACTCGCCTCTGCGGAGCCCTTCGCAACGAAGATCCTCTCAATGTGCTGTATCAAATGCCCGGACCGCCGAGCATCAAAGAGCTCACCGCCGCCGCGACTCGTGCTCGCGTCGACGTGAGCTTGCTTCGCAACGTGCAGGATCAATTGACGATCTACGAAGCGTTGATCCGGCGCGTCGGCGGCAAGAAGTCGAATCTCGATACGCTCGTCGGGAGTCGGGTGCTGGAAGCACGGGAGAAGATCGAGCAGCGAAGCAAGCAGAGCATCTTTCGCGGCATGACGAACCTCTACGGAGTGTCCAGTGAAGTTGCGATGACGTCGTACTTCGTCTACCCGTCGGAAGCCGAAGGGCGTCTCAACGAGCTTGCGGTGTACGGAAGTCTTGGCATGCGTCGGCTGCGCCCTGAGCTTCCCATCTTGGTTGGTGGTCGGATTCTCGAGCATCCGCTCGAGTCGTCCGATTCCGAAGCTCGCGAGATTCTCCACCGGGAAACCGTCGAAGACGACGGATACTCGATTGCACTGAAGCAGTTCAGTACCGATCCATTCCCTTCCGTCGAAGTCGTCCTCGACGAAGGTCGACTACTGTACACGTTGCCGGGTGACGTCGGCGGGAGTTACGAAGAGCTCACCATGCTCTTTGCTTCGATCGACCGTGCGGCGATGGGGTACTACCGAACCGACGACCAGCCTTCCGGCTACTTTGGGTTCATCCCCCGGAACCCGTCCAAGCACCTGCTGCTGGACATGTTCGTTCACGAATCGGCTTGGCAGGGGGTCGAACCGCGTCTCGAGATGACCCGCAACGATGCCGCGCTCTTCAGTCAAGCGACACCGATGGATCGCTTCGACTTCTGTGAGAACGTTCAGTTCTTGGGGACCTCGCCGAGCGCACGTTCCGTTCGTTGGGTGCCGCGCTACAGCGAAATGTTGGAGTGGGTTCACCGGAGTCAGGGCTGGAATCCGAGTGAATTCCGTCTCTATCGGTTTGCCGTCAAGCATCCCGTCATCTCGCTGCGCTACACGATCTACTTCGATCTTCCCGAAGCACCCTGAGTTACAGCCGCCTCGTCGCCACGTATTTCCCTGATGACACGTTCTCGTTGGAGCGCACGCTCGATTCGCTTCCAGTCGAACGCGGGTCCGGGATCCTGCTTAGCCTCGGTCAGGTGGTAGTGTCCGACGACCCCTCGGAATTCGGTCGGCTCGTCCAAGACTTCCCACACGGCGTCGCCGTCGGCGTTCGTTGGCACGACGAGATCGATGTTCGGGAAGATCCGAACCAGCGCGATGATCAACCGCTCGAGCGCGCGGTACTGATCTTCGGTGAAGTCGTACTGGTAGTAGGTCTTCCCGTGAATTTGACCCTCGAAGAGTCCGCTGCGCGACGGAATGCCGACGTACTCTTCCGGTAGCCGGCCGCGTAGGAGTCGCGGTATTCGATAGTACGCTTTGCCTTCATCGTTCGGGTACCAGCGGCGCAGCTTCGACGCGTCTTGGTTCGCTCCGATGTGCGCGATTTCGATTCCGATAGAAGCGTCGTTGGCGACTCCCGCGTGCCACGCCCGTTCCTTCAGGTCGAGTGTTTGGTAGATCGTCCCGTCGACATCCAGCAGGAAGTGACACGAGAGTCCGCGGACGTCGTGCAAGACCTTGAAGCAGTTCCAGGAGGTTCCGGCAACGTCGTAGTGGACCACGATCTGCGATACGCACTGCTTGAGATCGTCCAGCTGCCACCCGTCGTGTTTGACTCGCTCGGCCACGTCGGGGGGCAGGTTGCGGCGAACCCCGAATCGTGAGACCTGCTCTGGATTCGAGACGGTGCCGGTTCGCTCGGGTGTGAAGAACGAGTGCGGCTTGTAGGCGTCGTATCCGCCGGGGTCATCGAAGAGGACGACCGGCGTGCCGGCGTGGAAGAGCTGCCCGCACGCTGCGATCTCGGCGCCGTGTCGATCGAGCCGCGCGCCGATCGAGCGAGCGGCAGGGAGGCGGGGCTCGGAGTCGACGTCGGGTTGCACGGCGGGTAGGTGGCAGCTGGTGATCGAGCACGCCAGCGCGACGACTCCCACGGCTAGACTTCGGCGAAACATCGGTTCCTCTCGAGAGCTCGGTGGGGCTAGCTACTCCGTCGGTACGACAGCCCGTCTTCGAATTGAAGGGGTAGCTACGTGGAACCGTCAACCGGTCCACGAGCTCGCATCTAGTTCGGTTCGTATCGCTTCGGAGAGTTTGAGGGCGCGGGCCGAAAAACAACAACGACGTGTCCGAAAATGTATCGAGACGGAGTACCTCTCTCCAGTACCCTTCCGGGCTCATGAGGGCGGTACTCCGCGCCAGTGTTGTCTCAACTGTTGCTTCGTCGGCCAGATTCCTGTGGATTATGCCGGGCACTTGGGCCGCTCGAGCGAATCATTCAGGGCCCTGCTGGGCCGAGCCCGTCTCCCGTTAGAAAGATCTGATTATGCACGCCGTTCCGAAGACTGCTGTCGAGATCACGATCCTGTTGGTCGCAGGGCTGATCGTTGCTTTGATCGGCAATCAGTGCGTAGGGCGCACGCTGAATATCTTTGAACAGAAGTTCAAAGATTGGGACGTTGAAGCGGGGAAGGCTCGCCCCGGCGGCGACTCTACCAAGAAGGTCGCGGGCACCGGGGTTGCGAAAACATCCGGTCCGACGAAGCAGGATCCGACGATTGGTGATCCGGGGTCGACGGACCCGAACGGGGCCGGCACCGATCCGAAAGTTGACGCGCCGCCCGTCGAGACGCCTCCGGACATCGGGGAAAAGAAATGGGACGGCGACTACGGATGCTATCGCTTGCGCGGAATCAAAGTCATCGAGTTTGCCGATGTGCAGAACTACGCGGACTTGGGCGACGAAGTGTGTCTCTTGATCGACGCTCGGAAGATGGACAACTATACGGATGGTCACATTCCCGGCGCGTACCAAGTTGACTACTACCAGTTGTCGGAACAGATCGAGAAGATTCGAGATCAGCTCGGCGTGGATTTCATCATCGTCTACTGCAACGGTGGCGACTGCGAAGACAGTCTCGCGTTGGCGCATGATCTTATCTTCGAGTATCAAGTCGACGACTTCCGCGTGTGGGTCTACGAAGGCGGATACGAAGAGTGGTTCAAGAAGAAGAAGCAGCCGATCGTCAAAGGGGAGGCGCGTCGATGAGTGACGCCGACAGCAAGCCCGACCGACTTCTCGGCATCCCAATGCTGATTGCTCGAATCGTTGTGGGCGGACGCTTTCTATATTTAGCGTCCAAGAAGATCGGCGGGATCCCGGAGTTTGCCAAGGTTCTCGACACGTACGCCATCATTCCGCGGACGCCGCCGTGGATCTTGAACGGAACCGCCACCTATCTTCCGTTCTTGGAAGTTGTGCTCGGTCTCGCCGTCATCTTCGGCGTGTACCTACGCAGTTCGTTTATCGTGCTGTTGAGTATGATGCTTTTTTTCACCTGCATCATTTATATGCGGGGCGGTGAATTGGCGGCGGAAAAGTCACTCGACTATTGCAAAGTTGCGTTCGACTGCGGGTGCGGCACGGGCGTGGTCAACGTCTGTGAAAAGCTTGCTGAGAACAGTGTGCTCATCGTGCTTTGCGCAGTCGGTGTGATCTCCGGCTCGCGGCGATTCAGCATCGATGGTTGGCGAGCGCAACGGTAGGCGTCGTAGAGCCAAGGTGTTCGAGTGGTTGAGGCGCCCTCCTGTCGGGGGGCGCGACACTTCCATATTCCCCGCGGGAATCAATCCGATTCGTTCCCGTTGACCCGCCTTGCCCGCTCCCTATGCTCTGCGGGCTACAGATCACAACGTCGGGCGCGGCCAGGTGTAGCGGCCGCCGACATTGTCCGCGCGATGTGGTTCTGATCGACGGTCTATGGCCGACTGATTTGTTACTCGCTCGTGCTGCTCAACTTTCTCAACTTGACTGCTTCAACTTGACTGCTCAGCCTCACTGCTACCGACCAACGGTGGCAATGGGTCGAAGTTGTCGACCAACTAGCAATCGGGGACGCGTGCGCGCACTGCTTCTGTTGGAACGATCTTCGACGCGTCGCATGCTCGAAGAGTATTTCGAGTCCCGCGGATTCATGGTCACCGTTTCGGCGGACTCGGGACGTGCCCTCGAGTTGGCTACAGGCGAACACCAAAGCGTCATTCTCATCGACCGTGTCGTGCTCGGCGACGGTATCGACGAGTTCTGCCGCGACCTTCGAACGAACGCCGTGTCGTCCCGAAGTGTGGTTGTCGTTCTGACCCTCTCCGAAGAACCCGAAGAAGTTTGCGCGTTCATCGACGCCGGCGCCGACGACTACGTCGTCTTGCCGATGCGTCCGGAGCAGCTTTTCTCGAGGTTGTATCTAGCGGAGCGGCGAAGCAATCTGCGCAACCGTGATACCCGCGAAGAAGAGTCGGCTCAGCACGGCGAGCACGAACTTCAGACGATCGCGGATGCTTCACCGGTCATGTTGTGGGTCGCGGGTCCCGATGGCCACGGAACGTTCTTCAATCGTCGCTATCTCGAGCATACCGGACGAGACATCGAACACGAGTCGGGCATGGGTTGGGCAGAATGTCTGCACCCAGAAGATTACTCGCGTTGTCTCGATACGTACCTAGGGGCACTCAAGCGGTGTGAAGAGTTCCGGGTCGAGTACCGATTGAGACGCGCCGACGGAAGTTACTGTTGGGTACTGTCCAACGGTGTTCCACGACACACCCAGTTCGGGGAGTTTCTCGGCTACATTGGATCGTGCGTCGATATCAGTGAGCAGAAGCACTCCGAGGGCGTCTTGCGGTCGTCCGAAGAGCGGTTACGTCTCGTGATGCGCAACATGCCGGTCCTCAGGGTCGGGTTCGATGAGCGGCACCGGATCATCGTTTGGAACCGTGAGTGCGAGCGAGTGACCGGATACGGCGCCGAGGAAGTGATCGGCAATCCGAAGATCATGAATCTCCTCGCTCCTCAACACTGCGAGCGGGACGCGCTTCTCGAGCGCTGGTCGAAACCGATCGGGACCTACCGCGATTGGGAGATGGAGATCTTCTGCCAGAGCGGCGAGGTTCGCACCGTCGCCTGGTCCAACATCTCGGAAGAGCTCAGGGTCCCCGGGTGGTCGACGTGGGCCATCGGAGTCGACATCACAGATCGCAAGAACGCCGAAATCGAACATTGCCGGCTGCAGGCGCAGATTCAAGAGGCGCAGAAATTCGAGAGTCTCGGCATGCTCGCGGGTGGGGTTGCCCACGATTTCAACAATCTGCTCGTCGGCGTCCTCGGGTGCGCGAACCTCGCACTGCGAGATATCGATGACCAACATCCTCAGCACGATCTCATCCTGCAGATTCAAGACTCGGCAAAAATGGCGGCCGAGTTGACGAACCAGATGCTCGCTTACTCGGGCAAGGGGAAGTTCATCGTCGAGCCCATCGATCTTTCTCGAGTACTCCGCAGCATGGCCCACTTGTTGGAGATCGCCGTGCCGAAGAGCGTCGATCTCGAGTTTGATCTGCAGGAGTCTATTGCGGCGATCGAAGGCGACGTCACTCAGATACGACAGATCGCCATGAACTTGGTCACCAACGCCGCCGAGGCCATCGGCGATCAACCAGGGCGAATTTCGGTTCGGTCCCGGAGCATTGTTGCTGATCGTCAGTATTTGGCGGCTGCGCTCCCTGCGAACGATCATCCCGAAGGTGCGTACGTGGAACTCGTCGTCGCCGACACCGGGTGCGGTATGGACGAAGAGGTGGTGTCGAAAGTGTTCGACCCGTTCTTCACGACCAAGTTCACCGGGCGCGGATTGGGTCTGGCCGCGGTTATCGGCATCGTGCGCGGGCATGGTGGCGCGATTCGGGCTGAGAGTGCGCCCGGCGAGGGCACGATCTTCAGCGTGTTGTTCCCGACCACCGCACTTCCGCTCCCGGCACCGGCACCGGTCGTCAACCGACTCGATGAGTACCGTGGCGATGGCACGTTGCTCGTCGTCGACGACGAAGAGTCGGTTCGGGTAGTGGCCAAACGCATGCTCCAGGAGTTTGGCTTCGAAGTGCTCACTGCGGATAGTGGTTTCAGTGCAGTTGAGCAGTACGAGGCTCACGGCGGGAAGCTCGACGGCGTGTTACTGGACTTGACCATGCCCCAGATGAGCGGCGAAGAAACGCTTCGAAGGCTGCAGAGCATTCGCGCCGACGTCCCCGTCATCTTGACCAGCGGATACAGCGAGCACGAGGTGGTCGGACGGTTGGGACGTGAGGGGCTCGCCGGCTTCATTCAGAAGCCGTACACCGCTGACGACTTGATCGAGAAGATTCGAGACGTTCTGTCCGAATGCGGACAGAAAAACGGTGCTGCGGCCGATCCGAAGGCGCTCTGAGGCGCGGCAGTCGTCGCTCCAATCAGCTGGAGAACTCCCAATGCCTCGACGGACGGACGCCCACAGGCGCCCGCCCCCGCTCCCTCCGACACGCTACGGGCAGCCAACGTTCGGGAACGGCGCCACCGGCTCGGGCCCACTCGTGAACAAGTAGGCGAGTAGGTACACAGCGTCGGCGATGTTCGTGTCGCCGTCGCCGTTCACGTCAGCGGACTCGGACGGCATCGGCTCAGGCCCAGAATTGAACATGTACTCGAGCGCGTATACCGCGTCACTCACATCAACGCTTTCGTCGTCGTTCGTGTCGCCACGAATGAAGAACACCGGGCATTGACACTCGTCGGGCGTGAGGTCGCTGTCGACGTCTGCGGAGAGACCACTGCTGATGTCGCACTCATCGGGAATCCCGTTGGCGTTACAGTCCAGCGCGGTACCGGCGAGAACTTCCGCTGTGTCGTCGAGACCGTTGCCATTGCAGTCTGCACAGAGGAACTCGTGCACGACGAGGTCGTCGATTGCCGCTTCCACGATCGATCCCGCCCCGAGATCCGACGCGATGAACCTAATCTGGACCGCGTTGGTCGGGCTCACGAACTGTTGGAGGTGAATGACGAGTCGTTCCCACTGCGCTGTCGATCCAGATTGCGAGTGAGCGACGATCCAATCTGTACCGTTGTCGGTTACTTCGACGACGAACGAATCGTCGAACGAAGAGCCTTGGTCGTTCGAGTACCAGTACCACAGTTCGATCATCGCCCCGTCGGTATCGGCAAGTTCGTAGAGCGGCGAGGTCAGTGTCGTCTTGCCCGAGTCGACGTCTTCTTCACCGAGGCTGCCGCCAACGCTTCCTTGCCCGGTGAACCAACATTCACTGCCGATCGATGAATGATCGTCTTCCGGTTGGGCTGCCGTGCCGATCGGGTCGTCGAGAACCCACACCCCGGTGGTTGCGTCGTCGTCGCCGCTGCCAACCGTCCAGTCGGGGCCTCCCGACTCGAAGTCGTCTTCGTCTCCGACAGAGACAACAGCGGCAAGCGAGGCGATAAACGTTTCGTCGGGGCTGGCGGATGGCTCGGCAAACGTCGACCCCGTGACGATCTGTGCTGTGAAGTAGTACTCGAGAACGTCGCCACACTGGAGGACTGGCAGGGTCGCTTCGAACAGCATGCCGCCGCTGTTCTGCATGGCGAGCGAGGTGTATCCTGAGCCAGTCGAGTAATGCATCGACACGCTACTCGGAAGGAGCGCGTCGAGGGTTTGCTCGATAACTTCCACGGTGATGGTGTCGCCACCCTCGGAGGAGACGACGTCGGGGCGACCCAGTGGGAACTCAAACGCTAGAGCGGGTTGT
>JAJFFE010000305.1 GCA_021776775.1 Planctomycetota bacterium | reverse complement strand
CGACTTCGGCGTCGCGCCTTGATCTTCACGAAAATCACAGCCTGTGTTCCGTTGGTCATTTCTCGATTCTCCTCTGTCGTTCTCGCTCGGCACGATTGGCGCCCTTTCGGGCGCGGAACGACTCCGCCTCATGAATGATCCAGGCTAGTCCGGTCTGAGTCGCCGTCCCACTCGGCCGGCTGAAACGCGACAACCAACTCGCCGTCGCAGTGATCGAAGATCCCGTCGTGGTCGAAGTGAAAGTGATCGCTTTCTTCGACTCGACGCTCCTCGGCTTAGAGCTTTGAGACTGCGACGCCAACACGGCGAAGCTGGTGGAGCGTCCAGGCAAACGCGTTCTTTAGATCCTCCACCAAGACATAGACGGCGGGCACGACAATCAAGGTGATCGCCGTCGCGAAGACAATCCCAAAGCCCAACGAAATTGCCATTGGGATGATGAACTGCGCTTGACGCGAAGTCTCAAAGATCATCGGTGCCAAGCCCATGAAGGTGGTAGCTGTCGTCAAAATAATCGGCCTGAAACGTCTGATCCCCGCCCGCTTCACCGCTTCCAAAGCAGTCAAGCCCTCCTTCTCTCGTAGTTCGTTAGCGTAGGTCACCAAGACCAGAGAGTCGTTGACGACCACGCCCGAAAGCGCAATCACGCCAAGCACGGAGATCAGCGACGCCGTGTAGCCCATCAGCATATGCCCGACAACGGCACCAACGACGCCAAAGGGAATCGCGATCATCACAATCATCGGCTGAATATAGGAGCGGAAGGGAATCGCCAAGACAAAGTAGATCACCGCTAGCGCCGCCGCCAAGCCCTTCCAAAGCACGATCAACGAATCATTCACATCCGCTCGGCGGCCGCGCGGCTTCCAAGCGAGGCCCGGATAATCGCGTTGTAACTGCGGCATGACTTCTTCGCGAATCAGATTCATCAATAGCTGACTCTCGGCCGGATTCGTCACGCCGCAGGAAACGGCGGTAATGCGGTGTCCATCGATCCGTTCAATCGACTTGAAGGCGCGCGTTTGCGAGATCTCAGCGACTTCGCCAAAGGGGATCTCCTCGCCACTCCTGGTTCGCAGCATCAGGGTGTCCAGATCGGCGAACGAAGATCGTTCATCGATGGGCAAGCGCACCCGCACGGTCACTTCGTGTGCGCCGCGTTGTTGGCGGATGGAGGTCGTGCCGAGATAGGCCGCGCGGACCTGTGCCGCGACGCTCGCGGCATCAAGGCCAAGATTCTCGAACTCTGGCTTGAGTCGATAGTCGAGCTGACGTTTGCCGGCCGACACGCCGCTGTCGACATCCTTCGTGTCACTGCGGGCTTCCAAGAAACTCGCAAGATCACTGGCCGCGCGTTCAAGCGTCGCGACTTCTTTGTGTGAGAGTTGGAGATCAATCGCCGGTCCGCCGCCTGGTCCGCCCCGGTCGGACTCATAGCGTAGGGTCTCGACATCATGAACTTCGCCAGCTGCCTCACGCCATTTCTCTACGAACTCGCTAGTGGAGATAGGCCGGGTCTCGGGGTCGGTGAGATAAACCGACACTTGAATCTCCGTACCGTCAAATCGCGAGCGCGTCGCATAGGCCAGCTCTTCGCCGCCATTGGCGGAAATCACCTCATCGGCACCGGCCAAGAGTTGATCATTGACCGCGATGAGATGCTCGCGCGAAGAACCCTGTGGCACGACAGCGGTGACGTTGGCACTATCAGATTCGGGGCTTGGGAACGGTTGCCAACGCAAGCGACCCGATTGAAAATAGCCGACTGAAAAGATCAATATTCCAACCATGAAGGTAACGGTTGGAATACGAAAGCGCATGCAGAACTCAATCAACGGGCCGTAGACATTCTGAATCCGTCGCGTGAACCAACGCGAGAACGCTTGCTGCGCGCCAGAGAGCACGCCGAGGATTCCCGGTAGTGGCTTCTTGGAACCGTGTGCCAAGTGCGCCGGCAGGATGATCAACGACTCAACCAGCGACACGACAAAGACTGACATTACGACGAAGGGTATCGGTAGCCAAATCTTGCCCATGCGCCCTTCCAAGAAGAAGAGCGGCGCGAACGCTATCAGGTTCGTAACGATCGCGAAGATCACAGGAACCGAGACATCTCGGGTCCCGTAGACCGCCGCCTTTGGGTAACTCATACCTTTTTCTCGATAGTCGTAGACGTTTTCGCCAACGACGATCGCATCATCAACCACGACCCCAACCGCGATAATGAAAGCGAACATCGAGATAATATTGAAGGAGACGCCGACTTCCGGAAGAATCAAGAGCGCGCCCAAGAAGGAAATCGGAATCCCCATCATGACCCAGAACGCGAGGCGTATCTCGAGAAACACGCCCAAGACAATGAGTACCAAGAGCAAGCCCATGCCGAGATTCTTCATCAGCAGATCGCGTCGATCTTTGAAGAGATCGGAGCGATCCGAAGGGATGTACCACTTCACGCCCTCGGGCAGCGACGCCTCAATCTCCACCATCGCCGCGCGAGTTGCCTCGGAAACCTCGATCGGTGTTTGATCGCCGACGCGAAAAATCTCCAGGGTTATGTTTCGTTGACCGTTGAAAATCGCGAACTTGTCGACCTCTTCGAAACTCTCTCTCAACGTCGCCATTTCCCCTAGGGTTACCAGCGTCCCATCGGGCAAATTGACGATCGGAATCTCGGCGTACTCCGTCGCCCAATCGGAGCGCTGGCGCAAGCGCAGCAGTATCTCCCCGCTCGGCGTTTCAACTTTGCCCGAGGGCACTTCCTGAGAATGGCGTTCGATCGCGCTTTCGACATCCAGGAGAGAGATCCCATAGCTGCGCAAAGTCCTCGAGGGAATCTCGATAATGACTTCGAACTCCGGCGAGTCCTCGAGTTCGACCAAATCTATGCCATCGATCCGCAGGAGCGCATCGCGCACTTCTTCGGCCGCATTGCGCAAAGCTAGCGGGGACACTTCGCCATAGATTTGCAGATCGAGAACTTCGCGTTGGCGCCGCGAGAGCGCGACCGTGGGCCGGCGCGCTTCGGTTGGGAAGGTTTCGATGGAGTCAACGGCCTGCTGAATGTCTTGGAGGACTTCTTGCCTCGGCGCGCCATCCCGCAACTCAACAGTAACAGAGCCGCGCCCTTCCGCGGCCGTGCCTCTGACCTCTTTGATGCCATCGATGCCGGCAATGTCTGACTCGATCGATTGTACGATACTCTTTTCGATCTCCTCGGGCCCTGCCCCTGGATAGCGAACTTCGATTTGTACGGTGTCGAGGTCAAAGCTTGGGAACACCTCTTTCTGCATCCGGTAATGAAAGGCCAACAAGCCGCCGACAATCAGCGCGATCATGATCAAATTTGGCGTCACGCGATTGGCCGTCATCCAGCCAATCAACCCGCGTTCTTCCTCAGGTTTGATGCGTCGGCGAGCCATGGATTACTCGCCCTTCGCTTCTGTTGCGGTTGTATTGGCTTCGCGTAAGCGAAGCAGGAGTCCTTCGACTGCCGTGGGCAGATTCGATGAGATGACTCTAGAGCCCGCCGGCAACTCGCTTGCGGCAACAAAGACGTCCTCTCGCGAAGAACGCAGCGGCGTTACTTGCTTGATCGTCAGGAGATCATTGCTCGTCGCAAGCCAAAGAGTGTTGCTTTCGCGCAGCACTTTGCGCGGCAACTTAACGACGTTGTCAAGCGTACGACCTTGGATCACGACTTCGACAAAAGCGTTTAGACGCACGCGCGGCAGCTTGGCCTCGCGGCTCGCTTCGGAAAGAGCGAATGGGTCGAGAACATCGAGCAACAACTGGGCTTGGCGACCCCCTACGGTCTCGCTCGGCAAGTCGCGGAGAATGCGAGCATGGCGGAACTCTTCGGCCTTCCATGCTGATGGGTGAAAGATCTTGGCGTCAAAGGGCATGACGTCATCGCTAACCGCAACAGGGCTGGTGGCTGCGACCCTACCAGTGCGTGGCGACATGTCTGGTAGATCAACAAATAGCAGCGTCGAACTTGGAATCGACACTTCAATCCAAGCGGATTCGGTTCCGCAAAGCGTCGCCAAGCGCGTCGACGTCGTGGCGTGATCGCCAACTTCGGCGAAGCGTTCGAGAATCGTTGCATCAAAGGGTGCTTTTACTTTGGTGCGATCCAAGGCCAACTGTGCTTCGGCCTCGCGTTGCACCGCGACAAGGTGCGCGGCGGTTGCCATCTCCATGCGCGTCTTGACGGCGTTGACGGCGGCCTTGGCTTCGGCCAACTGCGGTTCTCGCAACAATCGCGTCAGCTGGGTCTTGTCGGAAATCTCGCGGCCCAAGAGCTCATACTCTTGGCGCGCAATCACCTGCCGCCCCTCTTCTTGAGCCAAGTTGGCCTGGGCTTGGGCAAGAGTGGCTTGAAGGACACTAAACTCCATGCCGGCTTGAATCGTCTCTTGCTTACGGATCTCTAGGGCAATCACGAAGTTTCGCTCGTCGATTTCCAACATCACTTCGCCGGCACGAAAGACACCGCCGGGCTGAAAACGGTCACTGTCGACGCTGCTGATGGCGCCGGAGACCGGCGACTTCAGTTCGACCAAGCGCGCTGGGCGAACGATTCCCATGGCACGAATCTCGAGGTCATGGTCGCCTGTTTTGGCAACGATGAACTCGGCCAAGCGCGGCTTGGGCGTGCGTTGCTCGCGGGATGCCGACGGCGCGGTGTCCAACAAGTAGTTGTAAAGCCAGACAATCACGAACGCCATGATCAAGGGGACCACTAAGTTGAGCAGGATGCGTATGCTCCAGCCGACGGCCGATCGCGGCTTCCTTGCGGACGGAAGCGCGTCATCGGGTTCTGGTGTTGTGTTTTCGTCGCGCGGTGTGTCTTTGTCGCACGGTGGCTCGTCACTCATTGGGCCGATTCCTTGTCCAAAGCAAGCTCGCCGTCTCGGGGTGCTGGTGGTGTGAGTTCAGGTGAGCCGGCGAGGGCGCGAAGCAAAGAAACCCGCGCTGCCAACAGGTCTTGGCGGGTGCGGATAATTTCTCGTTCTAAAGCTTGCAGGCTGGAGATCGCGTCGAGCACGTTGATGTACTCGCTTTGCTGATTGATGAAGCTCTCGCGCACACGCTCTAAGATCGTCACCGCACGCACGCGTCGCTTCTCGGTTGACGCAAGAAGGTCTCGCGTTTGGGTTTCGCGCAGGGCAGCTTCTTCCACTTCTTGCAACGCGGAGAGCACGCTCTGCGAGTAGTCATTGATGAGGGCCGATAGCCGCGCTTTTTCGCGCTCCACGACGGCCACACGTTCGCCGCCATCGATCAGTGGCTGAACCAGATTGCCGGCCAGATTGGCGAGCCAGTTGTCGAAGAGGTCCGAGACCTTACCGCTGGTTTCGACACTCGCTGATATCGAAACCCGCGGATAGCGATCGGCGATGGCTTCAGCGACTGAGCGATCAGCCGAAAGCACCCGCAGTTCAGCTGCGCGCATGTCGGGCCGACGGCGTAGCAACACACTTGGTAGGCCTGTTTTCGGTAGGGGAGGCGCATCGGGCAATCCCGCAGCAGTCATTTCGTCAGCGCGGAATTGCAGCGGCGAGGCGCCGACCAGCACCGAGAGTTGCGCCTGGAGAATTTCGAACTCCCGGCGCGCGAAGGCGATATCGCCCTCGTTGCCCTCAATAACGTTTTCGAGGCGCAGGATATCGGCCGCGCCGGCCTGCCCGTTGGCGAACTGCAAGCGCAGAAGTTTCAGCGCGTCATCGTTGTTTGCACGTTGGCGGGTCAAGACCAATATTTCATCGCGAGCTTCGAGGGATGCGAAGTAGCTCAGCGAAACTTCGGCCGCTAAGGAAAGTGCTGCGATACTCACATCCTCACGGGATGCCTCCGCTTCCAAGAGTTCGGCTTCAGCGGCGGCACCAACCCGACCCCAAAGGTCGAGTTCATAGCTCGCGAAGATGCCAAGGCTGAGGCGTTGCGCGCCTCTTTCGTTACCATCGTCACGTTCGCGAGAAGTCGATGCGCCCGCGCGGCCTTCAAGGAAGAAGCCCGTGTCGGCGCCCGCGATCCGGGCTTGAGCTTCGGCTTGGGCGAAGCGGTCCCAGGTGGCGGCCAAAGAGAAGTTGTTGGTGAGGGCGAGTTCGATCAGGGCATTGAGCGATTTGTCTTCAAAAGACTTCCACCACTCGTCTTGAATGGCGGCCTCGCCGCCGATCGAGAACTCGCCTTCAACTTCGGAGATGTGCGACGGCAAGTGGTGAGTCGGCGCCACGCAGCCAAAGGCCAACGCACCGACGCCGATCAGCAGGATCCAGTTTCGTGCGCTGGACTTCATCCTTTTCATGATCCGGTAACCCCGGAGCTTCTTTTGGCAATGGCCGCTTTGGTTGCCCCGATACCGGCAAGGGAAAACCTGGTGACGTGATCGACGAGGTCTTCAACGCCGCGAGACTCTTCGAGCATCCCGAAAAGCAGAGTCATCGGATGGCACTTCTGAGCCGTTTCGTTGGCCTCGGAGGCTCGGAGGTGAAATCCTTTGCGAAGGCCAAATGCGAGGCATTGATGGACAACGGAGGTCTGGACGAAGAGGACTTCTCGAGCAGTTGCGTCTTCGCCAAGCATCTCGCGAAAGAGTTCCTGATTAGCACTGAAGTGCGGCGCGAAGTAGCCGCGCCGAAGCTCTTCGACGTGCCCGGTCGGGTTCGCCATTTCGCGGGTCTGCAAGAGTCCAAAAAGCGTCGGCGTCCCGTCCTTATGGAAGAAGCGGTGAATCATCGCGGCAATTCGGCCGCGCAAGCGTGACTCCGAAGACGCGCCAGGCGCAACGCCGCCATCGAAGGGATTTTCATTCGCCTCGCGTTCAAGCGCTTGGCGCCAAACCTCGCGATAAAGCTCTTCCTTGGAACCAAAGTAATAGTTGACGGCGGCGCTGTTGGCTCCTGCCCCTTGGCAGATCTCGCTCACCCTCGTGCCCGAATAGCCATGTTCCGCGAAGAGCTTGGCCGCCTCTTCGAGGATCGCATCACGCGTGATTTGGCCATCGTTACGCTGTGCCACGGGTGGGGTCCTTGGAAACACGGGGGCGAACTAAAATGAAGAATTGAAATGACGAATTGAAATGACGAATTGAAATGTACGATTGACTTCGCGCTCTGTCAAGGCGGTTTCGGTTCAAGTCTTCTCAGCACGACCTAAGGGCCGTGGCCGAAGGGGATTAGCCGAGCGTGACGCCCGTATCGCTACGCGCGTTTCTTGGCACGGGCGACGTCTTCTTCGGAGCCTCGACTCTCGGGCCCGCCTTGACGACGAGCTACTCGACCTCGCCATTGCCAGTCTCAAGAGGCTTGCGCACCGACTGCCTTGCCACGGTCCTACTCGACCTTCGCTCTTCGGTTCTCGAGATGAGGAAGGCTGTCACAGTTGGTCGTGCGCGCGGGTGGGGACCGGGTCGATCCCACGTGGCGTTGAAGCCAGCACCTCCGCTAACATGCGCCTCAATCACAGACGAAAATTTTGCCCTGTGGCTCTCATCTTCGAGGGGAATCCAAATGAAGCTGGGCACCGCGTACCGCGGGCTGTGTGGAATCGTGCTGCTGTTGGCGCTCGGCGGCGTCGCTCGCGGGCAAGACTCAGAGCGACCGAACATCGTCTTTCTCTTCTCTGACGATCACGCGATCAAGTCGATCTCGGCGTACGGTGGTCCCTTGGCGAAGATCGCGCCGACCCCCAACATCGATCGTCTGGCGCAAGAAGGTGCCGTGTTCTTGAATTCGTTCTGCGCGAATTCTATCTGTGGACCGTCGCGGGCAACGATTCTGACGGGCAAGCACAGCCACAAGAACGGATTTCAGCGTAACACCGGAAAGGGGCTCGATCAGAGCCAGTGGACAGTCGCCAAGGCGCTTCAAGCTTCGGGGTACAGTACCGCGGTGATCGGCAAGTGGCACTTGAAGACCACGCCGGTCGGCTTTGATCATTGGGAAGTGTTTCCCGGACAGGGCAACTACTACAACCCTGTCTTTCTTCAGCCGGACGGCAGCCGTCAGCGTTTCGAGGGTTACGCGACCGACCTGACGACGGACAAGACCTTGGCGTGGCTGGATCAACGCGACACGTCGAAGCCGTTCTTTCTCATGTGCCAGCACAAGGCGCCGCATCGCACCTTCGCTCCGGCGCTACGACACCTCGGAGCGTTCGATGAGGTGACCATTCCCGAGCCGGACTCTCTCTTCGACAACTACGCGAATCGTAGTGCGACTCTCGCGAAGAACGAGATGGAGCTTGACCGTCATTTCGACTGGGCCTACGACGCAAAAGTGCGCAAGGACGAACGCGGCGATGTGAAGTTGCCGAAACCGGATCGCTACGGCACTCCCGAGTACAACCGCATGACGCCCGCGCAGAAGAAGGCGTGGGACGCGCACTTTGCGCCGCGGAACAAGGCGTTCCTTGCCGATTTCGCGGCCGGAAAGTTGACGCACAGGGATATCGTGCGGTGGAAGTATCGACGATACATGCGCAACTATCTCGGCACAGTGAAGGCGGTAGACGAGAGTGTCGGCCGCGTCTTGCAGTATCTTGACGACCACGGTCTGACCGAGAACACGATCGTTATCTACTCATCCGATCAGGGGTTCTATCTCGGAGAACACGGCTGGTACGACAAGCGTTGGATGTTCGAAGAGTCGTTTCGCATGCCGTTCTTGTGCCGCTGGCCGGGAGTGGTGCAGCCCGGTTCGCGCCCGGTGGAGTTGATTCAGAACATCGACTACGCACCGACCTTCCTCGAGATGGCTGGCTCGAGGGCTCCTGCGGAAGTGCAAGGTCGCTCTCTCGTCCCGGTGATGAAACAAGAGGCGGTCGATTGGAGGAAGTCGCTCTATTACGCGTATTACGAATTCGGCGAACACGCCGTGCCGCAACACTTCGGCGTTCGAACGCAGCGGCACAAACTCATTCGTTTTCCGAAGTCGGATGAGTGGAACTTGTTCGATCTCGAACTAGATCCAAACGAGATGAAGAGCGTGCACGACGACCTGGGCTACCGAGAGGTTCTCGCCGCGATGACCGCTGAATACACACGATTACGCGTCAAGTTCGACGCGCCTCCGGAGTGATACGAACACGGAGTCGACCGACTGCGGTCCCACGTCGGAGGCGACGTCGATCGAATTTGTTGTGTCGATAACCGCGCTCGGTGATACGTCGAACGTGGCACGAAGCAGCGGTTGATCGGTCGCCGGGTCGAAGGCTTGATCGATCGGCGGAGTTATGTCGAGCACGATTCCGGCGGCGTACCAGCCCGATCCGAAGCTCGGCAAGGAGCCCAGCCGCTAAGGACGAGCAATATCGCCGAGGCCGCTGGTTTCAGGGATTGATCACGAAGGCGTCTCGTATCCATCAACGTTGAAGCCAATCCTAGTCTAGACGGCGAGAAAATTCGCAACAGGTGTACCGGACGAACGAGGTGAAGTCCGCCTTAGGACCGTTCGCCGGTGGGGTCTATGACGCCACGATGTGCTCGTGCTTGTCATGAGCGACAGCCGAACCGATGAATCACTGTCGATCCGCGTAACTCGTCCTCGGAGTACCTCCCGCGAGGAAGCTCCGGCGTCACGTCTGTCGACATCGTCTTTGTCGGAACCAACGCGTCTATCGCGGACGACGGGTTTCCCACCAACCCCACCAACTCTTGATGGCGGCGGCGTTCTCGTTCGGTTCGGCAAAGGCGTCGTAGCCGAACGCTTGGCCGGTCGCTGTGTGAAGTTCGCTGAGGATTTCGTCGCGCAGGAGTAGCGGTGCGTCGTCACGCTCCAAGAAGCCGATCATGTAACCCATGCCGAGTTCGTGGCCGGTAGCGACAAGAGCGCGACTCGCCTGTGCGGCGAGTTCCGCGTCGGGGCCGGTTGCGAGTACTCGGATGCGCAAGTCGCCGCGACGGGCGACGTAGGCGCGAATGGACTCGACGACGGCTGTCCGCAGAGCTTCGTCTTCTTCCGCGATCGCCAGCAAGAGGTGGGGCAGGCTCTTCTGGTCGCCGATCTCACCGAGTGTCTTTGCCGCTTCGGTTCGTTCTTCGACCGTTCCGCCACCGCGCAGGAATCCCACCGCCTCGGCGATTCTCGCTTCGGCTGTCGCCGGTTGTTCGGTACCGGAATGGTTGTGTCCGCGGTGGGCGTCCGGCGACTCGAACGGAGACTGCCACGTTAGGGTCGAGACCAAGCCGGGTACCAGCCAGAGGCCTACGCCGACTGCGGTGAGGCCGGCGGCCAGCAGGACGAACCGCACGATCATGGCGAGAGTCGGAATGTTACGAACGGCGAAACTGGCGATGAAGGCGAAGCCGAGCACGGCCGAAATGGAATGTGCGACCGGCAAGTTTTCGATGATCGCGACGAGGTAACCCGCGAGCGAGCCGGCCAGGGCGACTGCGACGGATAGCAACGTCGACTCGCGAAGCCCGCGGCCGATCGTCAGTCCGATCATTCCCGGTACCACCAGGAACGCGAAGACTAACAGCAATCCACCGGCGCGCAGCGAGAAGGCGACGGCAGTGGCAAACGTCGCCAAAAATAGCAGATCGATTTTGCCCACGTCGATGCCGATGGTCTTGGCGAACTCGGGATCGTAGGAGACGAGCAAGAACTTCTGGCGGGTGCGTACGTGAATCACAGCGACGATGGTCAGAGCTACCGCGAGCACGACCAACTCACCGGCGCTCGTGAGTAGGACTTCGCCGGCGAGGATCTCTCGAAGCTCGGCGAGGCCGCGGGAGCTTCGCCACACCAAGAGCACGGCGAGCGCCGCGGAGATGACGTACAGGAAGCCGACCACGGCGTCGCCACCCACGCGTCCCCGGGCCGAACGAATACGTACGCCCAGCGCCGCAATCAGCGTCAGCACAAAGCTACCAAGAGTTGCCCCGTAGCTGCCGGCGAAACGCGCGAGCGTCTGCGGAACGCTGGGATGATCGGCGATGAAGAACGCGCCGCCCACCCCGGCGGCCGCGACCTGCGCCAGCGCTACGCCGGTGAAAACGATCCGACGCAGCACCGTGAACAAGCCGAGGTACGAAACCACCCCCGCCATGAACAACGTCGACAGGTAGTTCCAGCCGAACCCTTCGAGGGTCGAGATCACGTCGCCACTCGTCATGAGGCGGGGCGATCTACGTTGGGGCGGCCGGTTCCGAGATTGATCGAGACCCCGTAGAGGGACTCGAGTCGTTGCGGGGTCAGCATGGTATCGCGATCTCCGGCCAGCAGCGCGCCGTCGTTGATGAATGCTATGTGCCCGGCAAAGCGTGCCACGACGTGAAGCTGATGACTGACCATGATCACCGTCGTGCCGCGGTGGTGTAGCTCTTCGACGAGCTTCATGACGTCGTGCTCTCCGCGGACGTCGAGATCGTTGGTCGGTTCGTCGAGGACCAGCGTGTCGGGTCGGGTGACGAGCGCTCTTGCGATGAGGACGCGCTGCTTCTGTCCGCCGCTCAAGTCGCGAAAGGCGTACTCGGATCGCTCGGCGACGCCGCAGCGGTCGAGCACGTCTTCGAGTCGGGCCGCCGCTGCGTTCGAGTCCAGCGAACGCTCATTGATCAAACCGTGGGCGACCACTTCTCGTGAAGTGAACGGGAACAGGTCGTCGAGCGCTTGTCGTTGTGGAGCGTATCCCATGCGTCCGTTCGGCACGACCCGGCCGCTGAGCGGAGGAATCACTCCGAGCAGCGTGCGCAGCAGAGTCGTCTTGCCCGACCCGTTCGGGCCGACGATTGCGAAGAACTGTCCTGTTTCCACGCGGAAGGTGACATCGGTCAGCACTGCCGTTCGGCCGTAGCCGACGGACGCACCTTCGAAAGCGACCGCTGGAGTGGCGTCGCTGGTCAACGGTTTTGTCACTGGGCGTTTTCGATCCGATTCACAATGGTGTCGAAGAGAGTGATCGTATCGATTGCTTCTTTCGATTCGCCCGGTTGCGTGGGCAACACGATCGAGCGACCGCCGATGCGTTGAGCCAGTGAATCGATGCGGTTGCGCGGGTAGTACGGCGGCGCCGCGACGAGTTGCACGCCGGCCTTCTTGGCGATCTCCGACAGTCGCGCCAGGTGCGTCGGAGAGGGCGCGATCCCGGGTTTCTCTTCGATCGTGGCGACAACCTCTAGACCGAAGCAGTCCGCGAGGTAGCTCCAAGTGCTGTGGTAGGTGATCAACTTCTTGTTCTTCAAGCTGCGCGTGCGGGACAGCCAGCCGCCGAGGGATGCAATCAACGGCTCACCCCTGAGCTTCTTCTTCTCGAGGAACGGAATGAGCCGACCGGTGCGATGCAATCGGTCGAGGGTGCGGGATCCCATGATCTCGACCAGTTTGCTCCCGAAGAGGCGATCGTCTAGTTCTCGCTGAAACGCCGCCGAGCGACGGGCGAACTCGGCCGCGTTCGCCGGTTGCAGTTTCGACAACGCCGCTTCGACGTTGGCCGCCATGACCTTCACGTTGAGGGGCGACAGCCATGCGTGGGGATTGCCGGCCGCGTGCACGTGGCCACCGGCGGCGATTTCTTCCGCCGTCGGAATCTCGACCGGGGTGACGCCGGTCGTGGCGTAGACGTGGCCCGTGCCGCCGGGAACGATGGTGGTGTTGCCACTCGCGGTGACCGCTCGCGCCGTCCACCCTTCGAGTCCCATGCCGCTTTCAATAAAGAGGTCCGCCCCTTTGAGTGCCGCGGTGAGAGCGGGCGTCATGCGCACGTCGTGCGGGTCGACTCCGGGTGGGGAGAGTGAACTCGTGGTCACCGCGTCGCCTCCGATGGCCTTCGCCACGCTGGCGAGAATCGGCAGCGTTGCAACCACGGTGACTGTTTGTTTCGGCCGCGCGATCGGCTCGGGCGTGCGGTAGGCGCCGGGGGCCGGTTGGACCAAGTTATAGAGCGGGGTTTGCAGAGGCGTCTGGTCGGGTTTCGTGGTGCTCTTCTTCGGCGGTTGCGACTCTTGCTTCGAGTCGGTCTGTTTCACCTTGCGGCGGTTGTTCAATTTGCGAAGCGCTTCTTGCATCGCTTCCCGCTCGCTGTCCGTGAGACGCCTCGTTCGCAGTCCGGTCTCTTGTTTCAAGTCGAGCGGCTTCACTTTGGTCGCCTTGTTCAAAGCGCGAAGTGCTTTTCGCAAATCTTTGACCTCGGACCGTAGCGCTTCGAGTTCTGCTCGTTCTTTCTTGTTCAGCTCGGCCTTCGCATCGGCCGGGTGTGTGTGGCCATCGGTGGCGGCGGCGCCATGGGTGTGCGTGTGATCTTCGGTGTGCGCGTGCCCGTCAGCCGTGTGCGTGTG
>JAJFFE010000304.1 GCA_021776775.1 Planctomycetota bacterium | reverse complement strand
GGAGTACTTGGAAGCGAACGCCCCCCAAAACCTTCTCCCCATCACACGGTTCCTCAAGAAAGAGAAGCGGGTGGTGCCGCTGTCGGAGATCGCCGACCACTTCGCACACACCCAACTCTACCCGTGGCATCTCGAATCGGCGTGCGAGTGGCTAGAGCGCACCGGACGACTCGAGAAGGTCGGCGCCCCGTTCAAGATCACCAAGAAGAGCCGAGTCGAAGTCGAAGAGCCGGCCTACTTCCTCGACGCGTAAGGTCTGCCGATGCGCAAAACCATCGAGATAAGCGGTGCCCGCGAGAACAACCTCCAAGACATCTCGCTGGAGATTCCGCGCGATCAGTTGATCGTGGTTACCGGCGTCAGCGGTTCCGGCAAGTCATCGCTCGCCTTCGAGACCATCTACGCCGAAGGACAACGGCGGCTCATGGCGTCCATGTCGTCGTTTGCCAAGCGGTTCGTCAGCCAGCTCAAGAAGCCCGACGTCGACTTCGTCAACGGCCTCTCACCGGTGATCTCCATCGATCAGAAGACGGTGGCCAGCAACCCGCGCTCGACCGTCGGCACCATGACCGACATCTCGGACTACCTGCGCATGCTGTACGCCACCATGGGCACGCCGTACTGTCCATTCTGCGAAGAAGAGATCCAGACGCTGACGACGTATCAGATGATGGAGCACATCCTCTCGCTCCCCGACGGCACCACAGTCGAAGCGCGCGCGCCGGTCGCAAAGGTGTACGGAGAAGACTACGACTACCTGTTCGAGCATATCCGCGTCAACGGCTACCGCCGCGTACGAATGAACGGGGAGCCGCTCGACCTGGGTGACGAGATCGAAGTCGACGAGGACGAGGAGTACCACATCGAAGTGGTCATCGATTCGTTCGTCGTGCAACGAGACATCGACAAACAGATCGTGACCTCGCTAGACCACGGCCTGAAAGTCGGCGACGGGCTGCTCAGCTTTCACCTGACCGACAAAGGACTCTCGGCCGCGAAGCGAAAGAAGTTTTACGACGGCTTCGGGTGCAAGAAGCACCGCATTCTGTCCAACACGCTGCACCACGGCGGGTTCACGTTCAACGACCCGTCGGGTGCGTGCCCGACCTGCGCGGGGATCGGAACTTCGATGCGCGTGCATCCGCCACTGCTCACGCCGGACCCAACCCGCACGCTACGCGACGGAGCGATCGTCAAAGAGGCGTTCAACTCGGACAAGAACGCGTGGGGCGGCCGAATGTTGTTCAGCTTGTCCGAGAAGTACGGCTTCAGTTTGGATACGCCGTACCGAGACATGCCGCAGAAGGCTCTCGACATCTTGCTCTACGGAACCGGGGGCGAGAAGTTTACGGTCAAGATCCCAGACGGCGCACGACAAGGGCAGCACCACGCGGGCAAGAAGATCAGCTTCCAAGGCATCATTCCGCAACTCGAGCACACCTACCGCTGGTACCTCAAGCGTGGATCTTCGAACGCCGGGCTCGAAAACTACTTGAAGAAGTCGATGGTCGAGTTCGCCTGCCCGGACTGCGGGGGCGCGCGGCTCAAGACAGCGCGGCGACTCGTTCATATCGCAGGCAAGAACTTGCACGACGTCGGCGAGCTGCATCTCATCGAGTTGCTGGGATTCCTGAAAGCGGTTCGTCCGAACGCTCGGCACCGCAAGGCGGTTGAGCAGATCCGTCACGAAGTGGTGGCGCGGTTGGAGGTGTTGATCGGCATCGGGCTCGACTACCTCAACCTGAATCGGCGGTCCGGAACGCTGTCGGGCGGTGAGTCGCAACGCATTCGACTCTCGTCGCAGATTGGCTCGGGATTGATGGGCATGCTCTACGTCCTCGATGAGCCTTCGATTGGGCTGCACCCCAAAGACAATATCAAAATGATCGAAACGCTGCGTCAGATGCGTGACCTCGGCAACACGGTGATCGTGGTCGAGCACGACGAAGACACCATGCGGGCGGCCGATCACATCGTCGAAATCGGTCCCGGCCCGGGCATTCATGGCGGCAAGGTGGTGGTCCAGGGCACGGTCGAGACGATCATGGCGCACAAGGCGTCGGTCACCGGGGACTTTCTATCCGGTCGAAAACAGATCGACGTCCCGAAAGAACGGCGGTCTATTGGCGAACGTGTGCTTCGCATAACCGGGGCGCGGGAGAACAACCTCGACAACATCGACGTCGATCTGCCGCTCGACGCGTTCGTCTGCATCACCGGGGCGTCCGGATCGGGTAAGAGCTCGCTGATCCACGGGATTCTGTACAAACGGCTCTACGCGCTCCTGTACGACAGCCGCGTTCTATCGGGCGACCACGACTCACTCGAGGGTTGGGAGCAGATCGACGACATCGTGCATATCGATCAGTCGCCGATCGGACGCTCTCCCCGATCGAACCCCGCCACCTACATCGGATTCTACGACAACATACGCAAGCTCTTCGCGACCACAGAAGAGTCCGTCAAGCGTGGCTACACCGCGTCGCGGTTCAGTTTCAACGTCAAAGGCGGTCGCTGTGAAGAGTGCGGCGGCGAAGGCACCATCACCACTCAGCTATCGTTCATGCCGGATGTCGAAGTGACGTGTCCAACTTGCAAGGGACTACGCTACAACCAGGAAACGCTCGACGTCACGTACCAGGACAAGAACATCTCCGAGGTCCTGGAGATGTCCCTCGAAGACGGCGTGAAGTTCTTTGCCAACCAGAAGAACATCGCTCACAAGATCAAGGTGCTGTGCGAACTCGGCCTCGGATACCTGACGCTCGGTCATCCCGCGACCATCCTGTCCGGCGGGGAGGCACAGCGTGTCAAGCTCGCCAGCGAACTCGGCAAGCTCAAGCGCGGCAAGCGCAATCTCTACATCTTGGACGAGCCGACCACCGGGCTGCATTTCGCGGATATCCACCGCTTGCTCGACTCGCTCAACCGTCTCGTCGATACCGGCCACTCTGTCGTCGTGATCGAACACAATCTCGACGTCATCAAGACGGCGGACCACGTCATCGATCTCGGACCGGAAGGCGG
>JAJFFE010000303.1 GCA_021776775.1 Planctomycetota bacterium | reverse complement strand
GCGGTGAGTGGTGGAGTTCGGCGGAAGATTGCCGTTCGGAATTCGCAGGCGAATTGGTGGATTCGTTGAGTATTACGAATGGTGAGATTCCGTCGAAGACCGCCGCGCACCGTGCCTCTGACTTTTCGGCCGGGCCTCTAGTCCAGTTCGGTGCGAATCGAAGGCGGCATCGTCCGGTGGAAGTTCTCGAGTCGAGCGCGCAGAAGCGACGCGCGCTCGCGATCGATGGCGTAGAAACTGACCGTCGAGCTGGCGCAGGCGACGTTGTTGTCGATCGTCCACGTGCCGACGCGATGCCAACTCCGCGGTATGTATTCAGCAAAATACTGCTCGTACAGTATGGCCACTTCGACGCCTCGCTCGCGGGAGAGTTGCTCCGCAGCCTCAACGTTCCAACGACCGCTTCGCACGAGGAGCGTGACCTCGAGATCACCAAGGCCCCAAAAGTCGAGCAACTCGATGTCGGACGCATAACAAACAGCACCGATATCGTTGAGAGCGACTGGACGTCCCGCGTATTGAGTCGCGATGAACCGAGCCATCTGTCGTTGTTGTTGATGAACGTTAACGACGGCGAGTGGTAGTTTCCGCAAGCCTCGAGTGGCTCGCTGGACCAACGTCCCCCAGCAACTCGCGATGATCGCAACGATCGCGACGGGAACCACGAGCCGTCGAGCGTTGGTGAAGGGTGACCGAAGATCGGTCCAACGCGCGGCTAGCTGCGGACCATACGCGGCCAGTCCAACGCTCCCGAGCGCAAGCAGATACGCCTCGTACCGGCCGAACCACCCGACCCGGGCAAACTGCGCGTGGGCAAGGACCGACACGATGATGAGCAACGACAAGTCTCGGGCGCGCGGATTCGCGCGCGCTCCCTTCGAGAACCAACCCAAGCCGCAGAGCAATACAATGCCACCGAGCTCTTTGTCGGACCACAACACTTGAATCCACATCGTCGAGTAGAGCAGCCACTCACTGAAGCCAGACGACGGGGGGAGATTGCCCTTGAGAAGAACGGACGATGGCAGGAAGAGTCCACCTTGGCTGAGTGAGAACATCCCGAAGAGAAGCACCGGGGCGAGCCCGGCACTGAGAGTTAACGCGGCGTCGAGTCGACGGTGTCGCACCAGCAGTAGGGCGGCCACACTACCGATCAAGAACAGCCCTTCGAAGCGTAACGCAACCACCGCGAACGCGAGAACACCTAAGGTCCACCGCGACTTCTTCGCCGCCCCCTCGACTACGCTGACCGCCTCGATCGCAAAGAGTACCGACGCCAGAGCGTGGAGAACGTGCTCCATGCCGAGAAAAGTTAACGGCACGAGCGGTAGGACCGCGACCGTGACGCTGGTGGCGACAACCGCCGCCACCACGCCACTGGGCAACCAGCGACGATAGATCACGAGCAGCAGCGCCACTGCGGCCAGTAGGTTCAGAACAATGGGAACACGATCTCCGCCGAGCTTGTGCCCCAAGGCAAGCAGCACGGTCCAGCCCAACGAAGATGACGCTGGCGCGAACTCTGTCGGCGTGACACCCCAGTTGCCGCTCTCGACCAACTGTCGCGCCATCGCTAAGTGAATGTAGGCGTCGTCGAGTGGATAAGTGAACGGCTGGTTGTCCGGCATTCTCGAGAAGGCGTCGATGAACAACAGCCCCGCGATCAGTAACGGCAACGCCACTCCTGCACGTGCCAGCGCAGATGGGCTCTTCGGTTCGCGCGGTACCATTACCGACGGTCCCTGGCCGCGCTGACTCTCGGCACCCATAGCTGTTGGGGCCGGATAGCAGCGCCGGTCATCGGCACGTAGTCTTCGCCGTCGAACAGATTCTCGGCGTGCTCATAGCTCTGCGAGATATTGGGGAAGACCCAGGTCTGATCGGGAAGGATGATTGCCGAAAACTCCTGATTCTCAACTCGACGCAAGAGTTCCCGCTCGAACCGATCACGCACGTCGGGGCAACTCTCGCTACGCAAGACGTCGATGCCGGCCATGCCGAAGCCGTAGCTCTTCTTCCCGACTCGCCCCTGCAGAGCCCGGTGGCACGGCACGAGCACCGAGCCAGGCAGTTGTTCCACACGATCGAGAAACTCCCGCCCGGCGCGGCGATCGTCGGAGCTCGGAAGTCCCGTCCGCGGGTCGTACGCCAACAGCATGAATTGGGCGATCAACACCAGTGGCACAACTCGCATGCTCCAAGGTCGACTCACGCGAGCGAGTCTCTCGATATGTGGAACAGCGAACAGCACCAAGCCGACGTGAACCGGCATCAAGACGTTCATGTAACCTCCCTCGTGGATACGGGACGCGAAAGAAGTCGCGCCGAGCGAGGCGAAGGTGGCGAGCGAATCGATAGCCCCCGACGATGGTCTGCGCATCGTTCGCCAAACCCCGAAGGCTGCAAACGCTCCCAACACTGGGAGATGGAGTAGCATCTCACGAGTAAAGAACCGCGTGGCCATCTTCGGCAATAAGGCGTGGCCTCTGGGTAGATCGAACACGTACGTGAAGAACCAACCGTCCGATCTCAGTTGCCATATTCCGCAGACCGCGGCTACGCCGATGCCGACGATAGCGGCCAAGCTCACGGCGCGACGTCGGTTTCTGAAGAACGACAATGGGAGGAACACGGCGATGGCGAGCAAGGCCGATTGTTTGGTCAGGAAAGCGAGCGTGAGAATCACCCCTGACGCGACGAGGCCGGGCCAGGATCGCGACCATTGATACAACAGCAGCCCGAAGAGCAGCAAGAACAAGAACAACGTATCCACCCGGGCGACGTGAAACCAGCGGCCCGACAGTGAGTAGGTCGCGAAGAACAACCCCACGCCGACGATCACGAAGCTCCAATCGCACCGCCGACGTCGCAGTTCACAGCCGATCAGTGCCGCAATTCCCAGAGTCCCCACGAGTCCGATCAAACGCCCGGGCAAGAAATCCCATGAATCCGCGGCAGTTACGGCAGCGACCGCGTGATAGTAGAGCGGCGTGTAGATGTAGGGGATGTACTCGAGACTCGGAGCGCAGTAGATCGGCTGACCCGTGTGAATGCGCCGAACCAAGTCGAGCGTGCCACCCTCCATCCACTCAAGGGGGTACTCGTAGCCGATGCTCGAGAGCGCGGCGTAGCCATACGCGGCGATCGACACGATCGTCATGAGCCATAGGACAACCCATGCGCTTCTCAAGCCAACGTCCTATTCATCGTGCGGCGACAACGTGTCGACGGGTGGAAATAGTGGATCTCACTGACTGCTGCACGCCGGGGCAAGTCAATCCGGCGGCGGGTCTGCCGGCAAGTTCGCGGGGACTCGGTAGCACCGTTGACAATCGTCGGGGGTCTCGGCTGTAGTGGCGATGAACTTCACGCTTCTCGATCGGGAAGGGCGCCGCGGGCGAATAAACCCGAATGACGACCTCTTTCAATCAAAGCGCGCCAACCTCCGCCGGGCAGCCGTCCCAACGACTCGGCGTCACGGCGTTTGTCTGCGTAGCGACGCTGGTATTGGTCGTCTTCGGCGGCCTCCATCTTGCGCTGAGTTCGCCGCGCTGGAACTGGGATGTGATCGGATACGTCGGCTGCGCGCACGAGTTGATCCACGACGACCTGATATCGGCCCACCGTGCAACTTATGCCGCGGTTGACCGGGACTTGCCCGCGGCGAGGCTTCGCTCCGATAGCGAGTATCGGAAATCGGTCAGCCGAGACCCTGTAAGTTTCGCCCAGCAGTTGCCGTTCTACCGAACTCGCCCGCTTTACAACGGGGCGATCGTCATCGCAATCACATCCGGATTGAGCCCCGCTTGGTCAACTCTGTGGGTCGCGTCGTTCGCGGCGGCGTTGATCGTCCTCGCGATCTTCGTGTGGCTCCGCCAGTACTTCTCGGTCTCGTTCGCCGCTGTTGTTTGCGTGCTGATCTTCATAGCGACCCCGATCTCGGACACCGCCCGATCCTCATCCCCCGACACTCTTGCGGCGTTGCTGATCATCGCCGGCCTCGCTCTCGCTAATGCCCCTGCGCGACGCTATTCAGTTGTCGGAATCGGATTGTTGACATTATCGATCGGCGCTCGCCCCGACGCTCTGATCTTGGTGCTGCCGCTGCTTGCCGCCTTGGGTCTTACGAAATCGAGTGGAGTTCGCATGCTGGACTGCGCGGCGGCGGCGATCGTCGCAGTCTTGGCGTATGTCGCGATTCAGGAGTTATCGGGGTGGTACGGCTGGAGTACCCTTTTTCACCACACCTTCACGGCGGCTCTTCCCTATCCGGCTGACGCCAACCCTTCGGTCAATTGGGACAGCTACGTCGGTCAACTCGTCGAAGGATTTCACAGCCGTGGCCGAGATCGCGCCCTCGGTTTTGGTGTCCTCGGCATCGTCCTCGCCTGGGCCACGCGACGGGCGTCACCACGGACCACCGCGATCGCCATCGCCCTGGTTAGCAATATGGCTCTCCACTACCTGTTGTTTCCTGTGTGGTGGAAGCGATTCTTCCTGGCTCAGTACACCGTTCTCCTGACGCTCGCCGTCGTCCACAGCACACTTCGGCTCAATCTCGGTGTGTCCAGACGCAAGCGATCGACTCTGCCTTGAACGCGCGACCGACCGGTATCCGCCCGATAGTCGAGAGCGGACGAAGAGAGTCGCTCGATTCTCACGGCCCGAGGCGGCCCGATCCACGCTCGCTGTTTAGCAAACTGTCCGGGGGCGCTGACTCTTTCGGCGGAATGAGCGTCACCCCAGGATCTTCTTCCCACAGATACATGGAGTTGACCGCGCTCGGGCTGCCGGCAATCTGGTCGTAGAGCTGAATCCGCTGGCGTCGTTGGTCGAGAGACTTCATGGCATAGCCGTAGTGAAAGATGTGAAGAGGCAGGCAAATACCAAAACCGCGCCCCTTGCGCGGAAAGCTCTCATGGACTCGACCGCGCTCGGTGTCGTAGCGGAAGAACGGCTGGTTCCTGAACAATCGGAGATGGTTGTCGGGGTAGTGGCGCTGGCTGAAAACCTGTTGCTCGCGATCGTCTTCGGTGACTAGGTGACAAGTTCTGAGTTTGTACCAGCGCACGAAGGGTAGACGAATCCACCAACGAAGCGTTTGTAGGCTGCGCTGGCCGAGTAGTTCGTCGGTATCGACGAGCAGGATCCATCGACCCCGGGCTTGATCGATCGCGTAGTTCTTCTGCTGGGCGAAGTCGTCGAACGCCCGGTGAAAAACCCGGCACTTCTGGTGTTCAGCCGCAATCTCCGCAGTACGATCCTCGCTGCCGCCGTCGACGACGACGACCTCGTCGACGACCCTTGCAACGTTGTCGATGACGCGGCGAATCGTCGACTCATTGTCTTGCGCGATCAACACCGCGCTGAGTACGGGACGCCGGTGGCCGGAGTTCATCTTCACCACCGTATCCTTGGACGCCGGATCGTCATCGCGGCCGCGTTAGTAGGACAGGGCGCAAGTGCGTAACCTCGTCGACAGACTACGTCCTTCGCCACGACTGACGGTGCTGCTCTATCACCGTATTGCGGATGATCCAAGCGACCCGCTCGCGGTCAAGCCTAGAGTCTTCGAGCGGCAGATCCAATACCTCTCCGCGAACTATCATTTGGTTGTGGCCCGTGACCTGATCTCGCGGAACGCTGAGCGCAAGCGTCTTCCGCGCCACACGGTCTGGGTGACCTTCGACGACGCCACTGCCGACGTGAAAGAAGTGGCGGCACCCATTCTGAGCGTGCACGGCGTGCCGGCCACGGTCTTCGTTCCGACTGCGAGCCTGGGACGGACGGCGAATTGGGCCATGAGCCCATCACCGTCTGGACAAATGCAGGTGCTCGATTCGGAGTCACTGAAGCAGTTGAGTCACGGTGGGATCGAACTCGGCTACCACTCGCACACCCACCGCGACTTCAGCCAGCTCCCGACCGCGGAACTACGGGAGGAGCTGCGCAACAGCCGAGACGTGGTGCGTTCTGCCGACCTTCCGTTCATCGGGGCGTTCGCATACCCGTTCGGCCGCGTCCCGAGAGATCGACGTCAACGACTGGAACTGATCGAGCTGTTTCGCGAGTTCGAGATCCACATCGGTCTGCGCGTCGGCTCACGCTGCAATCGGTTCCCGTTCGATGATCCGTATTGGATCTACCGTTGTCAGGTCAGCAATGACCACGTTGACGACCGGCTGAGAGAATTGGTGACGAAGCCGCGACGAGCACGCCGACGTGCGGCGCAGTGAAGGCAACGCGGTTTAGGCAACGCAGTGAGGCGCCTGGGACGGCTTGACCCCACTGAAGGGATTTGAGAGGGTCAGTTTCCCAGAACGGCTCTGATCGTCGGACACCCGAGGACGACCACGATGCTCTGCAAGCGCGTTGACCAACTGTCGAGCCCATTCCTGTATGCATAATCAATAAGTAGGTGGAGTGCCATGGTCGTCGTGCGCGCGATGGTGAACACCGACAAGCGTCGTGTCTTCGAGTTGTACGAAGAGGCCTTCGGTGAGTATCCCCGGAAGCGGTTTGAGAATCGCTGGAGTTGGCAGTTCGAGCGCAACCCGGCCAACGAACTGCAACGAAGTCATATCTGGGTCGCGGAGATCGATGGAGTCGTCGTCGGACACTTGGCATCGTTCCCCTGTCGTTTTCAGCTTTGTGGCGAGGTCACCCTTCTCCATCACGATTGCGACCTCCTGGTTGCGCAATCCGCGCGACGGCAGGGAATCGCGCAGAAACTGGTTGAAGCGTACGACCAACTCGACAACCCGATCTCCAACGCAATTGCCAATTACACCTCGGCGAATCGCAGAATCCGTGAACGACTCGGGTATCGCGCGGTCCATCTCGCGCCCCACTGCACCTTGGCTCTCTCCGCTGATTCGTTGACACGACTCGCTTTGCGCAGCCGAAGATCCTGGCGTCGCTTCGAACGAGCACCATGGTGGTTGATCGCTCGAGGACTGGGCGAATTCGCTTACCGGGGGCGGCGACTCCTGAGTCGACGAGATCACACCGAACCCCGCTACTCGATCGCCCCCATCACCGCCGCAACCTCGATCTTCGATGAGCTGTGGCAACGCGCGCGACCGGACTATGCCAACGTCGCCGTCAGAGATAAATCGTTTGTCGATTGGCGCTACTTCAAAGACCCCGAGTATGAGCACACCGTGCTCGGCGCCTTCGAGGGAGATCGCTTGGTCGGATATCTCGTCTACTGCGAGGCGTCCGAGTACCAGCTTCGAACCGGACGGATCCTCGACGCTTTTTGTGCGCTGGGAGATCGTGAATGCTTGGGTCCGCTGCTATCGGTGGCGACCGCCGACTTGCGCAATCGCGGAGTAGACCTGGTTCGTTGCCTTGGTCTTCATCCAGAGTTGCGCGCGGTGGTGCAGAGACAACTCACCCACTCTCCCGCCCGTCTCAATCGACCGAGTTGGCTGTTGGCGGCCTCCGCCGGTCGCAACGAAGCGTGTTACGAACCCCAGGGCTGGCACGTTTCGTACGCGGATTCCGACTTGGCTTTCAGCTGAGCCGGGGACGGTGTCGGCCATGTCCGGTTGCGGTCGTCTTTCGCAAGAACCGGGACTTCCAATATGAGAATACTCCCGGTGTTGTCGAGGGCGAGCCTCTCAGAACAAGCCTTCCGCAACGGCACTCAGCTCAGCGTGCGCAACACCGCGCGGACAGGGCTGGCGTCGAAGCCGTCGAGTTTCAGTGGCAGTGCGATCAGCTCATAAAATCCGGCGGGGACTTCGTCGAGCACGATTCCTTCGAGGATCCGTGTCTCTGTTTCGAGGAAAGCTTTGTGCGCCGGTAGCTCCTTCGAGTCGAACACGTCCACGCTTGGAGTGTCGATACCGATGAGGCGTACCCCCTGCCCGCTCAAGTCGCGAACGAGGTCTGGGCTGAGCGCGGCGAACTCTTCGTTCCACACTTGTGAGTCCGGGAAGGTCGATGTTTTGAAGAGCACGCGCTCGGCTTCGATCGTCCCTTCGAAGTGGTCGAAGGTGATGCGTTGATTGCGCTCGACGGTAGTGTGAACGACTTGGCAACGGCCGAGGTACGGTCGCAAGTCGCTCGACTCGATGCTCGGCGCGTCCGTCCCGTAGTGGCTCGGCGCGTCGGCGTGCGCCCCGAGATGAACCGTCGCACGAAGCGTCGACAGGGTAATGTTAGCGCCGTCCTTCATGTCCAGAAGCACCTCGCGCGACAGCGGCGTGTCGCCCGGCCACACTTTGAGATTGGGCGTTACGAGCGGAGTGATGTCGTAGAGGCGATCACCCGAGGTCATTGCGAATGCTCCACAGGATGGGGAAACAAGGCTTGAACAACGCCTTCTTCAGGAAGTCGACGCCGAGCGACCCTCCGCTGCCAGCCTTGTCGCCAATCGTGCGCTGAACCAACATGACGTGTCGGTAGCGCCATTCCTGCAATCCCTCGTCGAAGTCCGTCATGAGCTCGATCAGAATCCCGACCGCAGGTTCCTTGTGAAACAGGCTCTGCACAGCCGCGGTTGCTTCGTCACTCTTGTGAGCGTCTGCTGCCGATGCCTCAACCCCGTGCTGTTCGAGGAAGTCGAAGAAGAAGTCGTACACCGACCTCTCATCGAGGCGCGCTTGCAGCCGTTTCACGGCGTCGCCGGTATGATACTGGAGCATGGCGGGCCGCTTGTAGCCGAGGGCAAACTCGAACTCTCGATACTGCACCGACTGAAAGCCCGACGCGGTATCGAGGCGATCTCGAAAGCTGTCGAACGACATCGGTGTCATGGTTTCGAGAATATCAATCTGCTCGACGAGTGTTTTCATGATGGTTCGACAACGTTTAAAGGTGTGGATCGCGCCGAACAGCTCGTCGTTGGCGAAATCGATTTTTATCTTTTCGAACTCATGCAGCAGTTGCTTGAACCAAAGCTCGTACGTTTGGTGAATGATAATGAACAGAGTTTCATCGTGCTCGGGCGGCGTCGACTGAGGTATCTGCAAGTCGAGTAGCTTGTCGATTTCGAGATACTTCGAGTAAGTCAGTTCCACAGCATCCTCCAAACGATCAACAACAAGAGAACTCCGAAAACGACGGCGACCGTCGACGCCGTGCGCACCTGACGGTCGCTACGCTCCTGCGCCTCGGCGTACGGTATTCGCGAAAACGTCACCATTGAGTAGAGCGGGATGAAAACGTTCGGAAGCAGACGGTGGCAGATCTTGCCGAGTCGTTTCTTGAACAGGAACCATGGCGACGCCACGCGATCCCGCATCTCCAGGAAGTTGTAGATCGCGAGGTCGGCCAGCGCGTCAGCGTTCTTCTTACGCCGTTTCTGATACTCATCGAGAAGACGCGGCCAATCGCCGCCGAACTCGTCGACACAATCCCCGAACACTTCGCAGTCTTCGAACGCCGCGTTCATCCCCTGCCCGTAAAACGGAACGACGGCGTGCGCCGCGTCGCCGATGAGCGTCACGCGATCGGCGTGAGACCAGGGATAGCAACGAACCGTGACCAATGAGCTAGCCGGGGCGGCGAGATAGTCGTCGACATAGGTCGGCATGTGAGCGACCGCGTCGCCGTACCACCTCTCGAAGAACGCCTTCACTTCGGCCGGCGTCGTCAAGGAAGCGAAACTCTGCTCGCCTTCCAGGGGCCAGAAAAGCGTACACGTGAACGAACCGTCCGCGTTGGGCAGCGCGATCATCATCGATCCGCGCCGCGGCCAAATGTGCAGCCGGTTCTTGTCGATGCGAAACCCACCGCCCTCGGCCGGGGGAATGTGCAACTCTTTATAGCCATGGGCGAGGTAACTCTGCGAGTAGTCGAAACGGTCTCGTCGTTGACAGTGAGCGCGAACGGCCGAGAACGCGCCGTCTGCCCCGACGACGACGTCAGCAGCCACCGTGTGTTGGGTTCCGTCGGCGCCCTCGAACGTCGCCGACCCGTTGTCGAAATCGACACCGACGCAGCGTTGCTCGAAGAACAGCTCGACGTTGTCGAACTCCCCCGCCGAGTCGAGCAGCATTTGATTCAGGCCGCCGCGCGAGACGGAGTTGATCGCCTGCGACTCATCGGTGCCGTACGGCTGATAAGTGTGCTCTCCCTCGACCGAGTGCATGAGCCGGCCGTGCATGGGAACGCACATGTCGAGGCAGCGCTGTTCGAGCCCCACCCTAGACAACGCGTGCAGCCCACGAGTGGAGATCGCTAAGTTGATCGAACGGCCGCGCACGATCGTCGCCTTGCGAATGTCTTCGCGGCGCTCGTACACCGAAACACGGATGCCACGCTGGCCGAGCGAAACCGCGAGGAGCGCTCCCGCTAACCCACCGCCGACAATGAGAACATGAGTCTTGTCGTCACTCATGAGTGCGCCCCGAGGATGCTAGCCAAAACCCAAACGTCGTAGTACGAGTTGTAGAGCGGTACTGGGGCTACTCGCATGATGTCGGGCTCTCGGAAGTCACAGACGCAACCCCGCTGATCCAGAGTGTCGACGACCTCGCGCGCGCGCTCGGTAATGCGAATCGACAGCTGGCAACCACGCTCGGCCGCGTTGAGCGGCGTGATGATCTCGTAGCTACCGCCATGCGCATTGAGCAAGTGTTCGAGATAGCCGGTCAAACGCAGTGACTTCTCGCGCAAGCGGTCCATGCCGACCTCTTCGAACATGTCGAGCGACGCGCGCAGCGGAGCCATCGAGAGAATCGACGGGTTGGACAGCTGCCACCCTTCGGCCACTCGGTGCGGCACGAAGTCTTCCATGAGATGCATCTTGAACCGTTGCGACGGATCGTTGCCCCACCACCCGGCGAAGCGCGGAAGATCCACTCGGCTGGCGTGATCTTCGTGGACGAAACAGCCGGCGATGCCGCCCGGCCCGGCGTTCAGGTACTTATAGCTACACCACGCGGCAAAGTCGGCGCCCCACTCGTGAAGCTTCAACGGCAAGTTGCCGGCGGCGTGCGCAAGGTCGAATCCGACCGCGCACCCCTTCGCCTTGGCGGCCGCAGTGATCTTGGCCAAGTCGAAGAACTGGCCGGTGAAGTAGCTCACCCCGCCCAGCATGACCAGCGCGATCTCGTGTCCCTGAGTCTCGATGATCTCGAGGATGTCGTCCGTCTCGATCGTGCGACACCCTTCACGCGGACGCGCGATCAACACGCCGTCGGCGGGATCGTTTCCATGGAAGGCAATCTGACTGCGAACCGCGTAGTTGTCCGACGGGAACGCGGCGTTCTCGATGAGAATCTTGTATCGATCTGCCGTCGGCCGGTAGAAGCTGACCATGAGCAAGTGAAGATTCACGGTGAGACTGTTCATCATGACGACTTCGCCGGGCTTCGCTCCGACCAGCCGAGCGCCTGACTCTTCGAACACTTCGTGGTAGGAATACCACGGGGTCTTCCCCTTGAAGTGGGCGTGCACCGCGAGGTCGCGCCAGTCGTCGAGTTCTTGCTCGACGTACCCGCGGACGGCGGTCGGCTGCAAGCCGAGCGAGTTCCCGCAGAAGTAGTGCACCGGCCGTGCTTCTTGTTGTGCATTCTCTTGCAGTGGGATATGGAACCGATCGCGATACGTCGCCAACGGATCGTTCGCGTCGAGCGCGTGCGCTTCGGCTTCGTCGGTTCCACGGAATGCCAGTGGCTCTGTCACGGCGGTCGTCTCTGTTCAAGGGTCAGTGCGGCGCAGCAAATCGATCACCATCAGGGGGGCTTGTTGCGCCCGGGGCCGCCGATCGATCCAGTTGGATGACCCGGGAACTTACAACTCTGCATTTCGGCGATCAAGGGGGGGCATTGGACGCCGAGTCGAGATACCGCCGCAATGCGCTCCTGCTCTGGTTTGGGCAGTTTGTCAGCATCACGGGCGATTCGATCTTGCTGGTCTGCCTCGCCTGGCTGGCGGCCACGGTGGGCGATCACGAGTCGGCCGTCGGCATCACCGTTTTTGCGTGTACCGCCCCGTTCGTCCTGTTCGGCTGGCTGGCCGGCGCCTGGGTCGATCGCGCAAATCGGCGTTGGATCATGATCTCCAGCGATCTCGTCCGCGCCGCTCTGCTGCTCTGCTTCCCGCTCGCGGTCAGCGGGTTCGGCCTCTCGCTGCCGTTGATCGCCACCCTAGGGTTCTTGCTAGCAACGGCGTCAACCCCGTTCGAACCGGCTCGCGACGCCCTCGTTCCGCGCCTGGCCGGGGGACGGCCGCTCCTCCGGTTCAACGCATCGCTCCAGACCTCTAGTTACTTGGCGCGGATCGTAGGGCTCGGATTCGGCGGGCTGCTTCTTCACTGGCAAGCCGGCCGCGACGAGGCGGGATTGATCACGATTTTGACGATCGACGGCGGAACGTACATCGTCTCGGCGATCTGCCTTTTTGCGATTCGGGTTCCCAACTCTGGGGAACGCACCGCGACTCAGGCGCAGCGGATTTGGATCGAGGCGCGAGACGGCTTGATACGGGTGGCGCGAGACCGGGTGCTCGGTCCGCTGATCGGACTGACGTTCATCAACAACCTCGCCATCATGGGAACGGCGCTCGTCGGGTGTACTTTGTTGGTTCGCGACACCTACGAAGGAACCGCGGCCGACTTGGCGTGGCTCGAGGCGGGGTTGTCGGTCGGAATTCTCATCGGCGGCATCGCCATGATGCGTTGGCGCGGCGCCCGCAACCTCGGGCGATTGATCTTGATCGGCTGGATCCTGGATGGAATCACCTTTCTTCCGTTTGGCTGGATCCGCTCCTATCACGCCGCGGTCGCCTTGATGGTCCTGCACGGTTGCTTCATCCCGTTGATCGTCGTCAGCCGCACCGCGTTGATTCAGTCCTACGTGCCGGACCACGATCGCGGCAAGGTGTTCTCGATCGTGTCGATGACGGTGCAAGGAACGACCGCCTTCTCGGCGTTGCTCGCCGGCTGGGTTATCGGCTGGAGCGACCCGCCCACCCTGTTTGTCGCCGCGGGAATCATGGGGGCCTTGTGTGGCGTGGTCGGATTGACCATGATTCCCACCCTTCGCGACTCCACCCAAGCCCAAGAGTACAACGATGGCCGATGAGCTGAGCTTCAAACCGACCGACTTTGCGCGCTTCCAAGAAGAGCTCGCGCGCGACTCCATTCACAACGCCGAGCGACTCGAGGTTCGACGTAAGCTCGACGCGTTCGGGAAGCGTCTGTCGAAACGGCTCGAGGCGAAAGACCTCGCCTTTGCGAGTCGAGCCAGCTTGCACCACCCGTTTCGCTTTAACGCGTACAAGGTCGACTCTCAGTACGTCTACCTGTCGCGGGCAGACAAGGAGCGCAAGTCTCTGAAGAAGATCCTCGGCGTCGACCTGGGCAAGGACCTCGACCAGAACTACGTACACGTTATTCTGGCGCTCGAGATCCACGAGCACGGGCTGGAGGTTGCACTTCGCATCCATCAAAACGCGTGGTGGGACGGTGAGAACTTCAAGCGCCAGGTTAACTCTGAACCGCACCGCCAGCAGGTGGTCGACGCCCTTCGCGCGGCGCCGGGTTTCGATCTTCGTGTGCACGACCACCGGCGGAAGCACCCGTGCGACGCGATGACGGTCGAGGAGCTGGTCGAGACGATCGGCTACTACACTCCCGGGGAGCACTGGCTGCACGTCGAGCAGTCGCTCGGCCGCGAGGAAGAGTACGTGACCGAACCGGGCCTCGAAGGCCGGCTCGCCGACGAGTTCGAGGATCTCGTCAAGCTGTATCGTGTGATCCGGTGGACGCCCAAAAACGACTTCCTCTTTGGCGGATAACCGGACGCTCTTGCCGGATCGACATCAATGATCGAGGTTTTCTGAAAACTCGTCGCGCCCCGGCGCAGCCGCTCTCTCTCTCGCCGTTCGCGGCAACGGGCCGCGAAACAGGGCGAGAGCCGCCGCCTTTCGGGCGCCAAACGACTACGCTTCACGATGGAAGCGGGCTAGAATCCCGATTCAACCTCACGAGCATTTCGGGAGGTGCTTGGTCCTCGGGAGGGAAAGCCAAATGTCGGATCCTTCGAACGCTTCGAACGAAACCGGGAACGACTCGGATTCGGACGGCAGCGAGCCGAAGCAACACTTCCCCGAGACGCAAGTCACGTGGATCCGCGAGCGACTCGGTGAAGGCGCGAGCGGTCAGTCTCAGATCAAAGAGCACGTCATGCGTCTCTACTACCGGCCGCTGCAGTACTACTTCCTCGGCCTCAAGGGGCTACGGAATCTGGGCGAGCCGGAAGACATCGTCGGCGGGTACTTCGCAGATCGCCTCTCGCGCGATGATTTCTTCGACAAGTGGCGGCTGAGCGGAATCAAGCTGCGGCGCTGGCTGATGAACGGTCTTCACTTCTTCCTGAAAGAGCGTATCCGAGCGGAGAACCGCAATCGGGTCCGGGGGCCGGACGTCGAACAACTTCAGATCGCCATAGACACTCCCGACCCGGACGAAGGGTTCGATCGGGAGTTTGCGCATTCCATCGTCGCCGAGGCGCTGCAGCAGGTTTACAAAGATTGCCTCACGCGAGGGCTCAAGGATCACTGGGACATTTTCGTGCGACACCACTACCACGGCGAGTCGTACAAAGACTTCTCCCACGAGTACAACATCCAACCCGTTCGCGCTTCGGTCATGTCACGAACGGTTCGGGATCGCTTCAGAACCGCGATTCGAAATTTGCTCGCACAAGACGGTGTGAAACCAGGGGAGATCGAGAGCGAAATAAAGACTCTCATGGAATCCATGGCCAACTGATCGAGGATCGTATGCACGACGACGACAACCCAAAAACCGAAGCTGGCGATCTCACCGAACTGTCGAGCGAGGTCACCACCCGATTTCTCAAGATGAGCTTGGACGGGCCGAAGAAGCCGATCGACAGCCTCTTGGATCGACTCCGAGATGCGCCGGAGAAAGAGTTCTTTGCCGGCCTGCTGGAACAAGCGACCGGCCGCACTGCCGCCGAGCTACAGCCGATCCTCTGCACCAAAGATGGCGAACTGAACGACGTCCTCGGCTTCAAGAATCAGAGTGTCGAGCTGTTTCGCCAGTACAAAGACCTGCAGTCGCACCTCAGCGCCACGGCCATCTACTTCTCGGCGATCGCTTCGGCGCTGGCCAACCATGGCAAGAAGATCACGAGCCAGAGCAATGAAGAGCTCGAAGCAGCGATCCTCGACCTGGCCGCGACGGTGGACCCGCCGTGGGCGGACATGTTCATCAACGCAGTCGAACAGCTGCGCAGCCACGGCTAGGGTCGCCGCGCACAACGTCAGCACCCTAGGTGCCGTCCCTCTGGCCCACGAACAACCGCTCCTTCGACCGGCCCCGTCCGATCGCAACTCGTCGATCGGCTTGTTTGACTGTCGATCTCCTTTCGGTACAGTCAGGCCATGAAGCGCGACCACAGTCGCCCGCCCAACAATTCGAATGACGCAAGCTCATCCTCGCCCGGCACTTCCCCAGCCACGGGCGTCGGTGGCCGGTTCGACCCATCCAACATCCGCGTCCTGCACATTATTACGCGCATGGTTCGTGGCGGCGCCCAGTTGGTGGTGCGCGATCTCCTCTGCCACACGAACAACTCGCGCTTTCGCGTGGCGCTCGCCGCCGGCCCCGAGACCGGCGCCGAAGGTTCGCTCTGGGATGAAATCGAAGCGTCCCCAGAGATCCAGATCTACCGGGTGCCCGCGCTGCAGCGGGCCATCTCGCCGGTTCGCGATCTGCGCGCGTTCATACAATTGCGCCGGGTCATTCAACGCGAAAACCCGCACGTGGTGCACGCGCACACCTCCAAGGCGGGACTACTCGGCTGCCTCGCCGCTCGTCGCGAACGGGTGCCCGCCATCGTGCTCGCGCCGCACGGGCACATCGTGGCGCCGGACGCGCGCATACCCGGCATTCCTCAGAGCGGAATCAAGCGGTGGCTCCTCGGCCGAGCCGCCCGCTACAGCGCGAAGCTGGCCGATCGAGTCATCGCCCCCAACGACTCCGAACGACAAGACGGAATCGCTCACGGCATGTGGACAGAAGAGAACTCGATCACCGTAGCCAATGGCATCGACACCGAACGGTTCCGCCCGCGGGATCGTGACCACGCGCGGCGCGAAGCGGGATGGCCCGAAGGCCGGCTGCTCATCGGGTGCGTCGCGCGGCTCACGGAAGAAAAGGGGGTCGACATCGCGGTGCGCGCCATGGCTCACCTCCCGGAGGCGACCCTCGTTCTGATCGGCGACGGACCGGATCGCGAGAAGCTCCAGTCGCTAGCCGAGGAGCTCGGCGTACAAGATCGAGTCGTGTTCCACGGGCTAGCGGCCGACGTCGCCCCGCTCTACCCCGGGCTAGACCTGCTCGTCGTGCCCAGTCGCACCGAGGCGCACGGACTCGTTGCGGCGGAAGCGCTCAGCTGCGAGATACCCGTGGTGACGAGCGGCGTCGGCGGCTTGCGCAGCTTGGTCACCGACGGCACCACCGGACTCTACTTCCAAAAAGACAACGCGCACTCCCTCGCCGAGATGGCGTCACGCCTTTTGGCCGATCGCGAGTTGGCGGCAAGGTTCGGACGCGCCGGGCGGGCGTCGGTGAAAGAACGCTTCTCGTTGAGTGCCATGATCGAGGCCACCGAGCGGTTGTACCTGAAGCTGTTGACCGAGAGCGCTGCCCCGAACACGGAGAGCCACTCTCCCGCGCCCGCGTCGTGAGGCAACGGCATCGGATAGACGTAGCGAACGCAGATCGGTCCCGATGAACAGTCGTCTCAAAACGAGACTGGCTGCACGACCCGCCGCACTTGCCAAACGGTTTGCGCACGCTGATCCCATCGAACGCGGACGAGCAAGGGAGTCTACGGTGGACTGCTGGTAAGATCCCGTAACCGGGGCGTGCGCATCCAGACGGCTTCGGATGAAGAGATTGGCTACGAGGCTGCGGCGAGGCTGCTTGGGGTTAACTCAAAGGCGGTGCAGAGACGTCACAGCCGGGCGATCTCACGCCTCCGAGCTTTGGCAAGCATGCGGTGACAGTGACTCCACATACATCGGCGCCGTGGGCACTTGGGGTTCCCGAACTCGGAGTCTCCCGAGGAGGCTAGTCCTCGCGACGCCGCATTCGGTCGCACCACCGCCAGGCGTTACTGCTCTTGAATCCAAAGTGATCCCACGCGGACCTGGGTCGAGTGCTAGCCAGAGCGTTCGCCTGCTCGACGACTGACCGCCTCGACTACTTCCAGAAGGCGTAACAACGCCAGGCGTGCAGCGGCCGACGGTTGTCGGACGACCGTACGACAACGCCGGGCCCGATTTCAATCGTCTGCCCGCGGACGAACGTCCGGCCGTGCCCTAGCCCGGGCCAGAGTCACTTCATGAGCCCCGACTGGGGCGATAGAATGCCATGGCACGCTATGTGAAGGAGGAACTCCATGAGCGTTCGATCACACTCCGGCCGCCGGTGGTCCTACAACGACTACGCCATGATCCCTCCGGATCTCTTCCGACACGAGATCGTCGACGGCGAGCACTTCGTGAACCCCGCCCCCAACCTGTACCACCAAGAAATATCCGGGCGCCTCCAAGCGCAACTCCTAACCGCGATCGCTGATAATGGGAACGTGTACGCCGCTCCGGTCGACGTGCAGCTCTCCGATCACGACATCGTGCAACCCGATCTCGTGGTCGTACTGCGCGACAACAGCAAAGTTCTAACACCCACCAAGATCGTCGGCACACCGAACCTCGTCATCGAGATCCTGTCGCGGTCGACCCGTAGGCACGACCGCGAACGAAAGATGTCGCTCTATTTGAACGCCGGCGTCCCGGAGTACTGGATCGTCGATCCCGATGCGCACACGGTCGAAGTGCACGCACTCGGTGACGACGCATACCGCCGAGCCGGGGTGTTCTCCGAGCGATTGAACGAAACGCGACTGGGAGTCGAGATCGATCTGACGAGAGTTTGGTAACCGGCGGCGGCTGGCACCATGGGCGTCCCATAGAAATTTGAACGCGAACCGAGGAAAACTAACGCTATGCGCTCGCAATCCGAAGAGGAACGGCTCATCGAAACGCTGCAGCAGATCGAGGCGCTGCACGCGGGTGCCACGACCCCGGGCGAACGCCGCGCGGCCGCGAGCGCCATCGAACGCATGCAGGCCAAGCTCGAAGAGTACGCGCAGCACGACGAGCCCGTCGAGTACACGTTCCGGCTGCAGGACGGGTGGTCGCGACGGCTGTTCCTCGCTCTCCTGCGGCGCTACGAGATCCGTTCGTATCGTTACCCCCGACAGCGCAGGACCACGGTGATGGCGAGGATCTCGAAGACGTTCGTCGACGACGTCCTCTGGCCCGAGTACCAAGCCCTCTCGACCTCACTGACAGAGCATCTCAACGCGGTCACCGAACGGGTGATCCGAGCGGCGATCCACGACGGGGACGGTCCGGAGATCGAGCGGCAGACCAGCCTGTTCGACCCCGACGATCGGCCGCGACGGTAGTCCGAAGAACAATCACTCCACTTGCGCGCTCGATATCCCAGGCCACCGACGCTGCCGTCGCTCGGGTTGTGACTCCCTGGGCCGCGCGACTGCCGCTGAGGCGTAAGGCAGTGACGGCTGTCGAGGCCACCGTCATGTCGCAAGCTTTGAACGTCGCGCTGGGGCGATGGCGACATGAAACGTCGGTGGTGGAGACCGATGTGTCCTGAAAACAGGACGCCTTCGATTGCGACTATGATGGTAAGACATCCCCATCTTCTAGCAGAGCCTTCAGTCTCCTCATGGCACGGTAGAACCGGGTGCTCACGACCTGAGGATCGACGCCGAGTGCTCGCGCCGCTTCGCCATTGGAGAGTTCTTCGAAGCTTCGCAGCACGATGACTTCTCGATCGATGGGCTCCATGCGATTGAGCGCCTCTTGCAGCTCGACCTGCGCTTCGACCCGCATCACCTTCTCGCTCGCCGTCGTGTGTTTGCCGAGCAACTGGGCGGCGAGTGAGTACGAATCGGTGACCGGCATGGGACCTTGGTGGAGCGCCACTTCGATATCTGCGTTGCGCTTGGCGGTCTGTAGGTGACGGCGGTGCAAGTCGATGATGCACTCCCCCGTGACGAGTCGCAGCCACAGGAAGAACGGTAGGTCTTCCTTGGTTCGGTAGCTGTCGAGCTTCCGCGACAAGTTGACGTACGCCTCTTGGAGAACGTCGGAAGCGTCGACTCTCCCGCGGAGGCGACGGTCGAGTCGGATGTCGACCATCTGGCGGAGTCGACCGCGGTGTCCTTCGAACAACTCGGCCAGCGCGTTTTCGTCCCCGGCTCGTGCTCGATCGATCAACGCATCCGTGTGGGGATCGTTCTCGCTCAACGTCATTCTCCCCCCGACGAAACCCGCACCTCCGAGACAGCCCCGGACCCTAGCAACGTCGGCTCAGTGTAACCGGTGCCTAAAAGGTCACGGCCCCTTACCCGAGAACCCAGAGCGATCCGTAACCGCGATGTCGGCATTTCGCTCGATACTCCCGCTCCCTCGGTTCGACGGTGGTTGCGTCCGCTCCATTCCGGACGATTCATGAAGCAAAGCGTGCGTCACTTTGCTTCATGAATGGTTCGGGCCCACTTTCGAGTTTCCCGGTTACCACTGCGAGAACTTCCCGGGTGAGGGACCAGTGAGGTTAACGGTGCCTCGGAGGCAGCCCGCTGGGAAGGAGGTCCTGGCTGCGACCCCGAGCGAACCGATCTCCTCGAGTCACTACTAGTTTAGCTAGGAACTTCATCTGACCCGGAAAGTGCCATCATGAAATACACGCTCCTCATTCCGTCCGTCCTCGTCGTCTGTCTCGGTCTCTCCCTCGCGCTGCGTGCCGGACAACTCGACCCGCCCGCCGGTCCCGTCAACGCGACGGGTCGATTCGGAACCCGGGTTGACATCCTGACACTGCCCGGCGACCCGACGGCCACGCACGTGATTTCTCAGCCGGGGTCGTACTACCTGTCCGGCAACTTGCAAAGCACTGCCGGATTGCACGGTATTCGGGTCCACGCCCGCGACGTCACGATCGATCTGAACGGGTACTCGATCGACTGCAATGGCGGCAATGGAGTTCAGGATGGCAGCGGCTCCGGCGGTCGACTCGTCATCAAGAATGGCAGTCTGTTCAACGGGTTCGCCGGAATTCAAATTGGGCTCGCGGAGATGGTGATCGTCGAGGACGTTACGGTCCAAGACTGTGCGAACACGGGGATCAACTTGAACATCCCCGGGCGTGGCGGAATCGTCAGGAACTGTCACGCACTGTCCAATACCGACCTCGGGATTTCCGCTTCTGGAGCCAACATGGTCATCATGGACTGCGTTTCCAGGAACAACGGGATCTACGGCATCAGGACGACCGGGTCGTCGTTGATCTCGAACTGCCTCTCGCTCGGGAGCGGCACGGACGACATTCGAGTCGCCAACGGCATGGTCCGAGGGTGCGTCGCCTCGACGATCGTCCTCGATGGTGGCTCCACGGGTATCGAGAACCACCAGCCGTGAGTCCTGCCCACACCAACTCGGCAGGCCCACACTTCACGGAAGGACTGACCATGCTTATCAAGGCTACTGTCCGGCTCGCTACCGTGCTCCTCACGTTCGGAGTCACGGCCACGACCTTCGGGCAATCCGACATCGGCTCGAGCAACAAGTTCGCTTGGGCCGAGAACGCCGGCTGGCTGAACTGGCGCGACGCCGAGGGTACGTTGAGCGGCGCGCAGGTGCACGCGACGTTCCTCTCCGGCTTCGTCTGGGGCGAGCACGTCGGCTGGATCAACCTCGGTGACGGGACGCCCGGCGGCGGCACCAGCTACGGCAACACCGACGGCTCGGACGCCGGCGTCAACCTCGACGGCGCGGGCGATCTCTCCGGCTTCGGCTGGGGCGAGAACATCGGTTGGGTGAACTTCGACACGTCATCGACGGGTGCCGACCGAGCGCGGTTCGACTTCGTCGCCGGCCGTTTTCGTGGCTACGCCTGGGGAGAGAACATCGGTTGGATAAACCTCGACGATGGGACCCACTTCGTGGGATTGGACTTCGGTGCTCATCCCGACGAGTGCTCGCAGATCAGCGAGACCATCAGCGAGGGAACGCACCCGTTCGACAACACCGCGGCCACGACGGGTACCGACCCCATCTCGGACGCGCTCTGCCCGGGGACCTTCCTCGGGGGGTTCAACCAGGACATCTGGTTCGAGTATGTCCCGACGGTGACCGGGGACGTCGAGATCGCAACGTGCGGCTCGGGCTTCGACACTGATCTCGGTGTCTACCAAGGCACGTGCGGCGATCTGGTGTCGGTGGCGTGTAACGGTGACGGGTGCGAGACCTCGGTCGCAACTCTGTTCGCGTCGACGTTGGAACTCTCGGTCGTCGCCGGCGAAAGCTACATCGTCCGCGTCGGCGGATGGGATGTTACCGAGTCCGGCGCGGGTGAGCTCTTGATCGCCCCGCTGGCACCGCCGGGCACTTCCTACGTGCGCGGTGACTGCAACGCCGACGGCTCGACCGACATCGGTGATGCGATCTCCGCGCTGAGTGTCTTGTTCAGCGGTGGCTCCACCACCTGCACCGACGCGTGCAACGTGAACGGCGATTCCGGTTTCGACATCGCCGACGCGATCTCGCTTCTCTCGTTCTTGTTCTCCGCGGGACCCGCACCGAGTGCGCCATTCCCGGACTGCGGCGTGCTGGAACTACTCGGCTGCGACAGCTTCGCGGCTTGTCCATAACGTATTTCATGATCGCTCGGGGAAGCCTCGTCTTCCTCGGGCGATGTCTCGCTATCGCAACCGATACTCGGGCGCTTCGCGCACCCTCACCACGCCACCCTTCAGGAGTGTCGCCAGCCGCACGCCATCAGAGCTCCACTCGACGGCGTGAACCTCGGCCTCGTGCTCGAGCTCCGTGATGAGATCCCCGGTCTCCGCGTCCCAGATCCGCACCGTCCCATCCGCCCCGCCGGACGCGAGGCGCGTGCCGTCCGGATGGAACGCAGCGCAAAGAGGCTCGATCACGTGGCCGACGAAATCCAGCACGTGCTCACCCGTCTCGACATCGAACATGGGCAGCTCGGGTCGACCAGAAGTCGCGACGAATCGACGACTGTCCGCGCTGAATCGAATCCTCAGCGCCGCGACCGAACGTGGCACTTCGCGTTCCATCTTTCCGGTACGCGTGTCGTACCAGCGCAGACTCCGATACGTGCTCGTGATCAGCCACCTCGCGTTCGGCGAAGCGGCAAACGCGTAGAGTATGTCGGGGAAGCCGGTCGCTATTCGACGGGGCTCCGACACGAGCGGCTCGTCGAAGAACCAGAGCTCACCCTTCAATGACCAGACGAATACGCCGAGATCCGGGGCACGCGCCGCGGCGAGTGCGTATCCCTTCCAAACTTGACGGGCGATGACTTCACCGGTAGTCCGGCTGGAAAGACACAGCGCGGTCGCCTTGGCCATCCCGCCTTCGAAGCCCCAGAATCGATCACGGCCATCCCAAACGTTCACACCCTGCGGCAGCGTCTCCAGTGTGCCGGTGTCGACATCGACGAGGAGCGAACCGTACTTCCCCTGGAACAGCTCGGTGCCGTCCTGACTCCATGTGAGCGTCGAGTCCTTGCGGCTGGACCCTGGGAAACGGCAGTCGTGGGTCGAAGCGACGGTCGACACGTCCCAACCTCGAATGCGACCGTCGGCCGTGATGGCGACCACTTCGTCCCCGAACGAGCTCCACGTCACATCCGTGACGTCGTCCCGAGAAGCCGAGAACGCGCGAAGCTCCTTGCCGTCTCGCGCTCGCCAGATCCGGACGACACCGTCGCTGCCCCCGGTGGCGAACCGAGTCCCGTCGGGGCTCCATGAAACGAAGCCCGCCGGGTTCAAAGGGGCTCGATTCCGCAACGCCGGCTGACAAGCTACCGACTCCTCGGTCGTCGCCCAATCCACCCAAACGAACGCCCCCTGTGACGAGCCCCAGGCGAGGGACGATCCGTCCGGGCTCCATTCGAGATACCCTGGCCGATCGACCCTTGGGAACGGACACGTTCTCACGACCTCCCGGGTCGTGAGATCGAACACGATCGCCGCACAGTCACGGCTCTTGCGGATCGCAGCCATGTAGCGACCGTCCGAACTATACGCCGCACCGTAGACCTCGGGCTCGGGAGTCCAGCTCAACTCGGCACCGGCAGGGGTGAGATCGAAAATTTTGCTCGGAAGCCCGCGAAAGTACTCAACGACTATAGTCTCCGAGTTCGGATGCCAATGGATCGTGAACAGAGAGTTGCCGACGTTGAACTCGGTCGACAACTGGTGCGACACCGGATCCCGAATCTGAACGCGTCCATCCAGACAGGCGATCAGCAACCGTTGACCGTCCGGACTGATCGAGATCTCGGAGATCCTGCCCCCAGGCCCCTGAAACGACGAGCGGATCTCTCCGGACTCGGCATCGATGACGCGGATGACTCCGGTACTGTCTGTGGCGAAGAACTCCTTGGCGTCCCGACCCCAACCCAGGGTTCCCCCTAGCGTCATCTCACCGAGATCTATGTCGAGATAGTGCTGCCGTGACAACGAGTCGAAATGGTACCACTCCCAACCGACGCGATTCGGTCGTTCGCTCGACGGCCACCACCTCGACGACAACCGCTCGACTTCGTGCAGTCCCAGCACCGAGCCCGACGCTCGCCCCGCCATCGTCATCTCGGCTCGGTACAGCTGGCTTTCCAGATCGACGCGCTGCGCGCGCTCCGTCCGTTGACCGACGGCGAACACTCCGCTCACGGTGACGAGCAACGCGAACACGCAGGCCAGGCTGGCGGCGAGGCCCGGGTTCCGTCGCGACCAGCGCGCGAGCCGCTCGACCTGAGAGACGCGGCGCGCGTGAATCGGTCGATCGTCGAAGAAGCGCTGAAGATCGTCGGCCATCGCGCGAGCGTTAGCGTACCTGCCGCGGGGATTCTTGGTCATCGCTTTGAGCACGATGGTCTCGAGATCGGCGGGGATCCTGCGGTTGATCGATCTCGGAGAAACGGGCTCTCGATCCCGAATCTGCTCGATCAGCTGCAAACGGTCCGTCGTCTCGAACGCGGGTTGCAGCGTCAACAGCTCGTAGAGCGTTGCACCCAGAGCGTAGATATCCGTGCATTCGTCACACTGACCCGAGAAACGTTCGGGCGACAGGTAGCGCAACGTTCCCACCACTTCGCCCGTCTCGGTGAGATCGACGTCTCCAGTCTTGGCCAATCCGAAGTCGGTGACCCAAACTTCACCCGTCGTCTCGAGCAATAGGTTCGACGGTTTGATGTCACGGTGCACGACGCCCCGAGAGTGCGCATGGGCAAGGGCGTCGGCCACTTGCTGTCCGGCCAGTGCCACACTGCGGAAGAACGGCTTCGTTCCACCGGTCGCGCTGCTGCTCTGAGATTCGCCGCCGCGCAGAGAACTGCCTTCGGGAGGCGCCGTGGCAGACCCCGATGACGCATTGGCGTCGGAATTCGAAACGTCGAACCGACCCGTTTCGAGCGATCGCGCAATCTGAGCAGTCTTTTTGGGTGTCGACGCTGATCTGTCAGCGACAGCTTGTGAACTTCCCTCGAGCTTCGATCGCATCTCGTCGAGCTGCTCGATGATCTCGTCCAAGCCGTGCCCGCGAATGAACTGCATCGCGTAGTAATCGAAACCGTCGTCGCTCCCCACTTCGAACACCGGAACGATGTTGGTGTGGTGCAGCGCAGCCGCGGCTCGAGCTTCTCGCTGAAACCGCTCTCGAGAAGAAGCGCTGCGCGCCAGCGGTTGTGGCAACACTTTGAGTGCCACCCGCCGACCGAGCGATTCTTGCTCGGCTTCGTAGACGACCCCCATGCCTCCGCGCCCGATCTCGCGATAGATGCGGTAGTCGCCTATTGTCTTCGGAGTATCGTCAATCGACGGAGGCGGCGCCGCGGCTACCGCCTTGACGTCCTCGAACTGAGCAAGCATGGGAAAGAACTCACGAATCGGCTCGGCGTGGTCCGGATGCCGATCGACGTACTCATCGATGGTCGGCGTCTCGCCGCGACGAACTCTCGCCGCGAACTCATCGGCGATCTCGTCGAAGGCACAAGCGTCGAAGCTGCCGGTCTTGTCGTCCATGAACCCGCACCCACCCCCAAGATAGTGAACCGCCTAGCGTATCCACCGGAGGGAGTGGTGTCACCGATGAGCGCTCAGGTGTGAACGTTCCGCGACCAAGGCTCGACCAACCCGGAGCAGTTCGTGGACTCGCCCCGGTAGACGCTTCTGCGGTAAAGGTGTCCAACCCGCCGGACGCCTATGTACTGACCGCGTACTGCTTCTCGAGTCGCTCCCAGCTCCGCCTCGAGTTTGCGAACCCCGACGGCTCAGCGTTACCGTTGGATTTCCACCGTCGTCCACTCGCCGTGCGACAGCGTCACGGTCTCGCGATCCTTCCGTCGACTTTGATGATGATCTCTCCCGCGGGCAAGTCTCCTGACTCGTAGATGACTTCGTCCCACATGTCGGCGAGCGGTACGCGCCTCCGCGATTCGAGTGCGAGTGTACGAACTCGGAATGCGCTCAAGGCTCGCTCGAGCCACTTGCTCAGAGTTGGATTGTCGTCGGTGGCGCCGATTTCGACGCGGGCCTTGCCGTCGATTTCTGTGCGCTTGACCTTGAGGCGAACGCGAAGCCGAGCCGCCGGGTGCATTCGGATGATCTCCGGCGTGGCGGCCTTCGGGATCAACTTTGGAGCGTAGCCTTTTGCGTAGACTATGCCGGCGTGGTTCCGTTCTTTCGGACCGTATCTCGTCCAGTACCCACCGGCGGCGTCCATGTGGGTCTTAGCAAGGACGGGACGGTTTTCGGCATCACGCAGTCGGTAATGCTGAGCAGGCCTCGGCGGCAGGTTCAAGTGGTAGCCCCTGAATGGCCTGGCGGCTCCCCGTTCGCGTACGAACAGTAACTCCGACCAGCCGACAGTGACGTCGTCGACCTGCAGCCAGCAGTGCTTCGGTATGGACCGAAGCTTCCAATGACCACCGTTCTGTTCTTCCTCTGCGAGATCGAATCGGTGCGTTTCCACCGCGGTTCGAGCCGTAACGACAGTTCGTGCGTTCTTCGGAACGAAGCCGCCGATTCTGAGCGTTGCGCGGGTTGAGCCCATGCCGTTCATCAGATTCGTGGGGCCCTCGACCATCACCCGAGTCGGCGACCCCGCTTGAATCTCGACGCTGCCCAATGCTTCGCGAGCGGACCTCGAGAGCGGAACACTCGGCAGGTGCCGGCGGGAAGCTTCAAGGTGGTTCGCTGCTTTGCTTTTCGGGGCAGGCCACCGACCAGGAACAACTCGCGGTCGAGATACTCGATCTCGTACGAGTATCCAGACCCGAGCAGGTCCGCCGAATCGAACCGTAGTTGTCCGGCTGGCTCGGCGTCGAGCGCGAACGGTCGCGGTGACGAGTCCACTTCGACGTCAGCGATCGCGATCACGCTGGCGTCGTCGAGCCAGGAGACGATCAACCGCTCCTTACCTTGCGGCAACCTCAGCGTGGTTGGGAAGCTGGACACGTGGGCGACACACACCATCGAACCTGACGGCAGCACTCGATTGATCAGCGCCTCGCCGGTGCGGTCGGAGGTTAGCTCGACCCAGCCGAGCGACGGGACACGGAATAGACGGTACGGCTGGACCTACGCCATTCTGTTCAATCCTCAGCTCGACTCCGCCCAATCGCCTGCCCCCTGGCATGCTGGGTCTGTACCAGTACAGTCCCGGACGCCGAAAGGCGTCGAGCCGTGCCGGTCGACGCACCTCTTTGTCACCCTGTGTTGCGTCCGGGTTTGGCGCCAATACGATCTCGGCGATCTCCTTGCGCGGACCCAGCTTCAAGTCAAGTTCGACATCGCGATCGAGTGACAGCTCGCGGAAACCCACTAGCTTCTCACCCTGCAAACGCGTGCACCCAATTTGATAGACCGCCGGTGTGAGGATGTGGAACTCGTAGCGTCCGTCATCGTCGGTCCGACACCGTCCGTCACCGAGTTGGCTAACCGGAGACTGGACTCGCAGGTCCGCGTTCGCGACCGGTTCTCCGTTGTGGGTCACGCATCCGCGAACGACAAGCGGCTCGACGACGATGCGCTTCTCCGTATCGCCGGCGTCCGTCACTTCGATATCGACCCAACCCGGCATGGTGGCGGGACGTGCGACCCTTGGCTTTCCCGGCAAGAAACGTTCGAGACGATACGACAGTCGATAGCGACCCGGCTTGACGTTGAAGAACAAGGTGGGATCGTGCCCAGAGTGGGCCGGATAAAAGGCGTCCCTTGCGCCGCTGATCCAAGGCGCGAGGTGGAGTTCCCTTACGCGCTGCTCGTTCCCGTCGGCGTCGTGGAAGTGAAACCGGACCTCGTGGGTGCCGGGTCTTCCCTTTCCTTTCAGTCTCACGGTGGTTTGCGCGAAGAGCGCGCTCGCGAAACAGGCGAGTACGGTCAGAGCGGCGAGAGCTACGCGCAGCGAACGTTGTTGTCTGCTCACACTCATCGAGATCGCTTTCCGTTGCATATTCGAACACCGTCAACTCTACAGATCGTCTTAGCCCCTTTTTCTACCTGAAAGCGCAACTACGTTGCCTTTCCTGGACGAAGGATCGACGCGACGAGTCTGATGCACGAAGATGCGTCCCGAATTGGGGATCTTGGAGTTGCGAGAGACCCACGCCCTCCCGCCAGAACCTTTGAGGGCTTGCTCATGTCTCGCTTTGTTGCGTTGATTTTATTCTCGTTGGCGCTGACCGGTTGTCATACGAAATCGAGTTCTCCGGATGTCGAAGGTCCCTACCGAAACACGGACAAGGTCGAGTTGCCTGACGAAGTGCGCTCGGTTCTCGAAAGCTCTGACTCGTTCGAGTTGCTGGCACTTCACCCGAGTATCAATGCTATGCGCCAGGAAGAACGGCATACCCGCATACCGGTGACAGTGACTCGTCATGCATCGGTGCCGTGGGAACTTGGGACTTTTGGACTCCGAACTCGGAGTCTCTTAAGGAGACTTGCCCTCGCGACGGACCGCATTCGGTCCAGGCGTGCGCTTTCGGCGACGACCGTCTACCCAACCTTCCGTTCCTGACTTCAACTCGTGATCCCACGCGGACCTGACGTACGCCTGTCACTGTCAGATCGTCAGCTCGCATCGCCAACGATTATCGTTCGAACTCAGGGCGTGAGCCATTAGGATCGGAAGTCTCGGGCACCATCATCGGGCAGACCCAGTCTAACGAGCTGAGCCAGAAGGCTGAGTTCAACGAGCTTGGAAGGTACACGTATGCGTATGCCAGCATTTTCAACGTTGTTACTAGGAGTCACCCTCGCCTTCATTGCATGCGGCACTACAGCCACGCATGCGCAAAGCCTTCGCATTGTTCAGACCGCAACGAACCCAGCCACCGGTTCGTCGTATCTGCTGTTCGAAGCCGACACCTGGACCGCGTGTCAGGACGATTCGATTCTCTACGGGGGCAACCTCGTGACCGTCAACGATCTCGCGGAGAACGACTGGATCAAGGCGACGTTTCCGGTGGTCGACACTTGGATCGGCTTGAACGACGTCGCGGTCGAAGGGGTGTACGAGTGGATCAGCGGCCAGACCTCGACCTTCACTGATTGGGCCGCAGGAGAGCCGAACGATTCCGGAGACTACATCTATTTCTGGGTCGCGGGCTCTCCGACGAGTGCGTGGGATGACACGACGGTCGCAGGCGGCGGCGACAACTTCGGTCTCTGCGAGATCGAGCCGTGTGGAGTCACTCCGCCGACCGGTATCACCGGCGCGACCGTCGGGGCCGATCTCGAGTTGACGTTCACGAACAACGGGCCGTACCCGGGTGGTATCGATGTGTATCGAGATGGTTTCTTCCTGATCACGATCGCCGACCCTGCAGCGACGAGCTTCCTCGACATGGGAGTGCCGTGCGCGGGTGTGTACGAGTACATCCTCCGCGCGAGCGACGGCGCAGGCTGCACCGCGTTCTCGGACAACGTCGCCATCCTTCACGGTGTTTGCACGCCGCCGACCAGCTTGAGCGCAAGCGATGTCGGTGGCGCGGTCGAGTTGACGTGGGACAACGGCGGCACCGTCTACACCTCCATCGAAATCCTCCGCGGCGGCGTCGTCATCGACACGCTCGTCGGAAGCCCGTCGACTTACACCGACACCCCACCGCCGGGCGTCCACCAATACGAAGTGACCGGATCCGACATGGTCGCGATTCCCTGCTGCATCGCCACGTCGACGCCGGCGGGGATCGTGTTCGAGTTGACGGATGTGATCTGGCGCGCTGAGGGAGTTGGCCTAGTTCAGTCGGCCGACCTGCTCGAGCAAGCGCTCATCGCGCTCGGACGATCGCCGGTCGTGGTCGACGACTTGGCGAGTTGTTTCTGTCTTGCGGGAGCCTCTCTCGACGTCCCGTTGTGGGCGTGTCTCGGGACTTGGCCGAACCATTACTGCCTGTCCGCGGCCGATGCAGACGTCCTTGTTGCGCGCATGGAGGCCGGCGGCAACATCTTCATCGAGGGCGGAGACATTTGGGGTTTCTGCGCGGCGACGAGTTTCCGAGATGTCGACGGCGTCGACGGTCTCGCAGCCGACGGCAACGTGATCGCGGACGGCGACGACAGCTTCACGGCTATGATCGGCGCCGCCCACGACAACCTCGACCTGGTCGGTTTGGACGCGGCTTATACCCAAGACCAAACGGGGAGCGATTGGACCGACCGGCTAACGCCGACCGGCTCGAGCGGCCTCTACCCCCCCGACCTCGCGGGCTCGAATGCAGCTGAAATTTGGCTCAACGACACGACAGGCGGCGCACCGGCGTACGCGACCGGGATCTACTACGTCGGCGAAGTACCGTTCGGCCGCGTGATCGCTCAATCGTGGGAAATTGGTGGCTACGGGGGAGATCTCGAAGCACTGACGCAACTCTACCTCGGGGCGTTCGGTGGCCCCATTGGCGATCCCCCGTTCAAGCGCGGTGACGCCAACAACGACGGCGGCTTCGACATCTCGGACCCCGTGTTCGTACTGGCGGCTCTGTTCATCCCGGCTTCACCCGCCCCTGTTTGTACGGACTCGGCCGACGCCAACGACGACGGCGGTGTCGACATATCCGATGCGGTCTACTCGCTGGGCGCGCTCTTCATCGCGGGCAGCCCCAGCACACCGGCCCCGGGTTCGTCCGCTTGCGGGATCGACCCCACCCCTGATGCGATCGACTGTGCTGAGTACACTGGCTGTCCCTGAGTAACGTGGCCCCGGCGGGTCCTCCGTATCCGCCGGGTCGGCAAACCGGCGTGCCGGCGTGCGGTGACAGTGACTCCTCGACGTGCCGACGTGCGACGTGCTGTGACAGTGACTCCTCATGCATTGGCGCAGTGGGTACTTGGGGCTCCGAACTCGAGTCTCCCGAGGCGACTTGTCCTCGTGATGGACCGCATTCGGTCGCGTCACCAAGCGTACGAAGCGTACTAAAGCGTACGGTGACAGTGACTCCTCATGCATCTGCGCGGTGGGTACTTGGGACTCCGAACTCGGAGCATTCCGAGGAGACTAGCCTCGCGACGGACCGCATTCGATCGCACCACCTGCCAAGCGCGCGCTTGCGGCGACGGGGGCCTACTCAACCTTTCCGTTCTTGAATCCAAACCGTGATCCGAGGCGGACCTGACGGGTGTCTGTCACTGCCATCTTTGCCCGTGAGGTCGGCCGAGCCGGTCTATTACTGGAGGTTCCCCCGGGGTAACCTGAGCGTGGTCTGCACTAGCTCTCCGGGTGGGAGAGACGAACTCAGGAGGCTACTTGGATCTAACGAACGACCGGGACCGCTTCTCCGAGCTTCAAGCGCGTCTGCTCCCGATCTGGGAGAAGACCAGCACGGAGCGAGCGTGGGAGCACACTTCGGTGGTCGTCCCGTCGCTGAGTTTCGACCGCGACGAACTCGCCAAGATCGGGGGCGTTTCCTTCTACGAGGAACGGCTGCTGTTCACGCTCATGCGGCTGCGCAACCCCGGGGCGCGCGTTCTCTACGTGACGTCGCAGCCAATCCACTTGGACATCATCGACTACTACCTGAATCTCCTGGGAGGCGTTCCTTCCGGTCATGCATGGAAGCGGCTCGGGCTCTTGAACGTGATGGATAACAGCCCGGTCCCGCTTACGCAGAAGATCCTGGAGCGGCCTCGGACCATTACCCGCATCCGGGAATGGGTCGGGAACCGTCGGCGCGCTTACTTGACCTGCTTCAATTCGACCACACTCGAACGCAAGCTCGCGCTCGAACTCGGCATTCCTCTCAATGGACTGGACCCCGAGCTCCTTCCGCTCGGCACCAAGACCGGAAGCAGGCAGGTGTTCATCGAGGCGGGCGTGCCCGTCGCGCTCGGGGCAGAGGGGCTGCGATCGCGCCAGGATTGCGCGGAGGCGCTGAGCGAATTGGAGGTTCGGCGCCCCGGTCTGCAAGAGGCGGTGGTGAAACTCGATCACAGCTTTTCCGGCGAAGGAAACGCGCTGTTTCGCTATCCGCCGGGAGATACCGATGCCAGCGATCGCGTGCAAGCGATCGACGCCGAGCTCGAGAACCTACAATTCAACGCAGAGGAAGAAACGCCCGAGTCGTTCTTCGGGAAGTTCGAGACGATGCAGGGAGTAGTCGAGGAGCGTATCGTCGGGTCGAACCTCACCTCCCCTAGCGTCCAGATGCGGGTCCGACCAAACGGAGTGCCTTCGGTCATCTCGACGCACGAGCAGGTGCTCGGCGGGCCGAGCGCCCAGGCCTACGTCGGGTGCCGGTTTCCGGCGGCGGAGAGCTATCGGTCGCTCATCGTTGAAGAGAGCCGAAAGGTCGCCGAGGTCCTCGCCGCAAAGGGAGTGGTGGGCCGTTTCTCGGTCGACTTCCTCGCTTGGGGATCGGGCTCGGAGTCGAAGATCGTCGCCCTCGAGATCAACCTCCGGATGGGAGGCACCACACACCCGTTCCAAGCGCTCGAGTTCCTGACCTCAGGCACACTCGATGCCGAGTCGGGGCTGTTCCATACGCCGGACGGAGAAGAGAAGTACTACTTCTCTACGGACGCGCTGAGCTCCCCCACTTATCGCGGGCTCCTACCGGAAGACCTCATCAACATCCTGACGCATCAGGGCCTCAGCTTCCGGCCCACTCAGCAGACCGGGGTTCTCTTCCACATGATCGGAGCGCTGTCTCAGTTCGGGAAGATCGGGGTCACGGCCATCGGAAACAGCCAAGCGGAGGCCGACCGACTCTACGAGTGGACGGTCCGAGTGCTCGACAAGGAGACGGGCGCCGCGGGCAACCGCCGGGGTCGGCTTCGGGACCCGTCTCAGGAGAAACTGCCCGGCATGGAGTAAGCAAGTCAGGATGTGCCTTGTCGCGTAAGCTCGACAGCTACCCAACGAAGGAATTCCGGCCAGTAGCAACGGAGTCCGATGAAACCCGGCTATGACGCGAGACGACGAAACCGCAACATAGGCACCGAGAAGTCTGGGCATGGGCAAGACAACCGCCTGACCATTCCGTGGCGCTGGGAGGAGAGTCGTATCTACTACGAGGTCCTCACCGACCCCGTAGTGATAAAGCGGAAGATAGGCGGCCGAGATATCACGTTCCTAGTTGAGCCGACCCGGAAAGACTGCTGCCACTGCTGCACGATCGATGATCTCGTCAAAATGCTGACGAGCATTCCGGCCGAAGCGCAGACTCACGTCGACCGGTACATCCTCCGACAACCGACTCGTAAGCAGTCCATCTTGAGTCCCGTCTGGGGTCGCTTTGTCTACTGGGCCGACTTGGGCAAGTATGAGGGACCGGCCCTCATCATCGAGGCGCAGGAGCCAGGGATGATGACCCCACGGAGTCGATCACTCTCGCTGGCCGATCAAGAAGAGCTCGCCCGTCTTCGTGAGGATGGCCATGAAGTCATCGAAACGAAGCGTGCGTTCGAGGTCACGCAATCCCGAGACTCCTCCCGAGCCACGCAGCTGTACCGAACACTCCCTCACGAGATTGGGCACAACGCGCACTACATCGAAGACGTCGAAAATCGGATCTCGGCGACACGATCCCGGGACGAGCTGGCAAGGGTATATTTCGCAAAACCGAGCGCTGAACGAGAAGCGTACGCCCATCGATTCGCCGACAACCAACGACAGCGACTCACCAAGTCGGGCGTCATCCCGTTCGATCGCACCGTGAACGTGGCTCGGATGAAGAGCGAGGGGCTGGACCCCAGCTGGTTCGGTGAGTAGCTCGCGACTCATACGTAGACACTCCCGTCCACACGGTTCGTCCGGCGCCGGCGCGAACTCACGAACGGCACGCCGGCACGCGGTGACAGTGACTCCCCATCCCACGACGCTGTGGACACTTGGGTCTCCGAACTCGGAGTCTTCTGAGGAGACTAGTCCTCGGGTCCTCGCGACAGACCGCATTCGGTCGCACCACCAGCCAGCCGTTGCGCGTTCGACGACCGGCGCCTACGCCACCTTCCGTTCCTGAATCCAAATCGTGATTCCACGCGGACCTGACGTGTGCCTGTTACTGCCATTTGCCGTCATCGGGAACCGTCCCGGGGCCGCGATCGGCGAACCCCGAGACGAACGCCCTCTTAGGGACAGGCCGCGTAGGCCGGGCACGGGAGTGTCGGGGGCGGAAGCGCTCCGCAGCCGAACGGTCCGGGGAACACTGGAGGCGGGCTGCCTGGAACGAACAACCAGTACAGCAGGTAGACGGTGTCGGCGATGTCGAAGCTTGGGTCGTCGTTTACGTTACTGGCGTGGATGCACTCCATCGGAGTTCCCGTGAACAACACACCGAGCGTGTGAACGGCGTCGGCGATGTTGACCATTCCGTCATCATTGGAATCGCCTCGGACGACCATCTGTGGGGTGATTGGCGTGGACAAGGTCACTTCCGGACCCACCGACAGGTCCGTGATGTCCGGGCTGATCGCGGTGGGCAACAACTCGCCGAGGAGCAGCGCGTCTCCGCTGAGAGGATCGATCGTGTACAGCTGGTTCCACCCGAGCCAGAGAAACGCCCCGTGTATCGGCGACCATCCAAATGCCGACAGCAAGGGTAGCGCATCGAGGAGGGGGGTGGCGTTCATCGTGCAAACGCCGGACACCGATCCGATGATTCGTTCCAGTACGAAGGTACGCGCGTGAACGAACTCGCCGGTCGTAGGATCGAATGCGAGTTGACGGTTCTCTCCGGGTGTAATCATGGAGCACACGTCCGTGGTCAATCCGGTCGTCGGATCGATCGAAACATATGCGGCACCTGGGGTCGCGGACCAAGGCGAGACGGTGTGCGGGACGCCCACGTCGTCGAGGGCTAGGCAATCGTAGACAGCGCCAGTGTTACCGATGACCTCGACCGCGCCGAGAAACGGTTCCCAGGTGGCGAGGTAGGTCGTGTCCGGCTCGTTCTCGAAGAACAACAGGAGATAAAACCGCTCGATGTCGGCGTCCCATTCGATCCCCGCAATGCCGGTAATGACCTGGCCCGGAATCTCGACTTCGTGTTGGAACGAATACGCCGGTGATAGCACGCCGAGATCGTACTCGACGACGAGGTTGCTACTCCGACTGCAAATCCACGCCGAGTCCGCGCTGGCGAAACTCGGCAAACTCAACGCGGCGACAAACACTATCCAAGAAACTCGCATGGTCATCATCGACCCACACTTCCAAACCCTGCCCCCGCAGTAGTCATGCCGTCCTTCATAGCGCTGCGCGTCTGGACGACTGAAGAGTCACACGACGAAGATGATATCCATTGGTTACTGAGGAAGCCATCGGCTCGCGCGTACCATGGCTACATGGCCGCCGCGACGTCGCGCTGTTCTCTCTGAGAGACGTCTCTGATCGAGTCGCTAGAAGTTCGTGGTCGAGTTCGCAAAGCGTCCCGCGTTGGTTCGGCCTCTACCGCCGGTGATAGAAGTACCACTCGACCAAGACCAACGCCAACGCCAGCGCCACCACCCATGGCCAGAACTCGCGACGAAACACGCCGCGTGCTTCGGAGCTTTGCACGACGCTTCCCGAGAGTTCGAGCGTTTCGCGCGGGGCGACGCGAGACTCGCGCGCCCACAGCAAGTTGACCGGCACGAAGTGTTCTCGGGTGGTAAGGGTTTCGCCGCCCCTGTCCGGCTCTTCCCACTCGAACCGGTACGGTCCGAGTTCGTTGGTCTTGGGATAACGAATCCATCCGAAGGCGTCGATCTGCAACTCATCGGTCCTGGCGTCGGGGCGCGTGACCTTCGGCTTCTGCACCGGGCCCCGCATGCGAAGGCTTATCAACTCTTCGGCCCGTACCCCGGTCCCGGTATTCAGCTCGTTGGCGGTGAGATGCTGGATGGAGTTGTAGAGGAAGAACGGCCATGACAAGTCGAGCGGCCAACTCGAGCGCAGAGAGTCGAAGCCGACAACAATGCCACGTGTTCCCGCCGCCGTAAAGCTTGCGATCAACCCCCCGTCGCTCGTTTCGACGAGCAGCTTGGTGTTGGGCAAGCGCGAGAAAACGAACGAGCGCTCGACCGCTTCGTCGAGCAGCGAGTAGTTGACGTAGCGATTGACCGGGTGCGAACGATCCCAGCTGACGACGGGAGGAAACTCGACCTCCGGGGTCGTTTCCCAAACGTCGGGAGGCACCGCTCCGAAGAAGAGATGGTTCACGCCGATTGGCAGCGTGTCGGGCGCGACTCGATCCCAAAGAATAAGATCGGGCAGTCGTTCGCTCGCTTCAAGCTTCGTCGTGACCTCGCTAGGAGAAACGAACTCGCTCTGCGCGTTGGGGATGGCTCGGATTCCTTCGTCGATGAACAGGTTGTCGTCACCGACGCGCCAGATCATCAACTCACGACGCGGTGCAATCTCCAACCACGCCCGGTTGTCGAGTTCCAACGCGTCGTCGCCCGACGGTTTCCAGACGGCGGTCAGGATACCGCCCGTGAACTCGGTCTCGAACGAACGCGACCACTTCTCTTCGGGTGCAAGGTTCGCTTCCGCCGCGCGAACTTCGACACCGTCGCGCAAGATCGACATGTACCCGTCCACCGGGTCGGGGCCGAAGTTCTTGACCTCGACGTACACCTGTAGCGTCGTCGACTCGGCGAAGTCCACTCGCGAGGCGAGCGCGACGATTCCGGAGTTGTCCGAGCGAGCGCCGATCTTCACGTAGTCGACGAGCAGCGGAACTTCTTCGGACTCCCACACCGGGAAGCCGCCATCGGAGAAGATGACCGTGATGTTCTCGACTTGATCAGTCGGCGACGCTCCCAAGTTCTTGGCGATAGACGTGGCGAGTTGCATGGCGCTGTCGAGGTCGGTCGGCGACGGGACCACTTCGAGCGAATCGATGGCCCTCTTCAGGAGCGCACGATCCGACGTGGTCGGCGTGATCGCTTCGGCTCGGTTCGAAAACGGAATGATGACCGCTCGCTCGTCAGAGCCCATCGCCTCGACGTACTCGTTGGCGAGTCGCTTCGCGAGTTCGAGTCGAGTGCGACCGTCTTCGTCCACCGACATGCTGGCCGACACGTCGATCATGAGCAGGTTGGCGCGACCCGGCACGTTCTCGGTGATCATCTCCGGCCGAGCGAGCGCGCCGACGAAGAAGAGGATCGCCAAGATCTGTAGCAACAAGAGGAGGCTCTTGCGGAACCGCTGAAACGGCGAGTTGACGCGGCGATCTTCGAGCACTCGCGCCCACAGGAGCGTGCTCGACACCACCACTCGACGACGCTTGATCTTGAGGAAGTACAGCAAAATCACGGCGGGGATGAACAGCAGGCCCAAGAGCGCCGCGGGGTTGGCGAATGTCATCCGAGGATCCCTCGCTTTCGCAGGTATCCCAGGATCAGGTGATCGAACGACACGTCGGTCGTGGCGAACAGCGGGGAGATCCCGCGTAAGCTAGCGTTGTGGCGAATGGACGCCTGCAAGTCTTCGATGCTCTTGCGGTACGCCGCGAGGATGCGTTGGTTCATGGAGACGTCCATCGACGTGCCTTGCTCGCAATCGATCAATCGCAGATCACCGACGAGATCCGGGTTCACCTCTTCGGGAGACAGCACGTGAATGAGATACGTCTCGATATTGCGCGCCGTGATGTGACGCAACGCATCGCTAAAACCGGTCGGGTCGAGCAAGTCCGAGATGACGACGACCATGCCGCGCCGCGAGAACGCATGGGAGAAGGCGCGGAACGAGCGTTCGAGGTTGGTCTCGCCTCCCACGCGCAGTGTTTGCAGATAATTGAACAGACGCGGAGCGTTGCGTTTTCCGCGCACCGGACGAAACGGCGCGTGCAGTTCGTCAGAAAACGGGTAGATCCCCACGCGGTCTTCGGCGACCAAGCCGACGTACGCTAGCGCCGCCGCCACTTGCAGTGAGTAGAACAGCTTCTCCGGCGCGCCGGTCTCCATCGACTTTGATACGTCGACCAGAATACTGACGGTCAGATCTTCTTCCTCGTGAAACAGTTTGATGAAAAGTCGATCGAGCCGGCCGTAGATGTTCCAGTCTAGGTAGCGCAGATCGTCGCCGGGAACGTAGTCTCGATAGTCGGCGAACTCGGTGGAGAAGCCGCGCTTGCGCGAACGACGTTCGCCTTTGATGCTCCCGGTGATGGTCTTGCGCGAGACGAGCGACAGCTTCTGGATCTTGGCCAGGAACTCGTCGTCGAGCAGCTTGGGGCGATCACTAGTGGGACTCTTCGCCGGTCCGCCGACGTATGCACTAGCGACGTCGCTAGCCGGAACCGGGGAGTCCTCGGAGCCCTTGTCTTCGGGATCCTTGTCTTCGGGCACGTACGGGTCTTCGGGCATGATCGGACTGCCCCTCAGGATGCAAGTGCATCAGGGGCAACCTCAGGAACCAACTCAATGATCTCATCGAGGATCTCGTCGACGCTCTTGCCTTCGGCTTCGCCTTCGAAGTTGAGGATCATGCGGTGCCGCAACGCGGGGTACGCGGTGGCGCGCACATCGTCGAAGCTCACGTTATAGCGCGAATCGAGCGCCGCTCGAACCTTACCGCCGAGCATCAACGCCTGCGCGCCACGCGGACTGGCTCCATAGTGAACGAAGCGCTTGACGATTGCGGGCGACGTGACGTCGTCGGGATGAGTCGCGAGGATCAATCGAATGGCGTAGTCGCGAACATGCGGCGCGACGATCAACTCGCGAACGAGTTCCTGGTAGCCAATGATTGTCGGACCGTCGATCACTTCTTCCGGCTTGACGTCGTATACGTCTGTGGTCCGGCTCATGACTTCCCCCAGCTCTTCGCGCGTGGGGAACGGAACGTTGATCTTGAACATGAACCGGTCGAGCTGCGCTTCCGGCAGCGGATACGTTCCGTCCATCTCCAACGGGTTCTGCGTCGCCATGACCAGGAACGGCTCTTCGAGTTGGTGACGGTCACGACCGACCGTAACCGTGTGCTCTTGCATCGCTTCGAGTAGCGCCGACTGGGTCTTGGGAGTGGCCCGGTTGATCTCATCCGCGAGAACGATCTGTCCGAAGATCGGTCCGCGCTGAAACTCGAACTGACGACTGCCATCGTCACGATCCATGACGATGCGCGTTCCGATGATGTCCGCGGGCATCAAGTCCGGCGTGAACTGAATGCGGGAGTACTTGAGGTCGAGCACTTCGCCGAGCGTGCGGACCAGAAGCGTCTTCCCGAGACCCGGCACCCCTTCGAGCAAGCAGTGCCCGCCCGCGAACAATGCGATCAACGTACTCTCGACGACGTTGTCTTGGCCGACGACGATCTTCGCGACTTCCGTGCGGACCCGGCTGAAGTCCTCGCGGAAAGCACTGAGGCGCGCCTCCAAGCCAGAACCCCCGTTCTCATCTCGGAGCGGTGCGTTGCCTTCACTCGAACTCATCAAGAAGTCCCCTTCTGATCCTCCGCCGCTCCAACCGCCGTCGATTCTAGCCAGTTCAATTCCGGAAAGCACCGACTGGAAACGAGTTCTAGAATTACGCGCGGAGATGTCACAGAGCTGGCGAGAACCTCTGCCATCGCCCGGCCGAATTCGTATACTGCTCGATTCCGCCGACTCACGGACACCGCAAAATGCACCGGTCCCGCGGCCCCGAAGCCCTTCAGAATCGGACACTTCCCTCGAAAGGACCTCCGCATGCGGAGCTCTGCCTCTTTCCTTGCGATCCTGGTCGCCCTCTGCACGATCTCTGGCTGCAACCTCCCGAATCGTTCCGGCAACACCGGCAACGGCAGCGGCCCCCGCGACGGAGGGTCGAACGTCGGCAACCGTGGATCGACCGGCGAGTCGAACAACGGCGGAATCGACCACCCCAAGATCGTCGAGACGACAGAGTCCGGATACGGGACCGAGGACTCCGACGAAATCCCTGGGGACTCGGTCACCAGCTTGAAGGTGCGCACCGGACGCGGCACGGTCACGATCATCGGCGACGCCTCCGCGCGTTCGATCACGGCGCGAGCAACCCTCGAGAGCCGTGCGGAAAACGTCCGCGAGGCCAAGCGCATTTTGAGCGAAATTCCGGTTCGCTTCGTTTCGAGCGGCACCGAGAACCCAGCGCTGATTCTGAACGAGCCGAACCTGTCGGACCACCAAGACTACAGTTGCAACGTGACCATAACCCTACCGCCCACGATCCGAGTCTCGCTCGACAACACCGGTGGCGACGTCAACATTGCGTCGCTCGAGTCAGGGCTGGCCGTGAACCACTCGGGCGGCCACATCAAGATCACCAACGTCCGCGGCGGAGTCGAACTGACCAGCACCGGAGCTGGCGCCGAACTGCAGGACCTGTCGGGACTGGTATCGATCAACGACGGCGCCGGCTCCCTCATGGTGCAGCTCGTCACGGGTGAGGTTCAAATCGACGATGCGTCGGGCGTGTTGCAGGTTCGGTTCATCACCGGCAACGTCACTGCGCGCAACAACACCGGCAAGCCGGAGTTCCAGAACATCGACGGCGACCTGACGCTCGTAGACATCGTGCACAACAACGCCAAGGTCCAAGGTGTCCTCGGCAAGGTGTCGTACCCCTCGGGCGACTGAGCCAGGTTCGTGCTCATCGAATCGCGGCGTCGCCCGACGCTCCTCTTCTCCTACGAGATGAACGTTCACCCCGCGCGAAGCTTGCAAGAGTTCGTCGGGGTGCTCGATCGTTTCGTCGTTCCCATCCGGGACCGCGTCGCGCCCGGCCAACCGTTTGGCATCGTCCCGCACGTCGGGCGCGCGCTCATCGATGATCTGCGATCGAAAAAGCAACGGGACGCTCTACGCGCGGCGCTCTACGCGCGAGACTTGTTCGTCTTCTCGATCAACGCGTTCCCGCTCGAAGACTTTCACAAGCGCCGGGTCAAGGAAGAGGTCTACTCACCGCCTTGGACCAAGGTCGAACGTGCGACCCTGACGTGTGCGATCGCCGACCTCATGGCGGACCTCCTGCCGCAAGGTATGGTCGGCACGATCTCGACGCTCGGCGGGACCTACCGAGCGTGGGGAGACGGGCCGCGAGATCACGCCGCGATAGGTCGCAACTACTCACGCGTCGTCACGCACTTGGCAAAGCTCGAACGCGATCGTGGGGCGACCATCGTGCTCACCGCCGAGCCCGAACCCGATACGACCTTCGAAGTCGCATCCGATGTCGTGACGCTGTTTCGCGATAACATCGCCCCGCATGCACTCAGCACGATCGGCAAGCCGCTCGGGCTTTCGAAGCGTAAAGCCGAAGAAACGCTGCACCGCTTCTTTCAGGTGAACCTCGACGTCTGTCACCAGTCAGTCCTCTTCCGAGACCCCGTGCGTGAGTGGAAGACGCTCGAGGCCGCGGGGCTTCGGGTCGGGAAGCTCCACGTGACCAACGCCATCGCACTCAAGAACCCCGCGCGTTCACCGGCCGCGGTTCGCGAACTACGTCAGTACCGTGAACCAAAGTACCTCCACCAGTTTGCCGGGCGACGCCGCGACGGCACTATCGTTCGCGGGTCGGATCTGAACCGTCTCAATGCACAGCACCTGAGCGAGTGCGAAGAGATCCGCGTCCACTACCACGTACCGCTCTCCCGGGCTCGACTCGATCGATTGTCGACGACGCGCAAGGAGACCGCGGACGCGGTAGCGCATGCAAGGCGTCATAGCGACCCGCCGCACATCGTCATTGAGACGTACACGTGGCCGCTCCTCGCGGCGACAAAACACGCAACGGAACTAGTCAACGGCATCACGCGGGAGTTACGATGGACGGAAGCCCTGCTGCGGTAAGCCATTTTAGATCAACGCGTTGGCTGGGTAACTCGGCACAAGTCACGGCAGACTCACCATTTTTCAGGGCGTGACCGATCGGTTTTCGTTAAGACTGCCCCCGTACACCGAGGCTCAATACGCAGAGGTGCAAGGTTCATGAGCTATTTGAGAACGAACGTCGGGCGCCGGACGCGATTGCATGGTGCCGTCTTCCTGGTCAGTTGCCTTCTGACCGGCTGCATTCTTCCCGATCCGGTGACGCCGCGCGTCACCGCGACCTTGCTCGGATCAACGAAGTACATGCACCGCGGCATGGTGCAGAACGACAACGACGTCCTCCAGGGCGAACTGAAGATCGATACTCCGACGATCGACGGCGGCAACCTGCGTGTTAGTAGCTTCGGCAACATGGACCTTCGCAACACCACCGGCGACGCTTGGTTCCCCAACGGGTTCGGCGGCAAATTCAGCGAAATCGACTTCATGTTGGCGTACGGTCGTCGTATCGGCGCGTTCAGCGCTACGATCGGGGCAGTGAGCTACATTCTTCCCAACGGCCGAATCTTCCCGAACGGTGAGCGAGGAACGACGACCGAGTTCTTCATCAGCGGCGCCGGCGAGGTCTTAGGCATCACCACCGAGGCCGAGCTCCACCTGGACTGGGATGAGGTCGACGGGTACTACGCCAAGATCGGCGCACGAAAGGTGATCCCGATTCGGGCGTTCACGGTCGATCTCGGGGCCCACGTCGGTTATTCGGACGGCGATCACTCGCTGTGGACGTACGGGCTCAGCGAGAGCGGCTTGGCCGATCTCGTCGGCAAAGCACGAGTGAACTACCGCTTCGATGACCGCACGACCATCTTCACGAGCATCAACGGCTCGACGATCCTCGACAGAGACCTCCGCGACTGGTTCGACTTGATCGGTATCGACGACGACAATCTCTGGTTCGAGCTCGGGGTCGACTGGAAGTTCTGAAGATCGGGGCGGTTGAGGAGCTGACCCAAGCGAGACGTCGTCGGCTACAATGCGAGTGCCAAGTGACTCCCCTCGCGTTGAAGAGATACGGGCTATGCCGCGCACCGTCACCACTCTCCTGCTGTTGATCTCGCTTTGCTCAGCGGTCGTTCTCTCGGCCACCGTTGCGACGGCCCAGCCCGTCGATTTCGATCGAGACATCCGACCGATCCTCTCGGACCGCTGCTTCCCGTGTCATGGTCCGGACCAAGCCGCCAACAAGGCGAAGCTGCGGCTCGACACTCCAGCCGGAGCATTCGGAACACTCAAGCGCAGCGACAAACACGCCTTCGTGGCCGGTGACGTCGAAGACAGCGTCGCGTTCCAGCGGGTGATCAGTGACGACCCCGAAGACCGCATGCCTCCGCCCGAGTCGAAGCTGTCGCTCTCGGCCGATGAAATTTCGAAGCTCAAACTCTGGATCGAGTCTGGCGCCGACTATCCGACCCATTGGTCGTTGATCGCGCTGCCCGCCGGCATTCCCACCCCAACCGTCGAGCAGGAGTCGTGGCCGCGCGACCCGCTCGATCGGTTCGTGCTCGCCAAGTTGGAGCAGAAGGGTTGGGCGCCCTCTCCGGAAACGTCACGTGAACTCTGGTTGCGCCGCGCGACGCTCGACCTCACCGGGTTGCCGCCGACTCTGCCAGAGATCGACGCGTTCCTCGCCGACAAGTCCGAGCAAGCGTACGAAACCGCGGTCGACCGGCTGCTCGCTTCGCCTGCGTTCGGTGAGCGCATGGCAACGCCGTGGCTCGACGTCGCACGTTACGCGGACAGTTACGGATACCAGGCCGACCAGTTGACGCCCGCGTGGCCGTACCGCGACTGGGTTGTCCGTGCGTTCAACGACAACCTTCCGTACGACGACTTTCTCTCGTGGCAACTCGCGGGTGATCTCTTGCCGGGGGCAACGCGTGACCAGCGCCTCGCCACCGCATTCAACCGCATCCATCGCATGACCAACGAAGGCGGCAGCGTCGAGTTGGAGTTCCGCACAGAGTACGCCGCCGATCGCGTGCACACTCTCGGAACCGCGGTGCTAGGTCTGACTCTCGAGTGCGCGCGCTGCCACGACCACAAGTACGACCCCATCACTCAGGCCGAGTATTATCAACTGATGGCGTTCTTCAACTCGATCGACGAGTGGGGCATGTACCACGACTCGTCTCGAGTCCCGACGCCGTCGCTGCTCCTTCCGAACGCGGCACAGGAGCGAGCGATGCAAGAGTCCGACAAGAGCCTGCGCGACATCGATGCGCGAATCGCCGCTCGGCTCGCGGCCGCGCAAACCGAGGCAACGCGCTGGGCAAAAGAGAACCAGCCCGTCGAGGCCCCGCAGCCGGCGGGCTCTTACGCGCTCGACGCATTGGGTCCGAAGAACAGCGTGGCGAACCGAGTCGAAGGAGGCGCGGCTGGTTCGGCGTCGGCGGCCGACGCCTTTGTCGAAGCGCGCGTCGGGAAGGGTCTTCAGTTCGGCGGCGACGACGCGGCGAATTTCCCCAAGGTTGCCGGGGCGCTGCGACCGTGGGAGCCGTTTACCATCGCATTCTGGATCCGCGTTCCGAAGGAACTCGGCGATGCCGTCATTTTCCACCGCACCGGAGGTACCGACGTCGGCCGGTTCGGAACCGAGTTGGTGCTCCGAGACGGGCGGCTGCAACTCGGGACAATTCGCTTCTGGCCGGGGAACGCCATCGCTATTCGCGCTACGACTCCCCTACCGCGCGATCGCTGGGTGCACGTCGCGGCGCGCTCGACCGGTGAAGGACGTGCGCGCGGATTGACGTTGTTCGTCGATGGCGCTGCGGCAAAGAGTGAAACTCTCCACGACCGGCTCAGCAAGTCGCCGTCGGCAGGCGGCAGTGGCGTCGCCTTCGGGGCGCGCTTCCGAGACGCCGGATTGACCGGAGCCATCCTCGATGAACTGAACGTGTTCGCGCGCGCACTCTCCGCCCTCGAGGTGCAATCGTTGGTGACGCCGGAAGCCCTGACGGCCGCACCGGAACCGCTGCGGATCGATCACTACTTGTCGACTTTGGACGAGCCACTGCAAACGTTGCGCAAGGAACGCCGGACGGCGCTCAAGCGGTGGCTCGACGCGCGAAACCCGGTCGTCGAAACCTCGGTCATGGAGGACCGCGCCGAACCGACCCCGACCTATCTCTTGGCGCGCGGTGCGTACGATGCGCCACGCACCGAAGCGGCGCGAGTCGCTCGCAAGACACCCGACTCGCTCCCCCCCATGCCCGCCATGGCGCGCAGCGACCGCCTGGGGTTGGCGCGCTGGTTGACCGAACCCATGCATCCGCTGACCGCGCGTGTCGCCGTGAACCGAGTTTGGCAATCGTTCTTCGGCGGCGGAATCGTCTCGACCAGCGAAGACTTCGGACTACAGGGCGAGCCGCCGTCGCACCCGCGCCTGCTCGACTTCTTAGCCCGTCGGTTCGTTCTCGATGACTGGAACCACAAGAACCTCTGCCGACGCATTGTGCTCTCGGCCACCTACCGTCAACGCTCGACGCAATCTGCCTACGCGCAAGAGGACCCGAAGAATCGACTGTTGTGGCGCGGCCCTTCCGGACGACTGACGGGCGAGATGCTTCGCGACTCGGCCCTCGCCGCCGCGGGGATCATGGAACGCCAAGTCGGCGGACCGCCGGTGAGCCCGTATCAGCCGAAAGGGCTGTGGCGTGAAGCGAACACCATGAGCCCGGCGTATCGCCAGAGTGTCGGACGATCGCTCTACCGTCGCTCGCTCTACACGGTTTGGAAACGGACTGCGCCCAATCCAAACATGGTGATTCTCGACGCCGCGCATCGAGAGAGTTGTGTGTCGAGACGGCGCGGGACCAATACACCGCTGCAAGCCTTGGTGCTCCTCAACGATGTTCAATTCGTGGAAGCGGCGCGTTGCCTCGGAGAGCGCATGCTCGTCGAAGGTGGCGATACACACGCCTCCCGAATTGCGTTCGGTTTCCGGCTGTTGACGGGGCGGGCACCGGATGCGTTTGAAGCGCGCACACTGCTCGAACTGTACCGAGCGGAAGAGTTGCGCTACCGCGACGCCCCAGACGAAGCGAAGAAGCTAGCCACCGCGGGAGAGCACAAACCGCGCGAAGGGCTCGACCCGGTGGCAGTCGCCGCGGCCACGGTCATCGCTCAGACCATTCTCAACCTTGACGCGACAGTGTGGAAACGATGAACGACCCGCATTCCATTCCCGGTCTCGGTCCGCTGAATATCACGCGACGTCACTTCTTCGCGAAGGGCGCGGCGGGCCTCGGCGGCGCGGCGCTCGCTTCGCTGCTCGGGGCTGACGCGTTCGGTGCGCCATCGGCGCAAGGGCTGGTCCCGCTCGCCCCGCACTTCCCGCCCAAGGCGCGTCGCGTCGTGTATCTGTTTCAGTCGGGCGGTCCGTCGCATCTCGATCTCTTCGATTACAAGCCGAAGCTCATCGAGGAAAACGGTCGCCAACTTCCGGCGCACGTTCGTCGCGGACAGCGGCTGACCGGAATGTCTTCCAATCAAGCGTCGATACCGCTGGCCGGGTCGCACTTCAAGTTCGCCCGTCACGGCAAGAGCGGCGCGTGGATCAGCGAACTCATGCCGCACACGGCCGGCATTGCAGACCGACTCTGCTTCGTGAAATCGATGTACACCGAAGCGATCAACCACGACCCGGCCGTCACGTTCTTCCAGACCGGTGCGCAACAGGCCGGGCGCCCGTCCCTCGGGGCGTGGCTGTCGTATGGCTTGGGCTCGATGAACGAGGACTTGCCGTCGTTCGTGGTCTTGGTCAGCGCGGGACAGGGCGGCCAACCGCTCTACAGCCGGCTGTGGGGTTCGGGCTTTGTCGATTCGCGTCACCAAGGGGTGCGCTTCCGAGCCGGCAAGGACCCGGTGCTGTTCCTGTCGAATCCGGACGGTCTCTGCCAGTCGGGACGGCGCGCCATGCTCGATCGCTTGGCCGAGTTGAATCGGCACCAGTACGCACAGGAACTCGATCCGGAGATCGAATCGAGAGTCGCGCAGTACGAGCTGGCCTACCGCATGCAAACCAGCGTGCCCGAGGTGACGGATCTGTCGGACGAGCCGCAAGAAACCTTCGACCTCTACGGCAACAGCGCTCGGGTGCCGGGTACCTACGCCGCCAACTGCTTGCTTGCCCGACGACTGCTCGAACGCGATGTGCGTTTCGTGCAGCTCTATCACCAAGGGTGGGATCAACATGACAATCTGCCGGGCGCAATCCGCGGGCAAGCCAAGGAGACAGACCAGCCATCCGCCGCGTTCATCCTCGACCTCGAGCGACGCGGCTTGCTCGACGACACGTTGGTCATCTGGGGAGGCGAGTTTGGCCGCACGGCGTACTCGCAAGGTCGGCTGACGAGCCGCAACTACGGACGCGACCACCACCCGCGCTGTTTCACGCTGTGGATGGCCGGTGCTGGAGTGAAGCACGGCTTCAGTTACGGTCGCACCGATGACTACGGGTACAACATTGCCGACGAGTCGGGGCAGCCGATATCGCCCAGCAAGCACGCGTTCACGCCCGGCGCGGTGCACGTGCACGACTTGCAGGCGACGATCATGCGGATCCTCGGGGTTGATCACCAACGGCTGACGCACAAGTATCAGGGGCGTCGCTTCCGATTGACGGACGTGCACGGTCATGTGATCGAGGACTTGTTGGCGTAACGGGTGAGCGCTGCTTGGCTCGGGCAGAGGTATCTGGATTGGCGCAAGTGGGTGCTCTCTCTCCTCTGGGTCCAAACATGGATTGGGGGCGCCTCACCCATCCTGCCCGTCCCCGTCGCATCGATCCCCGGTGACATTGCCCGCAAGCGGCGGCTCCGCAAACGATTCCCGCGATTGCACGGCGGGCTCGCTCTGCTCTGGGTCCAAACATGGATTGGGGGGCGCCTCACCCCATCCTGCCCGTCCCCCTCGCATCGATCCAAATGCGCTTCGCCAAGTGTGTGACCGACGCGACGGGGACGGGCAGGATGGGGCGAGGCTTCGGAGGTATGTGCACGCGTGCTGCGAGATGCGGTGGGCTCTGACTTGCAGCGGCGCATTCATCGATGGGCGACGAGGTTGGTCGAGTTCGGGGACTGGAAGTGTCCACAGCTGTGGACGCGGCGACCGTGGTTCGGCAGATGGCTGACAGTGTCCACAGCTGTGGACGAATCACACGAAACCGCTCTAAACCTTTAATTAAGACACGAATTCGGCACTTTAGACTTTCATGCATGTTAGGGTTTTGTCATACTCTAACGGTAGATCTACGACGTTGTTTCACTTGCCTTTGAGCCTTCGATTGCCTTGCCCACATTTCGATTTGGAGCTCGATTTATGTCTCTTTCGAAGAGTGCCCTCGACGCCCATGCTCTGCACGATCAGATTGTTGTTTGTGTTTTGAACTGCAACCGCGGTCGTCTGGAGCTATTGGATTCCATTCGACAGATGGACGAATCGCGGCTGTATGTTGAATTGGGCTGTAGTTCTATTGAGCACTACTTGCAGAAGAAGCTTGGGTTCAAGAAGTCGAGCGGTTGGTCTCACAAGTCGGTGGCGCGGGCATTGCCTGAGTTGCCGCGACTGCGGGAGGCTTTTGGGAATGCCAAGATGACGTGGAGCACGTTGCGTGAAGTGGCGTCGGTTGCGTCGAGTCGGACCGAGCAACTTTGGATCGATTGCTTGGAGAAGAACGGGGCGGACGCGGTTGATCGTGAGGTCAAGGCGGCCAAGGGGGATGGAAGAGACGCGCCTAGTGACGGCGAGTACTCGTTGCCCGCCCACCTGGTGAAGTTGACGTTTGCGCTGACCGCTGATCAGTACGAAGCGATCATGGAGAAGCTCAAGATTGCGCAGTTGAAGCACGGTGGACCCGGCGACGACGGACCGTTCCTCGAGATCTTGATCGACAGTTACCTCAAGAGCCTGGCCGAGGAGCCGTCGGATAACGCCGCGTCGGACACTGAGAAGACTCCCGGCACGGAACCGACGAAGACGGTTGTCTACCACCAGTGCCCAACCTGTCGCGCGTCTGCGGTCGAAACAGCGGCCGGTCGGGTAGAGATCGAATCCACAGCTGTGGACGCCGCAACCCAGAATGCGACCGTCATACACATCGCGCCCGAGGAAGAGCAACCGCTCGCACCACTAACCGACGACGCCGAACCCGATGCCGAGACTTCATCTGAAATGCGCGCCAGAGTGCTCGCCCGAGACGGACACCGGTGCCAAAGCTGCCGAGGTAGGCACGAACTTCACGCACACCACGTGCAATCACGAAGCACCGGCGGCCGCACCGAGCTCGACAACCTCGTCACGACGTGCAAGTACTGCCACGGACTCGTCCACCAAGACCGCCTCGTCGTCACCGGCACCGGACTAACCGGCTTCGAGTTCTCGTAACGCGAAGTGGACGCTTCACCCGTTGTCCGTGTCGACAGCTGTGGACAGTGTCGCCTGATTTCGCGTCACCGGTATCAACCGTTGATCCGCGTCGTCGTGAATGAACGACACACACGTGGGACAACATCACCGTCGGCACCTCGGCGCTCGACCAGCGTCCACAGCTGTGGACGCTTCCAGCCCCGTACCTGACCAACCCGTCGTCAATCGATAAATGCGACCGCGCAAGTCAGCGCCCACCCCATCTCGCAGCACGCGTGCACATACCTCTGAAGCCTCACCCCATCCTGCCCGTCCCCGTCGCGTCGGTCACACACTTGGCGGAGCGGATTTGGATCGTTGCGACGGGGACGGGCAGGATGGGGTGAGGCGCCCCCAAATCCATGTTTGGACCCACAGCCGAGAGAGCACCCCTGCGTAAACCTGGATACCGGCGGCCGAGCAAGAGTGCTATCCCGCAGGCTCAATACCCGCGCGTTACATCCACCAGCCACGGCATCGTTCGAGTCGCCGCATACTGCCGAAGGCTCTCCGCCAGGTACCGAGTACGCAGCAGCTCCATCGCCTCAGTGTGCCCCCCGCGGTGCGGACTCATCACGACGTTGTCCAACTCGTGAAACGGATACTCAGACGGCTGCGTACTAGTGCGCGACTCTTTGTCCTCGGGGTACTGATACCAAACGTCGAGACCCGCTGCCCCGATCGTCCCATCACGCAGAGATTCGTAGAGCGCTCGCTCGTCGATAATGGGGCCGCGGCCGATGTTAACGATAACCGCGTCATCGGGCAGCGCGGCCAATTGCTCTTCACCGATGAGCCCTTCGGTGGCCGGGGTCATCGGCGCGCAAACCATAACGAAGTCCGCCTGGGGCCAACGCGGCGCGACGTCTGCGATGGAGATCAACTCTACCGGGCTCGGGTCGCACGCGGTCGCCCCGGTACGGCTCGCCGCAACTACAGTCATACCAAACGCGGCACACACGGTCGCGACCCGGCGACCGATCGCGCCGTAGCCGATGATCAACGCCGTCTTGCCTTCCAGCAGCACCCCAGCCTTCGAATCGTAACGCGCGCTCCAGTCACCCGCGCGAAGGCTGCGGTCGAGCGGGATGACTTCCTTGGCAGCCGAGAGCAAGAGCGCCATCGCCATCTCTGACGTGGGGGCCGCGTTGTGGTGAAGGTTGTGAACGGCGAGATCCGGGAAGTCGGCCAAGACTTCGACGGTCGACTTCGGCAGGCCGGCGAACGGGATCAACAAGACGCGGAGCTCGGGCGAGGCGCGGAGTTGCTCTTCGCTGGGCCGACCGGTGATCAATACTTCGTACGTCGGGGCAGCCGGAGCGTCCTTGCCATAGATCACCTCGACCGGGTGCTCTTCGTTACCCGACTGCAGCTCGGACTGGAGAAGGCGTTCCATTTCTTCGGTCGCGCTCGGGAAGTAGACAGAGAGCGGACGGTTCATCAGACTACTTCACGCCGCTCAAGCTGAACTCGTGGAACTTTGCGATGCCGGCCCCACCGACGTAGACGGAAAGTCGAGGACGCATCCGTCCCGGCAGCGACTTGCGATCGAGACTCTCTTCGTTGTCTTCCCAGGCATTGCCCTTGTACACCTGCGACGGCGCGTCGTGATACTGAAAGAGCAAGTTGCCGTCTCGGTACGTCAGGCGAAAGTGAAGATAGCCATTGGCAGACAAGGTCACGGACTGGTGAGAAACGCGCGTTAGCTTATCGCCGCCGCTGCGCACCTCTTCGTAGATGTGGAGGTGGCGCGGACTCTCGGCGTCGGCGCGTTCAATCCCGAAACGAATGAAGTGCCGGCTCTCGACCAACTCCAAACGGATCCCGTGCGACGTCGCCGGCTGCGGAACGGTGACGTCGTCTAGAAATCCGGTCAGCCTCCAGTCACCACGAGGCATGCCGTCATACGTCAAGACAGACTCGGAGTCGGCCGTGCCCGACCCCCAAACGCCGTCCCCGACGAGGTCCGACTTGTCGAACGGCTGACCACGTTGGGTCCAAATCTCCAAGATCTTGTTCATCTTGCCCGCGAACAGAGACTTTCCGGCCGCGGTCATGGGGAAGAAGCGATCGTCCGGTCGCACCTTCACGGTCACCGTGTCGCTCCTCGACGCGGACGGATCGGAATCGCTCACTTCGAGTTGGAACACGAGGTCCGCGGCCGCCGTGAGCCGCGAACAAGCGGTGAACGTCGCAAGCGGTTTGGTCTGACCTTGCAGACGGACCTCCGGGCCGGAAGTCTGTCGCCAGCGGAAGGTACGACCGGCGGGATTCCCGCCCGTCACCGACGCCTCGAGCCGAACCGGCTCCCCCTCCGCGACCGGATCGAGATCAACGATCGCAACTTCGAGCGCAACGAGCGCCTTGCCCACGTCGATCCGAACGGTCTTCGCGCCGCCCGCGGCGCCCTCGGAATCGACCGGCGTGACCGAGAGTGTCACGGTGTAGTCGGTCTCGCTATCGGGAAGCGAGAGCGAGAGAGACGCGCCCGCTTCACGCTTTTCCCAGTTCACGGTTTTGCCGTCGACGGCTTGCCAATCGAAGCGAACAGTCCCGCCCTCGGGGTCGTCGCCGGTGGCCTGAACAGTGAGCGTCGTCCCGGCTCGAGCCGCGTAACTCTGCTGAACGGTCACCGTCGGCGGGTCGTTCTTCGCGGCGACGTTGACTACGATCGACCCGGTCTGATGATCGCCACCGTCCGCCGGCTTCACGACCCACACGAACTCGAGGTCGTAGTCCTGGTGCCAGTTCGGCGCGACGATGTTCAAGCGATCTCCCGCCGCCGGCAGTTCGATGGTCGGCTCGCTCCCCGACCGCGTAAGACTCCAACGAACCTCGGCCGCGGCGACGTCATCCCCTTCGATCTGCAGCCATATCGGATCGCCCTCGCCGACACTCTGCGGTCCGACCGCCGTGAACGTCGCACCGCGCGGCCAAAGGACAGCGATCAAGATGGCAAGCAACACGACACCCGCAACCGCGATCAACGGCTTGGGGATAGGCTTGCGCTCCACCAGGACGGTGGTCGGGGGACGCTCGATGACCTGCGTTTTGCCGTCGTGGAACACGTCGACCGACGACGGCAGGGCGAGACCGCTATCGAGCGCGGTGATCATGCCGTCGATTCGACGGATCAGCACTTCGTACGTCTGTGGACGATCGTCCGGATCACGGGCGAGCATCTCGGTCACGAGATCGGCAACCGCCTCGGGGACGTCTGGCTTGAGCGATCGCGGATCGGGACCGCGGGGAGACTGCTTCTTGGCGATGATCGCCGCGTACGATCGACCGGTGAACGCGGACTGACCGGTCAGCATCTGAAAGAGCACGCACGCTAGTCCGTAGATGTCGGCGCGGTGGTCGATAGAGAAGGTGTCTTCGAACTGCTCGGGCGCCATCATCGGAGGCGTGCCCAAGACTTCGCGGTTCGACGTAAGGTTCATCATGGTGTCTTCGCGCGTCACCGGACGTGCCAGCCCGAGATCGGCCAGCTTCACGTCGTACGGGAACGCAGCCCCCACCGACGCGGCGACCTTGCGCGAGAGCAGCACGTTCTCGGCTTTGACGTCACGATGGATGATGTTCGACCGATACCCGTGCCGCAGCGCCTCGGCGATGTCGCGAACGATCTCGAGCGCCAGACGGGGGACGACCGGCCCCAATTTGCTGAGCCACTGCGCGAGGTTCGGTCCGTCGATGAACTCCATGACGATATACGGCTTGTTATCGGCGGTGATACCGGCCGAGTAACACGTGACGATGTTCGGATGCGCCAAGCCAGCCAGGATCTTCGCTTCGCGCTGAAAGCGCGCGGCGTAGTCACTATCGTTGGCGTCGACGATCAAGAACTTCACGGCAACGTCGCGGTCGAGGTACTCTTGGCGGCCGCGATAGACCACGCCCATTCCGCCACGACCGATCTCATCGGTCAGAGTAACTTCGGGAATGTCGGGCAGATCAGTGGGGCCGGTTGCGCCCTTGCCTCCGCCTCGCGAGTCGCGTTGCGTCGGATCCATCCCGCCCATACCGCTCCCGACAGTGTCGCCGCTCATGTCAGGGATACCCTCTCGGCATTCGCTCGCCGTTCACTTGGCATGCTTGCGCAGCTGGTCCGCAATGAGTTTGGCTGACGGCCGATCCTCGATCGACTCTCCGACGTACGAGAACCGAACCACCCCGCTCGAATCGAGAATCATGGTGGTGGGAATCGCCTGTTCTCCGACGATGTCGAGCGCCGCCGTCAGCGCCAGACTCGGGTCGTACAGTACCGGAAAATCGGGGAGCGCGTAGTCCGGTTCCTTCTCGAACTGACGGCGGAACGCGGCGAGTCCCTCTCTCGGTCCGGGATAGACGACCAAGATCTCGACTTTGTCGCTCCACTCGTCGAGCAACCGGCTTCGCTTGTACGCGATCATCTGCTCGAAGCAGTACACGCAAACACGTGTTGCGTAGCCTCGCAGGATGATGAGCAGCACCGGCTTCGTTCCTTGGAACTTGGCGATGTCGAGTTCGCCGCCTTCGGCCCGTTCGAAGACCGTGACGGGAAGCGGCTTCCCTTCCATGGCGCTGGCCCGAGAACGATCGCCGTCACGCACCGCGGGCAGCCCGTACTTGGAGTCGACCTCCGGCGGGTTGTCACCGTACGTCTTGATCATGCCCTTGATGCTGCTCTTCTGGTCCGCCGTCCAGTCGACGTCGGCGGTCGGAACCGATTGCGGGGCGGTCGAGGAATCGAGCGCCGAGACGTCGGCTTCTTCGGTCGTGGTGCGAGCAATATCGGCGACGTCGTCGAAACCGATGCTCGACGTCATTTCGGCGAGGTAGGTCTCGACCAATCCCTGCATGTCGAGCACCTCGGCGTCTTCAGCGCTCAACCATTCACCGGTAAACGGCGCCGCACCCGGGCGGTCAGCGCTCGGCTCCCACGTGTACGGCGAGTCCCCGAACGCTTCCCATTTGCCGGCCGGGCGTCCCGCGGTGACGGTGCCGGCGGTGAGCTCGGCTCCGCTTTCGGAGTACACGACCCACGTTCCTTCGGGAACACCGGCATCGAAGTTTCCGACGAAGCGAAGCTCACCGTTCGGGTGGTAGGCGGCCCAGCGACCCATCTTCTTGCCGTCGCGTTGAAAGCCGATCCGACGCACCGGAGCGGGCTCGTCGCCGGCCGGTACGGGAGAGCGCTCGACGATCAGCTCGACTCCCGCGGGCATGCGGTAGTCTTTCTCGGCCAGCTTTCCGTCGCGGCTCCAAAACTTCCACACCCCGACCTTGGCGCCCTCGAAGTGGTATCCCTCAGCCTTCTTCTCACCGCCCGGGTACCAATACTCCCACCGCAAACTCTGCTTGCCACGATCGAACGGGCCGCGTTGAATCGGGTTGCCGGTGCGATCCCAGAAGGTCCAGACGCCATCTTGATAGCCGCGGTGAAAACGGCCCTCGCCGCTCGGCTTTTCGTTACCGCGGTGGAAGTAGCGCCAGAGACCCACCCGGCGGTGATCGGCGTAGTCGCCTTCCATCTCTTTCTTGCCGTCGGTGTGGAAGTACGTCCACTCCCCGACTTGCAGGTCTTCCGTGAACGAGCCGACCGAGCGAAGCTCTCCGCCTTGGTGATAATGCTTCCACTCGCCGGTCTGCTTCCCAGACGCCCAGTGAATCGGACCGTGCGCCTTCAGTGAGCCGTCGTCGAACTTCTCGGTGTGGGTACAGCCAGACACGAAAAGCAGGACCAAGCCACAAGTGAACGTCGATCGCATTACGCCCCGATTTCCGTGCAACGATAGAGGACTCTCCGGTCGACCCGCTCTGGCCGAGATCGCGCCATACGGTACCCCGTGGACTCGGCCGTGGCGAGCGGTGGAAGACGGTATTGTGAACGATCCTACGTCGTCCTGACGCGGCCCGATTCAGGCGAGGCGCAGAAAGACGACCTCAATCGCGACCCCGCCGTTGAAAAGGAACTTCCTGGGTCGGACAATTGACCCTCACCCCCGCAAGACCGAGAGACCTCATGCACCCACCGCTCGCGAAACGCAGTGCCAGCCTCCACAGTACCGGCCTCCCCTTCCGAATCATCACCGCCCTCGGTTTCTTCGTCGTGGTTCTATCGGCGAGCGCGCAAGAGGGCAGCACCACGAAACCGGCGGTACAGACTCCTTCCGGAGAGACTCCCGCTCCCAAACCGGCGTTTCACGACGCGACCCAACTCCAGTCGTCGGTCACGGTGAACGAGTGGCTCGGCGACGCGCCTCGAGGGGGCAAGCCGTCTCGGTCCTCGACCTTCGACGTTCACTACCTGGCCTACGGGCAAATGCCGAACAGCGGAACGTTCGAGGTTGCGTTGCGCGCGACGCTGCGCCCTCCCGGGGCCGAGCCGTTCGTGCACGTCAACAAGCCGCACGTAGAAATCTACGAAGAGGGCCCGGAGAAGAAACGGCTCGGCCGCAAGGATCGAATCTTGTTCATGAGCCTCGACGAACTGAACCGCGTCGACTCGGTATTCGCCCACTGGGACTACGAGCCGTTCAGCCACCTACAGCTGTCGCCGGTGCCGCCGTTGGGAATAGACACGCCGCTCACCACAACGCAGTCGTCCGAGCGTTTGCACCTCTCCAACGATACTTACGTCGCTGATCTCGCGTGGACCGTGAGTCCGCACAGCGACGGCCTCCAGATCCTAGGAAAACTGACACGTCCTTGTCGGCCGGTCACTGGCGTCGGACCACATCTCACGGCGTATACCATGTGGTACCAGGTTGCGCCGGACGGCGTCCTAGTGAAGTACTCTTCGGACTGGAGTCTCGAGAAAGAAGGCAAGCCGCATCTCACGGTGCGAATCAGCAGCGACCGCTTCAACGATAGCAACCTTCCCGAGGAGCAACGCTTCCCACGCCGGGCCGAGCTGGCGACGACCAAGGGACAGATGCGCTTCGTTCATCCCGGCGGAGACCTCGATGAGCGAAAGCTCTTCGCATCGATGCTACGCGACCGGCTCATCGGCTCGCCGTATCAAACGGTCACCCTCGACATGTTCGACGACTACATCGAATCCGTGCGGCCGCTCGCGGCAAAGTTCCAAGCACAGCTCGCGAAACTCGAGGCGCGGTACGAGGACCTGCTTCCCGATTTCCTCGGCACGGACGGCGACGGAACATCGTGGGATTTGTCAGCATGCTCGGGAACCCCGACCGTCATTCTCGCCATGGCAACTCCCGACCAGCAAGACAACGAACGTCTCTTGTCCGAACTGGAACCCTTGCGCCGGACGTACGGAGATCGCCTCAGAGTGATCGTGCTGACCCGCGAGCCCGGCTCGACTGACAAATCGCTTTCGACGCTGGGCCAATTCCTGAAAGACGAAGGCGTCACTCTTCCGCTGGTGGCCGGACAAAGAGCGTTCTTCGACGAACTTGGCCTCGAGTGCACGCCCACGGTCTTGCTGGTCGATGATCAAGGGATTCTCAAGTCCTCGATCGTCGGCTATCCGCCCCGAGTCGGCATCGAGAAGCTGAAGCTCAATCTGCAGAGCATCCTTCGCTAGCCCTCAGCCGCGCGAAGCGTCGTGGCAGTTGGGAGCGCTGGTCGTTGTACTTTCGTCGCTTGGCCTTTTCTCGCAAAGCCGCAGAGAACCGCCAAGGCCGCAAAGGAACTTGATCCTCGTCCCTCAGTGGTTCGACGGGTCTAGATGCGACGCGCCACCGGTATCGACGCGCCCATCATCAGCTTAGCGGACTTTGCGGATCTTGGCGGCTTGGCGAGAGATAGCCTGATGAACACGCTCGTCTTCAGCCAGGCGAAGCGCTGTGACAGTTGGGAGCGTTGCCCTTTGCCGCAAAAGCCCGCAGCTTCTCGCCTGGCACGTCCGGCGACATTCCGGCATCATGCTTGAGCCATCCCGCCATTAGCGATGAACGACAACCCCACGAGGAGGCGAACGGTGCTTCGAGTTTCTTTGACGATAGTCACGCTTGTTCTGTGCTTCTTCGTAGTCGGCTGTCGCCAAGCACCGATCAAGAAGGACTACTCCCGACCACTTCCGCCGGGGGCGCCGGCTCTAGTTCGGGTGTCTCCGGATCTCTATCCCGACATTCGCAGCGTGCACCGACACGCCGATCAAGCTCTCGAGGCGGTTGAACAGAGCTTGGAGTACTTCGACAAGCCTTCGTCGAAGAAGCACTTCCCCTACTCGACCGAAGATCGAAGCATCACGCACGCGGATCAACAAAACGGACTCGAGCGCTTGCGGACAATCCTGCAAACGGCGCGCTCCGGCGACGAGTTCGAACACCTCGTCTACCAGTCATTCGACGTCTATCAGTCCGCTGGATGGGACGCGCAGAGCGGCGAAGTCCTGTTCACCGCGTACTACACGCCTATCTTCAAGGGCAGCATGACGAAGAACGAGACGTTCAAGTATCCGCTCTACCGTCGCCCGAACGACCTCGTCACCGAAACCGACGGGACGCCGCGCGGTCGACGAACCGGCAGCGGTGCGCTCGTGCCGTATTACTCGAGAGCCGAAATCGAGAACAGCGGCTATCTCAGCGGCGGCGAGTTGGTCTACCTCGCGGATCCGTTCGAGACGTTTATCGTGCATGTGCAAGGATCGGCGCGCATCGAGTTGCCCGACGGACGACACCTCGATGTCGGTTACGCGGGCAAGACCGATCGCCCGTACCGCTCCTTGGGCGCGGAGATGATTCGGCGCGGCAAGCTAGAAGCCGACGAAGTATCGCTGAAGACGTTGAAGGATTACTTCGCCGCGTACCCCGAAGACGTCGGCATTCTCGATGTGAACGAGAGCTACGTCTTCTTCCAACACGTCACCGAGCCGGGTCCATTTGGTAGCCTCGGTGCCAGGGTCACGCCTTACCACACGGTTGCCACCGACAAGTCGGTGTTCCCCCGCGGCGGCCCGGTGATCGCCTCGACGCACCTCCCGGAAACCGACCCCGTCAACGGCGAGATTCGAATGGTCCGACACACCGGGCTCTACCTCGACCAAGACACGGGCGGAGCGATTCGATCCGCGGGTCGGGCGGACCTGTACCTCGGAACCGGACCGGCGGCGGAGCAAGTTGCGGGCTACACCAATCGTGAGGGACAGCTCTACTACTTGTTCCCGAAGAGACCGTAGCCACTGTGAGAGCCGCCGCCGTCCTCGCCATCATCGTTGCGAACGTGCTCGGTGGCCTCTCGTATCACTGGTCGATTCGTGCGATGGAGTGCGGTCTCGAGCCGGGCATGGTCTCAGCGATTCGTTCGATCTGTGCCGTCCTGGTCTTGGGACCGTGGGTCGCCATGACGACCGGCTGGCGAATGCGATACACGCGGGCTGAGTGGGTCCGGCTGCTGATCATCGGCATCGTAGCCACAGGGTTCCCGCTCGTGCTCGGCATCATCGGGGTTCGTATGTCGACGCCGAGCAACGCCTCGATCTTGACCCTGCTCGAGCCAGCATCGATCCTGCTATTCTCGTGGTTACTCCTGAGAGAACGCATTCGGCCAACTCAGATCATCGGGCTACTCATCGGTCTCGCCGGCGCCTACCTCGTTCTCATCGGCAATGTGACAAGCTGGAACTCGCTGCTTCCTCGAGATCTCATGGAAAGCCAGCACGCCCGCGGAAACATGATATTGATCGTGCACGCGGTGCTGTGGGGAATCTACTCACCGGTGATCAAGCCACTCGCCAATCGTCATCGAGCGATCGATCTCGCCTTCATCATCATGTTGTTCTCTTTGGTTCCAATGCTTCCTCTCGCTGGCTACGAAATGAAAACGTGGAGTCGCGGGCCCGACTTCGCACAGGCGGTGAAGTACGCCGTTCTTCTCGGCGTTCTCGTCTCCGTATTTGCGACGATACTCTGGAATTTCTCGTTGCAACATCTCCGGGCGTCGACCATGGCTCCGTTCGTATTCTTGCAACCGCTCGTCGGCTGCGTGATGGACGTATTCGTTCGCGACAAACCGCTCACGACTGGTGCAATCTACGGAGGCGTGGCGATTTGCCTGGCCGTCATCCTTGTCACCTACACCGGCCGCTCGGCGTCGACCCCCGTGGAAGTCGCATCGTGATTCGTGACTATGCGATCTGCGTGATCCATTACGGATCACGGGCGCATACCGAAGCGTGCTTGCGGTCGACCTTCGACATCGAACCCGCACCACGTGGTCGCTTTGTCGTCGACAACAACGGCAGCGACGCCCCCCCGCTCGAGCTATCCGAAGATCTTCGGTCCTCGATTACGATCATCGCTCCCAACGAGAATCTCGGATTCGGAGGCGGGGCGAATCTCGGCTTCGAGGTGATTCAACGAGAGCACCCCGTCGACGCGGTTCTGCTCCTGAACAACGACGCGCAACTCTGCACCGGAGCCGTCGCTCGACTCTTACGAACTCTCGGAAGCCAGCCGTCGGTCGCGATGGTCGGGCCTCGCATTCTTCGCCAGAGCGACGCGAAAATTTGGCACGACGGGGGGCGCATTCACTGGCCGGAAGGTTCGATCGAAGGGCTTCGACACGGCGAGGCGGAACCCGATCAAGTCCTCGCCCCGTTCGAGTCCGACTTCATCTGCGGATGCGCACCGCTCATTCGACAATCTGCCTTCGACAGCGTGGGTGGTTTCGACGAACGCTTCTTCCTGTACTACGAAGACACGGACTTGAGCTTGCGACTCCTTCACCGTGGTTGGCGCTTGCTGCACGATCCCGTGGCGCGGGTCGAGCACATCGGGTCCGGCGCGGTTGGCGACGGTTCGGAGCTGGCGCGGTACTACCAGATTCGCAATCGCGTCCTGTTCCACGAACTCCACGCCCCGGACACGGCGGAAGCCCTTCGCGCCCGTCGAGCGGTGCTGCGACGGACTCGTATTCGCGCGCTGCGCTACGCTCTCACCGGTCGGCTGGGCGCCGCGCGCGCCATGTCCGCCGCGGTGCGCGACTACCGTCGGCGATGCTGGGGTCGGCGCTGATCGGCTCCTGGGGGCCAAGAACGACGCAACGCAGCCCTGGCGAACAAAGGATCTCATACGATCCCCAAATGGCTCCAAGAGCAAACAAGGTATCTCAAAAGATACCTTGCCAGGAAAGAGCTACTTGGTATCTTCTGAGATACTTAAATATGCCTAAAAACCGATAAGGTATCTTGAGAGCGATCTTCAGCTCGGGAACCACTGCCCGGCGGTTAGACCGCGCACGAACGGCCGCGCCACAGAAAGGGAGCCCGCCCATGGACCTCAACCGCGCCAGCAACCAAGACGTGCTCGTGTTCTTGGCCGGGCGCCTTCGAGCCGCACGCCTCCAAGCCAACGTCACGCAGGAAGACCTCGCCAAGAAGGCCGGCGTGAGCGCGATCACGGTCAAGCGAGCGGAGTCGGGACGCGGGAACACCACGATCCTCACCTTCATCGCCCTCCTTCGAGCCCTCGGCAAAATAGAACAGCTCGGACTCATCCTTCCCGAACCCAAGGTGCGCCCGATGGACCTCGCTAGTTCAAGAAAGCCGTCACGACAACGGGCGTCCGCTCCGCGCGAGGACGAGAGCGAAGCGGGCGATTGGCGCTGGGGAGATGAACCACAATGAGAGACCCCGTCGCCGCCGAAGTTGTCTTGTGGGGAACTCGAATCGGAGCCGTGGCGTGGGACGTCGACCGAGCGCTCGGCTTCTTCGAGTACGACCCCGAGTTTCTCGACGCCCCGATCGAGATCGCACCGTTGACCATGCCGCGCAGCTCCGAAATTTACTCATTTCCCGAGCTGTCACGCCAATCGTTCCACGGCCTTCCCGGACTCATCGCGGATTCGTTGCCCGACAAGTTCGGCACGATCCTCATCGATCGCTGGCTCGAAGAACAAGGACGCTCCGCCGACTCCTTCAGTCCGGTCGAGCGACTTTGCTATATGGGCTCTCGGGGAATGGGTGCGCTCGAGTACCGACCCAACCTCCGGAAGCGAATCGATTCCGCGACCCCGCTGGCCATCGGCGAACTAGTACGGCTGGCCAACCTCGCGCTATCGAGCCGACGCGAACTCGTGGGTCGCTTGAGCGGAAGTGACGACACGTCCGACCAAGAAACCCTGAGCGAAATCATTTCGGTCGGGACCTCGGCCGGAGGAGCGCGAGCGAAAGCGGTGGTTGCCTGGAATGAAGAGACAAACGAGGTCGTCTCCGGACAAACCGACGCGCCCGCTGGTTTCGAACATTGGATCCTCAAGTTCGATGGCGTGGCGAGCAACGCAGACAAGGAACTCGCGGACCCACTCGGGTTCGGCCGTATCGAATACGCCTACTCGGAAATGGCGAAGGCCGCGGGGATCGACATGACACAGTGCCGACTGCTCGAAGAGAACGAGCGCGCCCACTTCATGACCAGGCGTTTCGATCACTCGGACAGCGGCGGCAAGCTCCACCTGCAAAGCTTGTGCGCCATCGCTCACTACGACTTCAACCGAGCCGGCGCCTACTCGTACGAACAGTCCTTCGGGGTGACCCGAAAGATAGGCGTTCAAGACACCGCCCTGGCACTGGAACAGCTAGTCCGACGCATGGTCTTCAACGTCGTCGCTCGCAACCAAGACGACCACACGAAGAACATTGCGTTCATGATGGACCGCACCGGCGAATGGTCGCTGGCCCCCGCCTTCGACGTCACCTATTCGTTCAACCCCAACGGAAAGTGGACGTCGCATCACCAGATGCGAGTGAACGACAAACGGGACGACTTCACCCGCGATGACCTGGTGGAAGCGGCGGCCGCCGCCGATCTACGCCCACAAAAAGCGAACGCGGTCATCGACGACACTCTGGACGCGGTGCGTGAGTGGCCGGCGTTTGCGGAGAAGGCCGGAGTGCCGGGCGATTGGGCGACACGAATCGCGGAAACCCATCGCCTTCTGACCGATTGACGTCGGGCGGTTCGCTCCTACTTCTCGAGGATACGCCGCGCCCGCAACACGAACGGATGGTCATCGGACAATTCCCGCGTGAGTGCGTCGATGGCCCGAGTGGCGAGATCCCCGGCCACCGCAGGATCGCTGTCTCGCTCGAGCTCCGCCCAGCAGAGAAGGCTCTCACCCAACGCCGGTTGATGATCTTCGCGCTCGCGACGTTCAGCGGCCTCTCGAAACGCATCGCGCGCCTCGCCCAGCCGACCACGCGCCGCTTCGACAAGCCCTCGAGCGTGAAACGAAGAAGCGAGCACCAGGTGATGACCATCGAGAAGTTCTCGTCGAATCGAGAAAGACTCGTCTACACAATGCGCCGCTTCCTCAAGGAGTGCGTCACGAGAGGGCCCGTCGAGTAGATCGCGGTCAGAGTCAGCAGACTCCGCGCCCTCGACGCGATACCGCTCGATCAAGAGCTGCGCGAGAGCCGTCAAGTTGATGGCCACCTCAGGGTGTCGTACGGCAAGGTTCTGACGCCGGTGCGCGAGCGCCTTGCGAAGCAGCTCCTCTGCTTCGGCGAGTTCTCCCAGAGACTGGAGTGAGACACCCAAGTTGTGCCAAGAGACCGCCAAGCCACGGTGCCCCGGGTCGAGCACGCGCTCCCGCGCTTCGACCACTTCTCGCTGCAGCGCAATCGCTTCTTGCCACTTCCCCAGAGCGCGTAGAGCGTTCGCGAGCATACTCTTCGCAACGGAAACGTCGGGGTGGTCTTCGGCGAAGCGACGACGACGAATCTCCAACGCCGCCTGCGACCGCGTGGCGGCTTCGCGATAGCGCCCGCGCTCGTACTCTTGAGTGGCGAGGTTCTGCAAGGAAGACGCCACCATCGGATGATCTTCATCGAGCAGCCGCTTACGCATGGCCAGCCCCCGAAGCGCCAACGCTCGTGATTCGACGTGATCGCCAACGTCGGAGTGAGCGCGAGACAGAGTATTCATGCAACTCGCCGTCGACATGTGGTCGCCGAGCGCCGACTCCCAGATCTCGAGCGCTTGGCTCAAGTACGGAATGCCCTCGCGGGGGCGACCATTCGCGGCGAGCACGAACCCCAAGTTGTGATACGCCTTTCCCATGTCGGGATTGTCGCTCTCGAGCGAGCCCTCGAGGACCGATACCGCCTGGCGACACAACGCCTCCGCGGCCACCGGATCGCCGAGTTGCATCACGACCACGGACAACTCGAGCTGAGTTTCGGTGACGAGTTCATGGCGATCGCCGAGTCGACGCTGCCGAATCTCCAACGCCCGTTCGTACGCGTTGCGGGCTTCGGAAAGACGGTTCGAATCCGCGTACACATTGGCGAGTTCGTGAAGCGTCTCTGCCTCATCGAGGTCGTCGTTCAGTGGCGAACTCTCGTGCAACCGCAACGCACTCTCGAAGAGCCGCTCGGCGTCTTCCATTCGCCCGAGCTGGTGATGTATCGTTCCCAACGTTCGTTCGATCGCCGCGCGCACCAGAGGATCGTCGGCGAAGTCTCGCTCGAGATTGCGACTTCCCCGCTCCAACATGGATTCGACGTTGACCGTCCCTCCGTGTCGCTCGTTCGGATCGAGTGCGCCGAACAGGCCGACCAAGAATCCGGAAACCCGGCGCGATCGGGCGGCGTCGGCGCGGGCAAACTCCGCGTCACGAAGAGCCTCTCGCTCGAGTTCGCGATGGGCGCGCAGTGCATCCGCCAACTCTTGCACCGACGCGTACCGGTCACTCGAGTCTCGCGCCATGGCCCGCTCGCAGATATCGATGAGACGCTCCGACTCTCGCACTTCGATCTCACGCAACGAACGCGGAGGACCGGACGACAGCTCTTCGAGCACACCGCTCGACCGCGGGGCCTCGGTTCCTCCGAAGTACGGCGGGGTCCCAGCGAGCAAGGTGTAGAGCATCGCCCCGATCGCGTAGACATCAGTGGTCGGGCCGATGGCATCGCGAAGGCCTTGCGCCTGCTCCGGAGACATGTACGCCGGAGTTCCGAGCACCTGTCCTTCGAGAGTTTGCAACGCGTCGCTATCCCCGACGGGGGGATCGGCAACGTCGACCTCGACATCGTCACGATCCAGGAAGCGCGCCAAACCCCAATCCATCACATACACTTCGCCGTACCGGCCAACGCGAATATTCGCCGGCTTCAGATCGCGATGGATCACGCCGCGATCATGGCAAAACGCGACGGTATCGCACACTTTCAACAACACGTCGACGACCCGCCCGGTCGTCCACCCGTCACCGCCGGCCGCCACCGCCGCCAAGATGTCTCGCAGGTCGTCTCCGTGCACCAGGCGCATGGTGAAGTAGACGCAACCATCCGGATGAAGGCCGACGTCGTAGACGGGTACCACACCGGGATGATCGAGCTGAGCGGTGACCTTCGCTTCACGGAGAAAGCGCCGAACCAGCGACGCTGACGTGGCCGTGGTCGACCCTGCCGAGCGCTGCCCGTACTGCTCTTGGATGACCTTCATGGCCAAGACACGGTCCAGGTCTAGGTCCAGCACCTCGAACACAATGCCCATTCCGCCACGTGCGACTTCGGAGAGAATCCGGTAGCGAGGAGCCCCGACGTCGTCAGCGACTGTCGCGGATCCATCTCGCGCGGCGGTCGGAGCCCAGTCGCACGCAGTCTCGCCACCGTAAAGCGATGCCAGGCGATCGCAAAAGGTGTCCGAAACCGCCGGGGCAGTCGCTTCTGCCGCAACACCTTGGGCACGCTCGAGAGCCGCCGCGAGTTCCGGCCGCGTTCGACGAAATTCCTCCCACCCCTGGCTCCGCCCGTCCATCAGCTCTCGATAGACGCTCTCGAGGCGGTCGGGCTGCGGGGTCAGACCACGATCAGACATGACACCGCCGCTCGCGAATCCACCGCGAAAGCCGGGGGTTGTCTGAATCGGCGATGAACGGAATCATCGAAATCTCGAGTCACTGTTAGAATTGCAGTCACAGCGAGAGCCGCACCGGGGGCGCGACACGACCGACTGCCCGGTCGAACGTCCTCGCACGAGGAGAAACAACAACGTGGGTCAATCACCGCGAGAACAACGAGACGAAGCGGCCGAGCAGCTTCTCGACCGATTCGAAGCCGGCGATCAGAGCGCGCTCCACCGGCTCGTCGACGTCGAAGTTCCGCGCCTCCTCAGACGAGTCGAAGGACGACTTCCGGACAAGTTCCGGGCCAGAATCGGGGCGAGCGACATTGTCCAGCATACCGCAGTAGAGTTCATCTCGCTGAGAGAGCGATTCGAGAACCGCGGGCTACCGGCCTTTCGCAAGTTCATGAACACACTTGCAGATTTCAACCTCGCCCGCGCGATCGAGCGTGAGTCGGCGAAGAAACGCGATGTCGACCGCGAATCGCCCAACCCGAGCCCGGCTTCGGAGATCGCGGGTCGCGCTGCTCCGCTCGACCGACTCGCCGCGGATGTCACGAGCCCGTCGCTTCACGCCATGAAGCGGGAGACGTCGCACCGCGTTGGAGAGTGCTTCGAGCAGTTGTCACTAGCTGACCGAACGATCATCGTGCTGATCGATTACGACGATCGCGGATATCCCGAAGCCGCGCGCATCCTCGAGATCTCCGAGGAAGCGGCACGGGCCCGACACTCGCGCGCGGTCAAGCGCCTTCGAAACATGTTGAAGAACGACTGAGCCGTCGAACGACGCTGGCTACGGCTCGTGGTAAGCAAGACGATGTTGACAAGCCCTGGGGTAACATAAGCGACATGACTGGCGAACCCCGTTCGGACATCACACAACTCCTGCAACGCGCTCGATCCGGCGACGCAGAGGCCATGACGCCACTCTTGTCTCACGTCTACGAAGAGTTGAAGCAGCTGGCACGTCGATTCATGTCCGGCGAACGAAGCGACCACACTCTCGACCCGACGGCTCTCGTGCACGAGGCCTATCTAAAAATCGTCGATCTCGACTCCATCGAGTGGCAAGACCGTGCTCACTTCTATGTAGTTGCCGCCACGGCGATGCGCCGCATTCTCGTTCAACACGGGAGGTCTCACGGACGGCAGAAGCGAGGCGGCGGATGGCGACGTCGCCCGCTCGACGCAGAGTCGAAGGTGAGCGACTCGGCGGACCCGAGTGACATCGTCGCACTCGACGACGCGTTGACGAAACTCGCGAAAACTAGCGAGCGGCGCGCCAGAGTCGTCGAGCTTCGCTACTTCGCCGGGCTAGAACACGAAGAAGTAGCGCGAGTGCTCTCTGTCTCTCTATCGACCGTAAAACAAGATTGGCATCTCGCGAAAGCGTGGCTGCTACGTGAAATGTCCGGAGCCCAATGAAGGTGCGACCGCTTCATCGCAAGACGTCGCTCGTCCACTCCGCGATGCTCTCCGAACGCGTCGGGAACTCGGTCGAGCTAAAGATGGAATTCGAACAGCCGATTCGCTCCTTCAAGATCCGAGGCGTTGGACGTCTCGCCCAAGCTCAGGCCGCGAACGGTGCAACGTCGCTGATTGCGTCGTCGGGAGGAAACGCCGGGCTCGCCGTCGCCTACGCAGGGCAACAACTCGACTTGGCCGTGACGGTCGTCGTGCCTTCGACCACGCCGGAGTTCATGCGAGCCAAGCTGCGCGCCGAACGGGCTGAAGTTGTCGAGCACGGCGACTCGTGGGACGAGGCTCATGAGCACGCGCTGCAAGTCCAAAGAAGGTCAAAGAACGCTGCCTACGTCCACCCGTTCGACGATCCCGAAATCTGGCGCGGCCACGCCTCGATCATCACCGAAGATGTCGACTCTGCTACTTCACGCGGCACCACACCGCCGTCGGCCGTGATCGTCGCGGTCGGAGGAGGAGGCCTCTTGTGTGGCGTCGTCGAAGGCATGCGAAGTGTCGGTTGGACGGACGTCCCGGTCGTCGCGGTGGAAACCGAAGGCGCCGCATCCTTCGCGCTCTCCCTGGCGAGCGATGAGCTAAAGACGCTCGACGCGATCACCTCGATCGCCAGCTCGCTGGGTGCCCGTACAGTTGCTGCCAAAGCGCTCGACTGGTCGCGCCTGCACCCGGTAGAGTCGGTCACCGTGACGGACACCATGGCGCTGCGCGCGTGCCGACTGTTCCATGAAGACTACGGCGAGTGGGTCGAGCCCGCCTGCGGCGCAGCCCTCTCCGTAGTCTACGGAGGCCTGCCGATCGCTGCGGCGGGCGGTCGCGTACTCGTCATGGTATGCGGAGGCGCTGGCGTGAACGCTGGCCTGATCGACCACTGGAGCCATCAGCTCGAGGAGTGACGCATGCTCGGCCGGTACCGAATAGTACGTGGCAAGCGGGAGGCTGACGACCCGCTTCCCGACGGCACACGCGTCGACACGCGCAAGCACACCCGGCACTGCCTGCGCCCGACGTCCGAACTCGTCGAAGTTGCGTTGTCGATCAACAGCCCTGCCGGCTGGGCCGCGTTCAAGGGTGAGTACCTTCAACTTCTCGAACAGCGTTGGACGTCGGACCGCACGCCGTTCGACGCCCTCGCCGACGCCGCAAGAGCCGAGCGAGTCTCCATCGGCTGCAACTGTCCGACGAAGAAGCAACCGGACGTCGAGCGCTGCCACACCGTGTTGGCCTTACAGTTCATGAAAGAGAAGTTCCCCGACCTGAACGTCCGGTTTCCAGAGTGAGCCTTCGACTGGGCAGTTCACCATACGCGAGATAGTCAAAGGGTCTGACCGAGCCCAAATTCCGGTAAAGCGCGGTCGAGCCGAGACCGATCAAAAGGTTTCCTTTCGTTGTTCGATCAGGCATCGTTTCTATTGATGCAGTCGGAATTCAAAGCGGCCAAGTTCCAGGAGTTGCCTCACCGTGCACTACCCCGAGACGCTTCGACTCTATGGCGAATCCGGACATCGCGTCATCGTGCTCCACGGCGGCCCCGGCGCACCCGGCACTATGGCCCCGGTCGCGCGCGAACTCGCGGCGAACTTCCGCGTGATTGAACCATTTCAACGCAGATCCGGTGCGGTACCGCTCACCGTCGCCCGTCACATCGCAGACCTGAGCGATATCGCCGAGACCGTCGTTGAGGGTGACGGTCGGCCGCCGGCAATCCTCGGCTCCTCGTGGGGTGCGATGTTGGCGCTAGCCTTCGCGGCCGAAGAACCTGCGCTGTGCGGCCCCGTCGCGCTGATCGGGTGCGGCACCTTCGACCCGCCCTCTCGCAAAGAGTACGAAGCACGCCGCAAGGCTCGTTTGACCGAGCAACTCGGAGACAAGTTGCGGGGACTCGCCGAGGCACTCGACGATCCCGACGAACGATTGAGCGCCATCGGCCACGCGTTGACGGAGGCGTACTCGCATCGAGTGATCACCGACGAGATCGAACTCGAACGGTGCGACGCTCGCGGGCATCAAGAAACCTGGAACGACATGCTCCGGCTGCAGGCAAATGGCACTTACCCGCAGCGGTTCGAGCGAATCAAGTCGCCGGTCCTCATGCTTCATGGCGAGGACGATCCGCACCCCGGGCGCCTTATCCGCGACAGCCTGCTCCAGTACATTCCCGAACTCGAATATCACGAGTGGGATCGGTGCGGCCACTACCCGTGGCTCGAACGCTACGCGCAAGAAGAGTTCTACGCGCGACTCCAAGCGTGGCTCCATGAACGGTTCACTTTTTCCGCAGAAGTTTGATCGCCTTCTCCAAGACCGAATCACTCTTACCTAGCGCATCGCTCAGCGTGCGACGCGCAACCACGTCCGGCTCGACTCCACGGCCCTCGTACAGGCGACCGTTCGGCCGGTATGACGCCATGCTCGACAGGCGCACGATCAAGTCGCTGTGAGACAGACGCGTGGTTCGACTGCGACCACTGCCGCCGCCACTGGCCACTCCCATGAGTGTCACGTTCCGGCGACCAGAGAACGCGCCCAGGAAGATGTCCGTCGCGCTGAAGCACTCCTCATCCAGCAGAACGACAACCGGTCGATCGTAGTGGTAGAGCTGCGCCCCCTCGCGGCGCAAGATCATGTAGTGCCAGTCGCTGAACTTGCCCTTCGGGAGCTTCCACTTTGGCGAGAACCGTTTGGCGAACGTGCCGATGGCCTTGCGCTCAGACTCTGTCCAACGCGTGGAGGTCGCGGGAAACAGCGATCGATTCCCTAAGTACCCCTCCGGATCGGCACGCGTGTCCGGAGGGAGACGATACGCAGCGACGTTGGCAATGTAGGGAGGGTCGTCTTCCGCCAAGAAGTACGGGAACAGCTGCACCAGAGCGTCGCGACGGCCACCGGTGTTCCCGCGCACGTCGATGACGAGTCCCGCCGTGTTTCGAAACGTCGCCATAGCGTCGTGCATGCGACGCAAGTCGTCCGGCGTCGTACCCATGTCCGCAATCCGCAAGTACCCGAAGTTGCCGTCCAACACCCGCGGCTTCGGGTCGAGGCGCATCGAGAAGAATGCGGGACGACTGGAGAGCTCCAGTTCCACGTTCTTCGACTTGCCGCCCGGCGACTCGAGCGTCAACGTGACATTGTCGGACACCGCGACCCCAAGCTGGCCGCGAAGGTAGCCGACCCAACTCAGCCAGCGAGTCACATCCGAACGGATCAACTGCGGGGCACCGCGCGGTGCCAACGGGGTCGCCGCTTCGATCCAACGTTCCATGGGCACGCCGTCGATCGCCTCGAGGAACGGGAAGCCGTCGGCCACCAAGCCGCGGCCCTCTGCGTCCAGCACGGTCCACCTTCCGCCGACGTCCGCGAGTCGGCACGGCAACTTCTCACCCGGCAATGCGCGCATCAGTCCCGCCACGCGGCTGTGGCCGTCACCGAACAGTGCCACGAGCTTCCGCAGCTGAATGTGGAAATCGGTCACCGCGATGCGATCGCCCAACTTCGCACGAACAGTGTCGAGCGCCTTCCTATACGGGACCTTCGTGCGCGTCAGATAGGAGAACTCGTTTTCGAGATGCCACTCGAGTTCATCTAGATCCTCCGCGGCCTCCAATGCAGAGATGTGCGGGCCGAGGAACGTCTCGTCGTGCACTCGCAAGGTGAGATTGTCGAAGCGGCGATCCCCGCGACCATGCTTGCGGTCGACCCGTCGTGGCGATGACGAACGCGGCTCGCTGGGCCGCGCCCCGCCGACCCGAGGACGCGCGCGCAGAATCCTCGCGCGATTTTCCGCCGTGAGTGCGACGGCCTTCTTCGTGACCGTCTTTTGCGATTCGAGACTCCGAAGCACCAGATCGACGGTTCCACCCGGCGCGTGGCCCATAGCGGCGAGGTTCTCGGGAAGGTCTTCGCAAAACCGTTTGTCCCATGCAGAGCCGTGGGCGTTCTTGAGAAAACGCAGCACTTCCTCGACCGCCACGTCGCCAATTCGCAGCGGCGCGTACCACTCTCCGCCGACGCGAACCTCGGGCGACTCACCGTTGAAGCGAACCATCTCGAACGGAGAGGTACGCAGCGATTGAGCCGCGACGGCTGGAGCGAGGACGAACGAAAACAGGGCAACCAACATGAACTTCGACATGCGACCTCCAGCTGACGACAGTGGATGTTTGGAAGATGATGCCGCAGCTCTGCCGGAGGGGTCAACCAATGGGAGGGATTCGAAGCGAGGACGCCCTGGGTGGAGTTCGGCTACCGCAGCGCCATCTGGAGAGCGCGCGGTGCGTCGTGACGACGGCGATTGGTGTAACCACTCGACCCACCCCACCTTCGCAGACGGAGTCCGGTCGCTCGCGCAGTGTGGGATGAAGACGAAGAAGACGGGCGCTACCTAACGAGCTCGAGTTTGCCCGGGACGACGACAGTGGGTGTTTCGGAGATGGTTCCGCCGACAACGTGACCGTTCCAGAAGCAGAGGGCGACGAGCCGCCCAAGAGAATTCAGCTGGCCCCCAGCAGAAAGATGCAGAGGCCTAGCCCTACCGAACTCACTAAATTGGCCACGATCGTCGCGTAGATCACCAACTCTCGACCGTGCTTGCCGAGGATCCATAGGTTGACGACGCACTCGACTCCAATGCTGACAAAGCAAGCGACAATGAAATAGGCGAAAAATCCCCATGGATCCGATCCCTCGAGCTCATTGCCGCTGACCCAGGGAATCCAAAGAACAAGCCACCAGCCACCGTTGTGGAGCGTCGACCAGGCAATGCCAATAATGCCACTCACAGAGTTGGACACGATGGAGGCTCGGAGAGAGTCGCGGTTGAAGAGACGGCGAGTGGTCAACCAAGTGAGAAGAACCCACTCCGCGACGAAAACCGAGAGCATCAACCCCCAACCGATCGGGCCAAACACGAGCGCACCGAAACTCACGTTGGCTAGCACGACTGCCACGACGATGCCCTTCGCCAATACCGAGAACGTAGTGTTGTTCGGCTTGCCTCGGCCTGCTGGACAGACGCACTCGAGGTGCAAGAGAGACTGGCCGGAGACCGAACGGAAAACGGGAGTATCGGTGGATGCTGCGCCGGAGACAAGGAGTGCGTGCGAGGGCCATCAACACGTCAGCCTGCCGGCGGCTTTGACGTTCGATCACCGGACAGTAGCGGGTAGTGGGGATGAAGACTCCCGGATCGTCGCGCGGATCGAACTTCAGTCGGTTGGGGATGAACCGGTCCCCATCAGGCGCTGACCACCGAAACAGCGACAGATCTCACCTAACCGGTAACATTGTCGGCTTGGCTCTTGCCGCCAAGGGCTCGCGTTGAGCTCTACATCGGCTGAATTCCCAAAAACTGAGAAAGCGTGTCACAGCTCGCCGAAAGGCCGGGTTTGAGAGTACGCGGCCCTTGTGACGTTCCGGGGGCGTCGGCCGCACCGTGTCCGCTACCCCGACTCAATGCTCGCGCCAAACCTAGGTCACTCCTGAGTTTGACGCCCAAGCACTCGATCGAGGAGAGTTCGATGTTGTTGCGCACCCTAATGTGTTCGTTGCTCGTGACCTGCGTTTGGACTTCGGAGTCCGCCTGGGCTCAGCCCGTCGTGATTCCCGGTAGCCCGAGCTACACGGACGGCGTGCGCGACTTCGTCGCCAACCCGGTCGTCGACTTGGGGCTGGCCACGACGGGCGACTGGGACTCGGTCTCGGTCTCGGGTAACGGCGTCTACGATCCCGAACAGTGGGCGATAGTCTTCAAGTACAGCTCCGTCAACGTTCCGGCCGGAACCGAAGTGACGTTCGTCAACCACCCGAAGAACCCGCCCGTCATCTGGCTGGTCGATGGTGACGTGGCCATCGACGGCATTGTTAACGTCGACGGTGAGTTCGGCGGCAATGGAATGATGGCGCCAACCGTGGCGGGTCCAGGGGGCTTCCGCGGAGGTATTCGAAACGTGGGTCCCCCGCTCGCGCCGGGCGCCGGTTACGGACCGGGCGGCGGTCCGACCAACACCGACGGCAGCGCCACCGGAGCGGGCGGCAGCTACGGCACGTCTGGATCCTTGCCCACCACGGTTTCGTACACGCCGACGACTTACGGGAACGCGCAGATCGTTCCGCTCATCGGGGGGTCCGGCGGCGCTGGCTCTGCGAACGCTTCGCGCAGTAATGGCGGCGGCGGAGGCGGCGCGATTCTGATCATTGCGCAAGGCACCATCACGGTGAACGGGACGATCCGAGCGCGCGGGGGTGATACCAGCCTGAGCGGAGGTGGCGGAGCTGGCGGAGCAGTCCGTCTCGTCGCAACCACCACCGCCGGCAACGGCGTCATCGACACCACCGGTGGCATCGATCTGTTCGGTACCGCCGTCGGTGGTTTGGGTCGCGTGCGAATCGAATCGTACACAGCGAGCCACACGTGGAGCAGCTTCCCGGCCAACGGTCCGCAGACGCCGGACAACCCGGCCCTCGTCTTCCCGGCGAGTACGGATCCTAAGGTGACGGTCACCGGGATCAACGGCCTGCCCTCACCGCTCGATCCGTCGGCCGGCACGGGAGTACCGGACGTCACGGTCGTCGGGCTCACCGACCTACAGATCACCGTGCAGACCACCAACGCCGATCCAGGCGCCACGGTCACGGTGCGCGTCACGCGGAGGATCGGGAGTGATCTCATCCTCACTGCGACCCAGGACCCGCCGGGCCAGACCGGGCCGATCATCAACTGGATCTCCGAGTCGTTCACGCCCGGTCAAGTGATCGGCGTGATCCAAGCCAAGATAGTGCAACCGTAACCGCGCCTTCATCGCACTTGCGATCGGATCTCGCTCGCGATCGGCCGGGCCGCTGCCTGAGTCTCTCGGCCGATCTTCGAAACCCAACGCTCGAAAGTACGCGGAGGTTGTCGTGCTGTCCGGAATCCATGGTCGACCGGCCCTGTTACTCGCCCTATGCCTAAGAAGGGGCCAGCGTCTTGCCCGAAAGGGCATGTTGTTCGCCGCGTGCGCGCTAGCGACACTCCTTCCTCTGGCCGGGGCTTACGCCCAAGATGACGCCGTGTCGCGCGAGGTCAGCTTCTTCAACGACCTCCAACCTACCGGCGTGAACGAAGCGGTCTCTCGCGAGATCAGCTTCTTCGTGGACCTTGAACTCGCCCCGGGCAACGAAGCAGTGTCACGCGAGGTCAGCTTCATCACGACACAGTGCGATGGCGTTTGCTTGGCCATCATGCCGGGCTACCCGAGCCCCCCGCGCGTAAATCCGGACCAGCGCCGCAAAGCCCGCCCCGATGAGTCCCTCCTCGTGTGGGGATCGGTCAACGACGGCCTCGCCGCGTTCTCGAACGCCGACGCGACCTACGAGTGGAGCTTCAGTCCCAACCCCGAAGTCACCGTCAACAGCGACGGCGCGCTCGCCGGTCCGATCGTCGACAACCGGTCGATCACCGAAGAAGTCTCCTTCAGCCTCACACCGGGTGTGGACTCGCAGATCATCCAGGCAACGCTGTCGGTCGATGTGCCCGGCTTTGGGTCCGATTCGAAGATGATCGAGATCGAGATCGTTCCGCGACAGAATCTCGGTTTCCCTTCGATCGCCGACTTGCAGGTCGATTCAGAGATCGCCACCGACGAGGGGTTGCTCTACCTCGCCGCCAAGCAAGACGCCGACTCTGGTGTGTTCGACTCCGGCATGACTAGTGCCGCCAGCGACACGGCGGCAACCGCCTTCGCGCTGTGGGCCATGCAGAACCAAGGACACTTGCCCACGAACGATCCCGCTTTAGACGTCTATGCATCGCGGGTGCAACGCGGACTCGACTACTTGTTCGCAAACCTGGCCGTGCTGGAGGACCCGGCCGACCTCATAGCCCCGCGAGCCGACATCGCTCGAGGCGCCACTGCCGACGACGTCGCCGACATGAACGACAACGGTAAGGTCATCGCCTTCGACGCCACGTCCACGCTACGCGGCTACGTGCACCCCATCGCCATGGCCGCAGTGCTCGCCAGCGGTGCTCCCAACCGCGTGGTGCAGGTCGGGGCCGCCGCCGGCATGACCTACCGTGAAGTCATCGAAGACGCGATCGACTATCTCGGTCACACGATGAGCCAAGGCGGCACGACCAGCTGGGGCGGCCGCGGCGGATGGGCCTACCAAGCAGCCTACACCCATGCTTCGAGCGACATGTCGATCAACAGCTGGGCTTACCTTGCTCTTGAAGGCGCGCAAGTCAACTTCGGGGTTACGGTCCCCGATTGGATGAAGCAAGAGATCGAGCACACGCTGGCCAATCACTACTCGTCTGGCATGTTCGGCTACACCGGGACCTTCGCCTGTGCTCCCGGCGCCGCCGCGCTGGCCACCACCGGCGGTGGACTTTCGGCGCTCGCTCTGGTCGAGACGGCCGGCCCGTTCGTGCAACCCGGTGACGTTCTCACCACTCTGGGTAGCCTCGAGGACATCGACACGCGCCGCGCCACGTGCATCGGGTACATCGGCGACCAGTGGGATGCCCAGCCGCTCGGTAGCTACTGTCGCGGAAACCGCGGCAACTACTACGTCATGTGGACCGTCGCCCGTGCACTGCGGCTCACCGCGATCGCGGCTGGACTCTCGGACGACGAGACTGTCGATCTCATCAACGACACGCCGTACCCGGACCCCGCCGGCCTCGCCGACCCGGTGCTCTTCGATTGGGAGACCGGTGAAATCCTTGATCCGACGACCGGCGAGTTGGCCGGAGAAGATCACCCCCGCGAAGGGTACATCCCGTTCATCCTCCGTAACCAGATACTCACCGGCAGCACCGCTTCGACGCGCGGCTACTGGGACGGCGGTACGGGCGGCTGGGTTTCGCCGACTCTCGAGACGTCGTTCGCGCTCTTGATCCTGAGCCGAAGTGTGTTCGGGCCGCCGTGCCCGGACGGCGCTTCGCCGACCATCGCCGACGTGGCGCCCGAGAGCGCGATCGCCGCGGGCAGCACGGTCACGGTGACCGGCCGCGCGATACCGGTGAGTGACGATCGGCCGATCGTGGCAGTCTCGATCAACGGTGCGCCGGTCGACGCCATCGACGCTACCGGTCGCTTCTTCAAGTCCGTTCCCATCGAGCTCGGCCCCAACTCGTTCCGGGTTGACGTCTACGACACCGCATGCGGCGCGGAATCGATCTTCGAGATAGAAGGCCTTCCCGCCGAAGCCTTGGTGTACGAGCAGTTCGTCGAAGCGGGCTCGCTGTTGGACGCGACCTACATGCACACCACGTTCAACCCGATCACGTCGCAGCTCCTCGTCACGGCGCGCGCGTGCAACGTTTCGCCGAGTTTCACGCTGTCGACGCCGGTTCTAATGGTCATCGAGTCGTTCAGCCATCCGAGCGTTTCGCCGGCACAGCCCGACGGCTTCACGCCGGCCGAAGAGCCGTACTACTTCTTCGAGAGCGACAGCCCTCTCGCGCCGGGCGACTGCTCCGATCCGAAGGTCTTGGTGTTCGACAACCCTGATCAAGTCGCCGTGAACTACCAGGTGCGGTGGATGGTGCCGGACAATGATGCGCCACTCTTCGCCAGCGTTCCCGTAACTACGGCCGTCGCCGATACCGCGTACCAGTACGCGGCCAGCGCGGTCGATCCCGAGGGAACGCTCGTCACCTACGGCATCGACGAAGGTCCAGTCGGCATGACCGTCGCTACCGATGGGCTAGTGACGTGGAGCCCGACGTTGGCTGACGTCGGACTGCACTCGGTGCGTCTTCGCGCCTCCGACACGGCGGGGGCGAGCACGGTGCAAGCGTTCGCGTTGACCGTGGCCGCCGAGGCTTCGAACTCGGCGCCGTACTTCACGACCGCGCCGAGCACCCAGATCGCAACCGGCGCGGCGTACAGCTACGACGCCGCTGCCATAGACCCCGACGGCGATCCGCTGACGTTCGCTCTGCTGCAAGGGCCGGCCGGGATGACCGTGAACCCGGTGAGCGGACAGGTCGAGTGGCCGTTCGCCGCCCCGCCGGCGCCGCTCGTAACTCTCGAGGTTCGTGATCCCGACGGCGCGACCTCCACGCAGACTTGGTTGCTCTCGGTCGGAGCCGTGTCGTTGAATCCGACTGCACCCGCGGTGTTCGGCTCTCCGTCCACCGTGGCCGTGGTCAACGACCTGTACACGTACCAACCGATCCTATCGCAACCCGACCCCGGCGAGACGCTGACGGCAACGCTCGGCATCGCCCCCGCGGGCATGAGCATCAACTTAGAGACCGCTCTCATCAGTTGGATCCCGACCATCGATCAGGTCGGCCCCCACGCCGTCGAGATGGTGATCTCCGATAGTGCCGGCGCGTCGACCACGCAGAGCTGGACCATCGAAGTGGTCACGACGGCAGCCAATCTGCCGCCGATCATCACGTCGACACCGAGCCTCGTGGCGGTGGTCGGACTCCCCTACGACTACTCGGTCCAAGCGCTCGACCCCGATGGCGATGTCGTTAACTACGAACTGGTGACCCCGCCGACCCCGGTCGGCGTCACTGTCGGCGCCGCGAGTGGCGTATTGAGCTGGACGCCGACGACGGCAGGCTCTACGACGCTTGCCGTGCGAGCCGTAGACGGACTGGGCGGAATCGGCAACCAAGTCTTCCAAGTGACCGTCTTCGCGAGCAACACGCCGCCGGTCATCACATCAGTGCCGCCCGCGCTCGACCCGAATCCGGAAGTCCTGGCCGGTGACAGCTACAGCTACCTGGTCGAAGCGGAAGACATCGACGGTGATCTGCTTAGCTACAGTCTCGAAGAAGCGCCGGCCGGCATGTCGATCCACCCGTTGTTCGGGTTGATCACCTGGCTGCCCACCACGAGCCAGATCGGTAGCTTCACCGCACGAGTCCGAGTCGACGACCAGCGGACCGGAGTCACCACGCAGGATATCGCCGTTGACGTCGGCGAGGACACAACACCACCGGAAGTGTTCATCAGCTTCGATCCGGGAGACGTTGCCCCGCTTGGACAGCCCGTTCAGATCACCGTGCAGGCGAGCGACGAAACGACTGTTGTGGCCCGCACTCTGACGGTGGGCGGTATCGAGCAGACGCTCGACTCGTTCTTCCGTACCGCGTTCACGGCCGGCGTCGATGGAACGTTTGCGGTGGAAGCGACCGCCACGGATGCCAGCGGCAATACCGGAGTTGCCGCGAGCACGTTGACGGTGACCTTCGACGACACGCTGCCGCTGGTGACACTCGCGGCTCCCACCCCGCTCACCGTGGTGTCGACGCTGACAGACATCGTCGCGTCAATCTCGGACGACAACCCTGACAACCTGGCGTGGCAGGTGAGCTATCGCCGGTACGACACCGAAACCTACGTACCTTTCGCAACGGGCGTGGGCGGCGTGAGTGACGACGTCGTCGCCACGTTGGACCCGACCCTGCTGCCGAACGACACGTATGTCATCCAGATCCTCGCCTTCGACGGCGGCTCGATCGGCGCGGGTAACAGCGGCGGCATTGAGTTCCAACTCGGCGTCTCGAGTCCCAACAAGCTGGGCAACTTCAGGGTCGGGTTTACCGACTACGAGTTGCCGGTCGGGGGACTGTCGCTCATCGTCGAGCGCGTGTACGACTCGCTCGACACCACCCCCGGTGACTTCGGCGCGGGCTGGCGACTCGGTCTTCCGGGCGCGGCCACGGATTCGACGTTCGAGTCCATGACGGGATCGGCGTTCATCGATCTGATCTATACCGAAACGTACAACGCCGGGACGAGGGTCACGGTCACCCGCCCCGACGGCCAGCGCGTCGGCTTCACCTTCTTGCCGGTCAGCCTACCCATGGGCTTTGGCCGTATCCCGTACTTCGAACCCGACCCGGGGGTGACCGATACGCTCGAAGCGATCGATGACCTGATCTTCACGCTCTCGTTCTTGCCGATCATTCCGCCGACGCTCGTGTACCCAACGTTCCCCCTGGTTCCCTTCAACCCAGATCGCTTCCGACTCACGACAAAAGAAGGCGTGAAATACGTGATCGACGAGTTCGACGGTTTGATCGAAGTCGAGGACACCGTCGGCAACCGCATCGAGGTCTCCCCTTCGGGGCTCACGCAGTTCGCTCCCGGCGGCGCACCGACCGGGGTAGCGCTCTTGTTCGATCGCGACTCCGACGGCCGCATCACGCGGATCAGCGAACCAGACCCCGATCCGCTCGACCGCGTTCCGGCGCGCGAGGCCACCTACCAGTACGATGCCACCGGCAACTTGACCGCGTTTAACAACGCCGCGGATGAAACCACGACCTTCTACTACGAGAACCCACTGTTCGGTCACTACCTGACGCGCATCGAAGACCCGCTGGGGCGGCCGACCATCCGCACGGTGTTCGACGACGACGGTCGAATGATCGGTCAGTGCGACGCTACTGGAGATCCCGCCACCATCGACGGAGATCTCGACACGCCGGCCGGTCCCGGCTGCACGGAGTTCGCGCTCGACCCGACGCTCGAGTTCCAGACCATCGTCAATGGTCGAGGCTACCGCGTCGATCTGTGGATCGATCCGCTCGGCAATGTGGTGCGCGAACGCCGCTACCTCGACAATCCCGCCGACCTCGGCAACTTCGTCGATACGGAACTCACCTACGACGAAGATGGAAACGAGATCGAAACCCTCTATGCGGACGGTTCGCTGGTCACGCGAGCGTTCGACGAGAGCGGGAACCTGCTTGCGCGAACCGATGACATCGGAACCACCTACTACACGTACAACGAGTGTAACGAGGTGGTGATGACGACCGATCCGCAGGGCAACGTCGAAACCCGCGAGTACAATGATGACTGCCAGCTGCTCTTCATTCACAACTCTCTCAACGGCACCACCGAGCTTCGTTACGACAACAAGTTCGGCAAGTTGAGCGACGTGTTGTTCCCCGGAGACACCGACGCGGCACACTGGCTGTTCAACTACGACGCCCTGGGAAGCCTGACCGGCTACGTCGACCCGTACGGTTTCGCCAACGTGGTCGAGTACGACACCGCCGGGCGCTTGCTGTTCCGGATCGACCGCAACGGCAACCGGGCAGACTTCACCTACGACGAGTTGGGTCGGGTGATCACCGAGACGTGGGACACAGTGCCACCGACGGTCATCACCTTCGCGTACACGGCCGCCGGTCAGTTGCTCTCGACCGAAGGACCGAACGCGGAAACTCAATACGAGTTCTGGGACACAGGTCGACTTCGGAGCGTCACGACCATCCCGAACTCTGGACCCAAGTCGGTGGTGACCTACGGCTACACCGATGGCCTCGGCACGCTGCAACCCGGTTACGATGGAACGGGCAACTTGACGCACGTCCTCGACTCGTTCGACGGATTGACCACCTACCAGTACGACGCCCTCGACCGGCTCGCGACCGCCACCCAAGAACTGTCGCCGAAGGCGGTCGCCGGAACGATCAACGAAAAGCGCGTCGACTTCGAGTACGACGCGGCGGATCTCCTGCGCACCGTCCTGCGCTCGAGCGACCTCGCCGGCACGCTTGGAGTGGTCGACTCGACCTTCGACTACCAGTGCGGTAGCTGCCAGCAAAGCATCTCGGATATCGTGAACAGTCGCGTGTCAGACGGAACCGTCGTGAGCACACTTGCCTACGGGCGCGACGCTCTCGGAAACATCCTCACTCTCGCCGACGCCGAGGGTCTGCACGAGTACGCGTACGACGGACTGAATCGCCTCCTGAGCGCCATTCACCCGACGGGCGGTGTTCAAGATGACGAATGGTACAGCTACGACTCGGCCGGCAATCGGCTGGCCAGCCACTTGAGCAGCTCGTACTCGTACGACGGCAGCCGTCTCCTCGAAGACGACACCTACCTCTACGAGTACGACGGCGAAGGCAACGTCTCTCGTCGCGAAGAGAAGTCGACCGGTGACTCCCTTTACTTCACGTACGACCACCGCTCGCGCATGATCCACGTCGAACTCCGCGACTCTGCCAAGACCGTGCTCGACTCCGAGGCTTATGTATACGACGCGCTGAATCATCGCATTGCCAAGGTCACGGGTACGGAAGAGCGCCACTACATCTACGACGATCGCAACCCGATCCTCGTCATCGACGAGACGCTAACCGTGCGCGACCGCCGGCTGTACTCACGTTCGGTGGACGGCGTCCTCGCCAGTGAGAACGCGGGCACGACGCGTTGGTTCCTCTTGGACGCAGTCGGCACCGTTCGTGACGTGGTGGGTGACGACGGCGCAGTGCTCAACCACTACGTGTACGACAGCTTCGGCACCACGCTCGAAGAGTCGAACCCTGGGTTCGACAACGATCTTCGTTTCAACGCTCGCGAGTTCGACGCGTTGACCGGTCTCGGCTACTTCCGCGCCCGCTACTACGAACCGGGACTCGGCCGATTCCTCGCCGAAGACCTCCGCAACCCGTTCGGCTACGACTTCGGTCGCAACAACCCCGGGGTATTCAGCGACCCATCGGGCGAGACCGTCGCCATACAGTATGTCCTGGTGAGCACCTGCATCGCCGGCGGCACCCTGACCGGACTCGGCGTCCTCGTGCAAGCGTTCGGAGAGTTCATCGCCGACCAAGCCGCCATCGGTTCCGGCGACATCGCCGCCGCGATCCGCGAGTACGGCAAGGGGCTCGAACTCGGCGGCAAGAAGCTCGAGAAGCGCGGCAAGAAGCTACTGAAGAAGTGCGCGACGGCCGGCGCGGGGTGACGAACCAGCCGAAACTGCCGACGTCACCTCCGAGTTCACCAATTCGTTCTCAGAGGGATGTGAGCGTCTCTGGATCGCAGTCGAGCTCGTGCGCGACTGTCACAGCTCGGCACGACTCCCAACTTCAACGAACGTCTGGGCTCCGCGTGAACTCGAACGTCATACCGTCCTCGTACGTGAGGCCGACCACGCTCCCGTCCTCGCGGGTGTCGAACGTGATCGGGCCTTGGCGCCGGGTCGGCCCGTCGGCCCGTCGATCCCGCTACTTGGTCTTCGCGTCCACGAGTTTCGCTTTGAAGAAGTCGACGGTGCGCTTCCATGAAAGCTTGGCGGCGGCTTCGTCGTACCTCGGTGTCGTATCGTTGTGAAAGCCGTGGTTGGCGTCTTTGTAGACGTGCGCTTTGAATTCCTTCTTGTGCTTCTTCAAAGCCGCTTCCAGAGCGGCCGCGCCGGCTAGCACTCGCTTGTCATGTTCGCCATTGTGAATGAGAAGTGGTGCGCCAATTTTAGGTACTTCTTCGAGGTCCGGCTGGCGTCCGTAGTAGGGGACTCCGGCGTCGAGTACTTTGGGGGCTCGAATCGCTATGTGGTATACGACGTTGCCCCCGAAGCAGAAACCTACGGCTCCGACCTTACCCGTCGATTGAGGATGCTTGTCCAGCAACTCGGCCGCGGCAACGAAGTCGAGAATCATCTTCTCTTTGTCCCTCTTGCGTTGAAGTGCACGCCCCTTGCTATCGTCACCGGGGTAGCCACCGAGTGGTGTTAGCGCGTCCGGCGCCAATGCCAGGAAGCCCTCCACGGCAAGGCGGCGAGCGACGTCTTCGATGTAGGGGTTCAACCCACGATTCTCGTGGATTACGAGCACAGCCGGGAACTGGGTGCCCTTGCTCGGTCGGGCGAGAAGACCCTTCATCGTGCCGGCCCCCTTTGGCGAGTCATAGGTGATCACTTCCGCTTTGATGCGCTTGTCATCGGGCTTCACCTGTTGCGCCAACGCATAGTTCGGACTTAGCCCGTGCAAGAGCGTCTCGACTGTCAACCCACCGACCGCGCAGCCAGCCAACAGCTTGAGGTATTGGCGACGATTCACTCGTCCGTGGGCGTAGTCGTCGTAGATATCTAAGGCTTCCTGAGGGAAGTCGCTCGCGTTCGGTCGTGACATTGTCCTGCTCTTTCTACAAGAAGTGATGCTTGGATCATTGCACGCGCTGTTGTCAGAGGTTGCTCTCCCACGTACCTGAGGTTGCGGGTCCGCTAGCCGCGACGTTGGAACACGCGTCCCCACAAACCGAGCGTCTTGGCTTCATGAAGAGTCCCCTCTGGTTGTCTGCAAGTTGCCAAGCAACAATATCTGCTGCAGCATATCCCCGGATCTGAGGGAGACCAAGCGTGACGAGCTATTCTTACGCAGGGCACTGTCTTCGGTGAAGGCGAGCTGATCCCCGATGAGAGAGCCGGCGAACGCGCAACCGCCCCCCGAGTTCGAGATATCCGCGGTGAGCCGCGAAATCGCCGAGCACCAGCACCGCTTCGCCTTCCAGGAAGCATCCGACGAGCACCCCCAGTATCCGCAGTCGACCATAAGCCGTTCCATCGAGTTTCTTCGTGACTGCATAACTGCTCGCCGGAGACTCGCGATGGTTCCCGAATCGTTCTCGAATTGCACGAGCGACGCGGCACCATCGGGAAGCACCCGAAACACGAGACGCTGGAGCAGAACGGTCTTTGCGACACGCCACGTGGGCGACGAGTACCGAATCGGGGCGGTGACGTCCGACGGACGGCACGGGGTTCGAAGGTCCGGTTCGTAGGACCCGGTCGGCAAGCCCAGCGGTGTTCCCGACGGTGGGCGAGCGGCCCCACGGGACCAGGATTCGCGGCCCGACCGGAGAAACTCCGGTGTCCCCCAAGGCGTCGACCGCGCACAATAGGAGCCATGGCCGACAAGAAGAAGTCACCCAAGAAGTCTAAGAGCTTTGGCAGCTTCGCCGACCTCGCGAAGGCGATGGGCGTCGAGGGCGAAACCCCGGACGAGCCCGTGGCGGAGCCCGGTTGGACGTTCAAGCGCGCCGGCGAGGAAGAGGTCGATCTCGAGCTGGAGACCCAGATCGATGTCGGTCTTCGTCGTCGACCACGGGCGTTCGGCCCGATGGAGCACGGCCCGCCGCCGTACCGGAACATCGACTCCGAGGAGATGCAGCTCCTCAAGTCGTTTCGCGTCCGTACGGTGTTTCCGGCGGACGTCGCCAAGCAGGTGGCGGCGCTGCCCGATGATCCCGACCCGAGCGAATTCGCCGAGCGGCTCGACTTGCGCGACCAGATGATCTTCACGATCGACGGTGCAGACGCCAAGGACTACGACGACGCGATCTCTATGAACCGACTTCCCGGCGGCAACGTCGAGCTCGGCGTGCACATCGCGGACGTCGGTCACTACGTGACGCCGGGGACGCCGCTCGACGATGAGGCGATGGAACGGGGCACGAGCATCTACGTCGCCGACCAAGTCGTGCCGATGCTGCCCGAGAAACTCTCGAACAACCTCTGCTCGCTGGTGCCCGATCGCGATCGTCTGGCCTTCTCCGTGTTCATGGAATTCACGCCGGACGGCAAGCGCGTCGACTCGCACATGGCCAAGAGCGTCATCCGCAGCAAGTACCGCTGTACCTACCGGCTGGTCCAAGAGCTGCTCGACGGTAACGAAAACGCCGAGACCGCAAAGATCGCGCATCTCGAATCGACGCTCCGCGAGCTGCAACGATGGACGCGCACTCAACAGCTCCTTCGCGATCAGGCCGGCTCGCTGCGCATGCAGTCTCGAGAGCGCAAGTTCGTGTTCAACGAAAAGCACGAGGTCGTCGGAGTCGAGATCGCGACCAACTACTTCTCACAAACGCTGATCGAAGAGACGGCGCTCGCCGCCAACCAAGCCGTGGGCGACACCTTTCGCGAGCGCGGGTTGCCGACCATCTACCGAGTGCACCCCGAGAAAGATCCGGAAGAGATCGAAGGCGTACTGGCCATGCTCGAGAAGCTCCGCGTGCGCGTGCCGCGGAAGGAGCGCCTCACCGGTCGCGATATCGGTAGCCTGGTCCGTGCGGTACGCAGTCGCCAAAACGCCGAGGCGATGATCGGCCGCATCATGGGACTGGTCGAACGCGCGGACTACCAAGTGAAGGACCATGAGGACGTGGCCAAACACTGGGGCCTGGCGCGCGAAGCGTACCTTCACTTCACATCACCGATCCGACGCTACCCCGATCTGATCGTGCACCGGTGGTTGCACGCGATCCAGTCTCGTCCCGACGAGGCCGAGAAGGAACTTCGCGCCGGCGCATTCGTCGACGACCTCAACATCAAGGCGAGCCACAGCACCATGCAGGCAAGCTTGGCCGAAATGGTCGAGCGAGCGGTCTTCGATCTCAAAGTGTGTCAGTACCTCGAGCCCCACATTGGAGAGACCCATCCCGCCAAGGTGGTCCGGATCAACCCCAGCGGAATGGAGATCGAGTTCGACGAGTTCAACGTCAGCGGTTTCTTGCCGTTTCGAAAGATCGGCGGCCGCGCTCAGATCGATGGCGACACGGTCGTGATCAGCGCCCGGCGCCGCAGCTACTCGTTCAGTGAAGGCGGCGCGATCAACATCGTCATCGCCGACGTCGACTTCGTCCGGCTGCAAGTCATGCTCGACCTAGCGAGCTAGGCAGTCGCGAACCCATCGCGCAACGACTCGACTGAGTCCCCTGGAGCTCGAGGCTGATCCCGTTGTTCGAGTTCCGGCTCCCTTACTTCACCTTCGACAGCGGTAAGAAGCGGTGCGGCGGTTGCTCTTCCTCGAGCCCGTCCATCGGATACGCCTTGATGGTGTCGTTCTCCAGATGGTTCTTAGAGAGATTGATCGGTCCGGGCCAAAGTCGGCTTCGGCTCATGGGCACAGGTGCTCTTCACACTCGAAAGTGTCCGAAGGCAAAGCCGCGCCGCAACGGGGAAACGGCGACGGGGGGTCATCGCCTCCGATGAACATGTAGCTGAGCAGGTAGATCAGGTCGGCGATGTCGATCGACGTGTCGGCGTTGGCATCGAGTGCCACGAGGCAATCTGGGGTCGGGCCGCCGAGGAAGAGATAGTCTTCGGCAGTGAAGACGTCGGACAAGTCGATGTTGCCGTCGTTGTTCATGTCGCCACGAACGTACGTGAACTCGGCAAAGGCCACCAATCCGTCGACGAAGTCCGGAAAGATCATGAAACCGCCAACGACGACGAGATTCATGATGGGTGGTAATCCGATGTCATTCGTCCAGGTGAGCGGTGAGGAGTCGGTCGGGTCGACGGAGCCCGATTCGCCCGCTCGATATGTGACCGTGACGGCTTCGGTCGGCACGGGGAACGAAATCAGAGCAGAGCCGAGGACTGTGTAGACAGCGCTGGCGGCCCACCCGTCGGCGTCGATAACGGTAGTGAAGAATGCAGTCGGAAACGGTAGCACGTCGAGCGCCGGACCCTCGTCGACCGACAGGATCGATAGCAAGGACGGATCATGGGCGACACCCATTCCGAACCCCAGGGTTCCTGCGGACGGGCCCGCCACCTGTTCGATCGAGAAACCCAGCGAGAAGTCGAAGACGCCGGGCTGAAGAGTGAAGGCAACGTTCGGAGCCTGGAACTCGAACGATGACTGTGCTCGCGATTCGGTGGCTAAGGACGAGAACCCGACAGCGAGAAGGCCGAGCGCAATCCGAGCGGCTCGGGAGAAGCGTTCTGTTGTGTACACGGTCGATCCTCTGGGTCTGAACGGGCTTTGGTTCCGTCGGTATGAACTCGAGAGGCGATCGGGTCGCCTCGGACCCACCAAGGAGTCGGAGACGGCCTCGACCTTACTCCGTTTTTTTCGCGTGCGAGAACGCGGACTTTCCGGTCATGCGAGCGGCCGATCGAACGAGTAGCGCGACGGCAGCGAGAGCTAGAAAGTAGCTGCCGGTAAGGACGACAACAATGGTGGATAGCGTTTCAATAGTCGCTGACACCTGACAAGCCGCCTGACGTTGAAGCTCAGCCGCCGAGCGACGGCTGGGAAAGCGTGGATTGTAGTGCGGATGTGACCCGGTGACACCCAGCCCGGCACCAACGGGCCAGCCGCCCGCTCTCGGTGCGGCACTCTTCTTCCCCCGGCCCCCACCACGTGTCACGATGTCGCCCCTCCAGACGAAGGGAGCCTCTCAATGGTCGAACGTCCGACGAACACGATCCGTGGCGCAACCATCGTGGCGTTGCTTACGGCTGCTTTAATGCCGTCGATGGTCAACGCCCAGTCCCAGAGCTTCATCATCGACGACTCCGACCAACGCGTGGAGTTCGAGTGGATCTCGAACTCGATGCAACAGCTGGGAGTTGCTGAAGAAGCGCTGCTCATTGCCGGCACCGTGTTCGACGAACAGCTCGTCGGCGGCGCGATGGACCCCGACTACACGGTTGGCGTCGTCGCCGAGCAGGCGTCGATCATCGAATCGTCTTCGTTCAGCGCGATGGGATCGACGAGCTTCACGTTCGAGGCGGGAGAGTTCGCCCAAGGCGCGCACGCCGATATCGAATCGCGAAGCTTCTTCTATCTCTACTTCGAACCCGAAGCGACTGGGTTACTGACGTTGAACGGCACGCTCGATCTCGACGGAACGGACGCGAGTGTCACGATCCTGATCGAGTCCTTCGATGGCACGATCTCTCTACCGCTGTCAGGTTCGCAACCTGTGGGCATTCAACTCCCCATCGAGCTCGGGCAGTTCATTTCCATTCAGATCACGGCTCGAGTCTCGTTCTTGGTCGACGATCCCTTCGCGTTCGAAACGACCTGGCAAGGCGCCGCGAGCTTCTCGATCGACGGTGTGCTCACCGACGTCCCGCCGTTTCGTCGCGCCGATTGCAACGCCGACGGATCGGTGAACGTGGCGGACGCCGTCACTGCTCTCGACCAACTCTTCATCGGCGCGACGACGATCGATTGCCCGCTCGCGTGCGACGCCAATGACGACGACGCGTTCGACATCTCCGACCCCGTCTTCACTCTCGCCCATCTCTTCACGTCAGGTCCGCCGCCGCCAGATCCGTTCGTGATCTGTGGACCGGATCCGACGCCGACCGCTTTGGCGTGCGAGGACTTCGTCGGCTGCCCTTGATGCTGACGACCAGTGCCTACGGGTAACGCCGAGTTGGACCACGAGGCTTCACTTGGTGGAGCCGTAGTTGTCCACGAGACCCTCCGGGAAGTTCCGACCGGAAGCGAGTTGATCGAGCGGAAGGAAGTACGCTTCCCCCGTTACCATCAAGACGTTGACCCCGCCCTCGTGGCCTTCGGGCTGCTCTCCCTCGTTGGGAGCGCCGAGATACGTGTCATTGGAAGCTAGGATCGTGCTGGACCGACTGTCGACCGCCGTGGCCGCTCCTCGATAGGCATAGCTCACATTGGAAGCGCCGAGAACATAAGATCCCGACGAGCTCGGAACTGCCGGCGTATCGAAATGGGCTGGCGAGCACAGTAGTCTCGTATTGAAGTCATCACTTTCGTCGACCAGAACCTGAAAAGCGTTGAGGGCGCTGGGAGTAGGCGAAGGATCGTATGGGAACACACCGTCTTGATCGTCGGCGCGTGAGATGCACAGCGCACCGATCAGCTTGAGGTGGCTGATGCAAAAGGCACGGTTCGATTTGCGTCTAGCGGTCCTAACGGCCGAGGCAAACCAGAAGATCCCGACCGCGCCGAGGAAGATCAGCAATCCAAGAGTGAAGGCGTTAAGTCCTCTACCGTTGTTCATGGTCGTTGAAGTTTGTCCGTCCAAAATCGAGGCTCAGTTGCCGGGAGGCAGCACCGGTGATTGCGTCTGATGCTACCAAAGGACGCGGCACGGTGACACCTACGGTGAAAACTAAGAAGGGCTCCGCCGCGCTCGCCAACCCCGACTGGCGAACGCCAGGATTAAGACCCGATGACGAGGTACGCAACAAGGCTGTTCAACATGGGAGCACCTGAGTTGTGAATCCGTCGAACATTGATCCCACTGTCATAGGTAGCGCCTCCGATCGGCGCCCCTGGGGTGCAACGCAACCTGTGAGGTGGAAGTGACGACGCGCCTACCTCAACCGGTGGAAATCATTGTCGCTGCGCGGGCCCTAGTCGGCAGGAGGGAGGGCTCCGGCGAGATCACTCGTCGTCGAGATCTTCGCGTGCTTTCTTCTTCGCCTGCAGCAGCCGATCCGTAAAGCTCGTTGGTTTCGGCGCAGCGTCGGGGGTTGGCTTGGGCGGCGCCTTCGCCACGTCGGAGGGGCCTGCTTGCGGAGTTCCCTCGGCGTGTTCGGTGGGATCGAAGGTTGGAATCTCTTTTGGTCGTTCGCGTTTGGTGGTTTCGGTTCGCACTGTTTGGTGGCGCTGGAGGAGGGCGGTCATGGTTTCGGTGGACTCGGCCTCTTTCGGTTGTCGACGCAGGCGCAGCCACGCTACGGCGCGTTTGGCGGGCTCGAGCGAGAGCATGACGCGGCGACAGAAGACGTCGATGAAGAAGAGCAGGACGACCAGGTTGAGGATCATCTCCCACAATGGGGTGCGCTGATAGTGGTAGGGCACGTTGGGGTCGAAGGGGTCGTCTTGGTAGCTGAGGACTCGACCTTGGGCGGCGGCCGCTAGCTCTTCCAACTTGTCGCGGTCACTCTTGAGGTGTCGAAACTCTGGCGAGTACGAGACGTTGATGCCGGTTTGGTGGTGGCCCTCGGTGCCGGTTTCGTCTTTGTATTCGAGCGACAACAGGTACGACCCAGAACGGCGCGCGGCGAACTGGGTCTCGTAACGGCCCGGTCCGATCTGCTGGAACGAAACCTCTTGCTCACCCATCTTTGGGTCGAGAAGGCGTCCGCCGATCTCGAGGTTGTCGAGGTACGACCCTTCGGCGTCGATGGCATCGACAATGATTCGGCCACGATCGCCTTCGATGGTTCGTTCGACTCGGAAGAGTTCGTCGCCCCCCTTCTTCGAGACGTAACGGATGAGTTGCGCCCAGAACGGTTCGTAGCCAGCCCACCCGACCCAATCGCTGGACCAGCGTCCACCGCTGTCGGCCGTCACGGCGGCGGTGCGTGCGAGGCCGTACCGCCAGTGGGCGAGGATCGGGTCGTGGTGCGGTTCATGACTCACCAGAGCAATCTCGGCGGTCGGCTTGGGTGACGTGATCACGTAACCGTGCAGCAGCGGGAAGCCGATGTCGGCGATTCCGCGAATCGGCGGCGTCTCGATCACGATGGCCGGGGTGAACGTTTCTTCGTTGATCAAGTTGCGTCGGACGTGCAACGCTTCGCGCATGAAGATGCCGGGCAACTCTTCCGGGTCTTCGACGAAGTAATAGCGCCCCCCGGTATCGAGCGCGATCTTCTTCATCTTGCCGGTATCGCCGGCGCCGTGTGGACCGATGCAGATTGTCGTGACCGAGATCTTCTCGTCTACGAACTGTTGCATCGCGGCCTTGTTCGGCGGGATAGGGTCGCCATCCGAGATGATGATCATGTGCTTCTGAACCGCGGGTGCGTTCTTGAGCGCCTTGAAGCCAAGGTTCATGGTGGGCACGAAGGATTGCATGTCCGCGGGTTGCAGCTTGCGAATCAGATTGGCGATTCCGGCCTTGTCTTTCGCCTGCTGAAACGGAACGCCCCAAGTGTCCCCGCCCATGCCTCCCCAACTCAACACGCCGACGTAGTCTTCGCGCGTCAACGTTTCGACGGCGCGCACCGCGATGCGCTTCGCCCACATGTTTCCGTTTTGGAACTCACAGGTGTGGAGGATCATGACGAGCGCACCGTTGGGAATGGTTTTGCGCTGCTTCACTTCCATATCGACCGGAAGTAGCTTTTCGATTTGCGTTCCGCGATAGCCCCCGGCGCCGAACGAATCGGGACCGCCGACCATGATCAACCCGACGCCGAGATTCTTCACCACACCGTGCAGCAGCCGTTGGGTATCGACGCCCAATTCGTACGCCGCGACGTTCGCAAGAATGATGCTGTCGTAGAAGAAATACATCTCGGAGTCTTGTGGAACGTTGTCGGGCGCGACCACTTCGACAGCGATCCGCGATGACGCCAACGCGTCGAGCAGCGGTCGATGCTCTTCTTCGTGCCCGACGAACAGGACCCGAGACTCGCCACGAATGACCGTGAACCCGTACGCGACGTTGTTGCGCGCCAGCGTATCGACGGGCGAGTCTCCCAGCTCGAAGAGACGCGCCTCGTAGCGATACCGGCCCGCTTCGGTGTGCTGACGCGGGAACTGGACGCGGGTCTTGCCCTTGACCAAGTCGACAGCTTTGGTCTCGACCTTCTCGTCGTTCTCGTACAGGTGCACCTCGGCCCGCGTTGCCACCTCGGAATGGACGACAACACTGACGACGTAGGGCTCTTCGGGGTGTACTTCCGCCGGAATGCCCAAGCTGTCGATCAGGATCTCTTGCGGGTACGAAAAGTCGATCGGCAGGACGTCGACGACGACGCCTGACAATGCCAAGTTGCGCGCGGCGAGCACTTCGTCGCCGACGTTCGAGTTCCCGTCCGAAATCACCACGACCCGCTTGCCGCCGGTCGCGTTCGAGGAGCTGAGCGCGGCCTGAGCAAGAAGGAGCGCGCCTTCGGTATTGGTAGCGTCGCGATCGATGACGCTTTCGATGTGCGTCATGCGCAACCGCGGCGCCGCATCGCGCTCGATCCCGGCGTCGCGGCCGTAAACGATCAACCCGACGCGATCGTCGGGGTCGATGTCCTTCGCACGCTCTTCGATCCAGCGATACGCGTTGTCGGAATACTCCATGGGAATCGAAGCGGATCGATCCAGAAGGAAGAAGACCGTCAACCCCTCACCCTTGAGAGATGAACGAACGTCGGCGAGCGCGGCGACGAGCAAGATCACCAGGAACACGCGGAGGATCAGCGCGAACCGCGCCCAGCCCGGGGCCTGCCCGGCGAGGCTGCGTTTGGCAATGGCGAACGTCCACCACAGAGCGGGGATCGCGGCGAGCAGCCACCACGGACGACCGAACTCAAACGGAAAGTTCTCCATGGTCACCCCCCCCACCGGAAGCGTTGAACACGATGGTTGTTAGTGTCCGCCACGTACACGAGATCTCCCCCTGCGTCAGGTCGCACAGCAATACCACGCGGAGTCGCGAACTCCACCAACTCACGTCCGGCGTGGCCGACCATGTCGATGAACTCGCCGTCGGCATCGAATCGCTGAACCCGGTTGCCACGATACTCGACCACGTACAGGCAGTCATCGCTGCCGACGGCAATGTCGAACGGGAACAAGAACTGGCCGGGCCGGGTGCCAGACTCGCCGAACGATCCGAGCGGTTCACCGGTCGCCGAAAATCGCAGGACGCGGTCATGGCCGCAATCGACGACGTAGACGTCGCCGCCGCGCCCCACGGCGAGCCCCTCCGGACGGTTTAGGTCGAACTCGCCGTCCCCTCGCTGCCCAAACGATCCCTTGTACGTGCCATCACGCTCGAATCGGTGAACGCGGTCGCGCTCGTCCGTGCCGTAGTCCGCGATGTAGATGGCGTTGTCCGCGCCGACCGAGACGCCGCGCACCAAGCTCAGCCCCGCGTCCTCTCCGGGGACGACCCACTCTTCGAGCAGTATCTGAACGAGCTCTCCGGTCGTATCGAACTCGAGGAGTCGCGAGTAATGCGTATCGGCGACGAGCAGCGTGTCCCAAGGAGTGACGCAGAGATCGATCGGTTGTCCGTTTCGCCACTGCGGCAGAATCCACGACGTCATGACTTTGCCGTCGCGGCCGAAGCGTTGCACGCGGCCGGAGCGATCGATGACGACACACGATTCATCGGAGAGGACTTCGATGCCGCGCGGTTGATGGAAGTAGCCTTCGCCGCGACCGGAGCCGCCGAAGGCGACCACCTCGGACACGGAAGCGACACCTTCGACATTGGATCGGGAAGAGCACGCCACTGAACACGCCACGAGAACTACGCTGCAGGACAGCCGAAGAACGCGCAGAGCGATAGAGGCGGCGACGTCGCGTCGCCCCACGTCACTGATCCCGAATGCGCTCGAAGTACCTCAACGGAAGCTCCCGATACTCGGCCGGGTAGCGCTCGCGCTCGAGGGATTCCTCCGCGTAGCGACTGCCGGACAAGATGAGCTTCTCGAGCTCGAGCTTCGTGTCGCCCCGCGGGGAATTGCCCTTCTCGAGGTAACTACCGACGAGCTTGCCCTTGTGAAGGGCGCCGCGCAGTTGCTCCTTCTTGTGGGTCGTGTCCGCCTCCGGCGCTTCGCCGGGGCGTCCGTTGCCCTGCCCAGGACCGCCACTACCGCTGCCGGGATTGTTCGCGCTATCGCCTGCACTCCAGGGTCCGTTCTGGCCACGACCGTGACCACTGCCGCCACCTTGTCAGGTGCCGCCTTTGCCCGCACCCTTTCAGGTGCCGCCGGCCTGGCAGAGTTCGCACGGTTCTTCCCACTCGGTGGGAAGCTGCGCGAGTTCATCCTGGGTCATTTCGATATCCTGAAGCGCGCTGTCGAGAATGTCGCGCTCGCGCATCAAGCGCTCGAGCTCACTCATGTCGGACGCCGCTTGGCTCAGCGCTTCGGATAGCTCAGTGCCGCTCATGTTCGACATGTCGCCAAGGGATTCGGCGAGCTTCGCCAGGCTCGGCGCGCCGTCCATCTTCTTCATGAGCTTCGCGAGATCTTCTTCGAGCTTCTTCAGCTCTTCGCTCTTCGGGCCGCCCTTCTTCTTCTCGTCGGCGATCTTCTTGGCGAGCTTCTTCAGCGCCTCGCTCGCTTGCGACAGATCACCTTGCTGCAACGCCTTGGCAAGCTGTTTCGCCTCTTGGCTCTGCATCTTCTGACCGGCGGCTTGAACCTTGTTCAGAAACTTGTCGAGCTGCTTCATCTCGGCGCGGTTGCGCAGCGCCTTCGCCTCCTTGCGGAGATTGTCCATGTCGGCCAGCTCGCGGCGCTTCACTTCGCCCTTCGCCGTCCGTCGCTTCTCGGAGTTCTTTCTCTCCGGAGGACGGTGGCTCATTTTGTTGAGCAGCTTCTGGGTCTTGGGGCTGACCTTGTCCTTCTTGGCTTTCTCTTGCAGCTTCTTGATGCGCTTGTCTTGCCGTTTGCGGGCTTCTTCGACGCGCTTCTCTTCCTTGGCGATATCTTGGCGATCTTCTTCTGAACCGAGGACATCGTATTGAGGAAGGAACACTGCGATCGCGAAGGCGACCGCCATGCACGCGGCGGGGATCCCGGCACGCGGCCGACGAAACGGAAGCGCTCGTCGAAGATCGACACGAGTGGCGTACTCGTCACCATCGCGAGCGAGGGCGGCGGCGGCATCGGGATCGACGTGCTCGCGAGATTTGCGGAGGAAGACGATACTCGAGAGGCGCTCTTTCAGAGCGTACTCACCCTCGATGGCGAGCGCGGCGCGGAGCGGATCCTTCGGACGGAACAACCACGCGACGATAGCGCCGAGCAGTACCGCACCGCCGACGCTGGCTCCGATCCACGACCATGACGTCGTAGCATCCCAGCCGGGCCAGAACAATTTTTCGTACACCTTGAGAACAAGCGCACCGGTCAACCCGAGGAGTAACCCCCAGGTCGCACCTTCGACGAACGCAAGACCGCCGCGGCGACGCACGGCGCGCTTGAGGAGACTGACGAGGCGCGGAGCATCGCTCGACAATTCATCGACCAACGCGCGCGACGTCATGGGCTCAACACTGGAGTGAGCGGTGTTCGAAGTGTGCGTGATACTGCGATCCGTGCTGCTGCTATTGGGACGGGACAAGGCCCCTCCTTAGGGCGGGGAGCTCGGACGATGGGTTCCAACCGTCGCTAAGTCTATCGGGCCGTCCGGGTACGGACAAGTAGGGGCGCGCGACCCATTTGCGGGGCCCCCGGCCGAGTCGGACCGCTGCCGATCCCCGGAAGACGTGTTCTGCACAGCCCTTGGGGCACAGCGCTCAGTCGGACGTCGTCGGCATGAACGGCTCGGGATCGACACTCAAGGCGTCGGCCACCCGGTTGATGTGGTTGAAGTACCCGATGACGTGCACCACCTCGAGAATCTCGCCGTCATCGAGCCCCTCCGCACGGAGACCGTCCAGATCGGCCGGCGTCATCGACGACGGGCTCCGAGTCAGCTTCTCGGCGTACTCACAGAGTGCTCGCTGTCGAGACGTCATGGACGCCTCGTGGCTGCGCCAGCCGTGGATGACGGCGTCGGCCAATTCATTGTCGCCACTCGCGGAACGGAGATCCTCCCCGTGCGAGTGCTTTCAGTAGAAACAGCCGTTTACCTCGGACGTGACTGCCGCCACCATCTCGCGGTCGGCGAAACTGATAGTCGACTCTTCCTTCATGAGCTGAACGTACAAGCGCATGAAGGTGCTCAGCGGGCCCGGCCGGAGCGACATGATCTTGAGGATGTTGGCGACCCGACCCGCACGCCCTTTCGCCATTTCGTAAATCTTCGCGAGCTTGCCAGTGGCTCGGTCTTCGGGTACCTGCTCGATCCACGCCATAGCACCTCCGTCGTTGAGTGATGGGTCATCTGAAGACAATGAGCAGCCGCGCTTCGAATCGTAAGCTCACCCCATCGCAGCGCAACCGCGTTCGTTCGATCACGACCCCTCTGAACGAGTGGTACGCGGTCCGGCATCGTGACCTTCCCTGGCGAGAAAACCAAGATCCGTATCGCGTGTGGATCTCGGAAATCATGCTACAGCAAACCCAGGTCAAAACCGTGATTCCGTACTACGAACGGTTCATGGGCCGGTTCCCGACCGTCGTCAGTTTGTCCGAAGCGGACGAAGACGAAGTGCTCGAGTACTGGGCTGGGCTGGGCTACTACTCCCGCGGACGCAATCTTCGCGTCGCGGCGCAACAGGTCGTCAGAGATCACGGCGGCGCACTGCCCAACGATGAGGCGGGGCTCCGATCGCTACCGGGGATCGGCGAGTACACGGCGGCAGCTATCGGCAGCATTGCGTTCGACCACGCGGTACCCGTGATCGACGGCAACGTCGAGCGCGTACTCGCTCGCTATCTCACACTCGAAGGCGACCCCAAGAAGGGCGACTCGAACACACTTCTGCGCGAGGCCGCTCGGATCGCACTTCCCAACGAGCAACCAGGAGATCACAACCAAGCCATGATGGAACTCGGCGCCACGGTGTGCACGCCGCGCGCACCGGGTTGCGGCGATTGCCCGATCGCGTCTGGCTGTCGCGCAAACAAGCTCGGCCGACCCGAGGCGTTCCCACCACCTCGTCAGCGACGAAAGCCGGAGATCCAACACTGGCTGGCAGCCGTGATCGTGACCCCGACGGGAATCGTGGTTCGACGCGCGGCGGAGGACGCGCCATTCCTGAAGACGCAGTGGGGTGTGCCTCTCTGGCCCGTGGACGACGCACCCGATCCCCGCCAAGCCGCGACGAAGCTACGCGCCTTGGTCCGATCGGAGTTCGACTTCGAACTGGGCCGAGCCTCGTACCAAGCGGAGATCAAACACAGCATTACCTACCGCAGCCTGCGCGTGCACGTCGTCACGATCCCGGCGTCGACGGCGAACGAGCAAACCGCCCCGCGTACCGTTCAGGTGGGCGACGCCTGGAAGCTGCCCGGCTTGCACCGCAAGATCGTCGAGTGCGCCGCTCGACAATCCACAAACAACTAACTAAAAACAGCTTACGCCTCCACGCGCCGCGACGGACTGCGTGGTTTTGCGCGGAGCCGCCCCGGCATCGTACGATTGTTCGATGCCTCCGTGATCTCCATCGCGAGCACCGAGGCCGCTATCGCGTGAGACTGAGAGGGGATTCCCATGTCTCGCAACCAGCCGGACGGCTATTACGTCCCGACCAACCGCGCCCGTCGTGAGCGACGATCGCGGTCGCGGAAGAACTTCGCCATGCCGATTTTCATCCTCGCCGGAGTGGTCGCCATCCCTGCGCTCAGTATCACGATGAGCGACTCGTGGAACGACAACGTCGCGCACGCCAACGTGAAGACGTCGACGTCTCGCGATGAAAAGGCCGCTCAACTACGGGCGACCCTTCGGACTCATCTCCGGGACGATCAACTCGATTCGATGAAGACGGACTACCTGCGCAACCGTAGCGGGGCAATTCTTCGTCGCGACCTCAACCGGTACGCGGACGATATCTCGCAGAGCAAGTACACGAACATCCCGCTCTCGATCCGGCGGATCGTCCGCGAGAACTTGACGAGTGAAGACATTCACCTTGTGAAGCAGTGGGTCGTGGAAACGAACCCGTCGCCCGAGGACCTGATCTTCACTGCCGAGGTAGAGTTCGCCGAAAACCTGGGGGTCCCTGCCGACAACGTCTCGATGAATCGCAACCGCTAGCAACATTGAACAGCAATGGGGCAAGAGCTTCTTGGCGGTTCTTGGCGGCTTTGCGAGAGAAGGCCAAGCAACAAGTGCGCAACGATCAGCGCACTCAACTGCTACAGAGCTTCGCTCCGTTGAGGACGAGCGTGTCCATTGGCTATCTCTCGCACCTTCTCTCGGGCCAGGTCGGGCTGTTCGGGCTAGCGTCCGCGTGAGCGGCTCAGTATGCTCGGGATCGAAATCGCGGCCTCCCCCCTTCGCGGGCCGCTTCGGACCCGAAAGTCGCGCCTATGCTTTCCATGAGCTGCGCCACTTCCTCGCCCCCTCACTCTTCACCCGCCCAATTCTCACCTGCTCGCTGGACACGACGCGTACTCTTCGCGTTGCTCTTTGCGACCTGCGCTTCGTCGCCCGCGCTCTACGCGACCGATGACTCGAACGATCCACCTTGGGATCCAACATTCGGACGCGAACTTCGCGGCCTCCGAAGTGCCATCGTTGATCCTCTCGACCCCAGCGCGAAGATTCAAACGCTCGCATTGCTTGCCCACCTCGGCACGATGCTCAACCCGTGGTCGATCGTCGTCGTTCGCGACTCCATGCCTTCGCTCGACCATTCTTGGGAACGTACCCTGGCCGTCGAAGCGCTGCTTCATCACGAGTCGACGGATCTCGCGCGGTTCGGAGGACGCGGACTCGCCGCACTTCTCATCGAGTGGACACGCGGGCCCGAGACGCCCGTGTCCATCACTGCCCGCACCTGTCTCGATCGAATCGCCGGCCGCATGCCGCACTGGCTCCAGAAGACCCCCGATACGTGGCGCGTTCGTGAGAAGTTTCCGATCGGTAAGTCGATCCCCGAGGAATCGAACGTGGGCGGCAACGCGGAACCCGGCGCGTCCGGCGAACCCAAGCGTGGCGCCACGGGAGTGGGAAAGACGAAGCGAACTGCCGTGACAGAGCTGGAACGCCGACTGCTCGGCGGGGAGGGCCGCTCCCTTTCGCTCGACCTGGTGTGGGCGATCGACTGCACGGGCAGCATGCAGAGTCACCTGGGCAAAGCAGTCAAAGACATTCGCTACGCGACGCGCATCACGCGTGAGCTGCTCGGCGACGTTCGCGTCGGCGCCGTGACCTACCGCGACACGATCCAGAGCACGCTGCCGCTAACGGACAACGCGGAACGAATCGAGATGTTCTTGCGTCGCATCTCCGCGGACAAAGGCGGAGGGCCGAACGAACGAGTCGACTTGGCGCTGCGCGCGGTGTGTCACGGCCGTATGAAATGGCGTCGGAAGGCGACGCGCGCCGCGATCTTCGTGGCTGACGCGGCGCCGGAGAGCAAGCGGATCGCCGGTGTTCTCCAACGCGCCGCCGCCACTGTCCGCCAGTGGAAGACGATGAAAATCCACGCTGTCTCGCTCGTTATTGCACGGCTGCCGGGGTTCGGGCCGGGTGACTTCTGGCGACGGCTGACCGAAGCGGGCTCGGGCACGCTGCACGATGCGGCGGACGAAACCATCGCGACGCTGATCAAACAAGCACTCCCCGGCCTCGACGAGCAGCTAGGGCGTCGCATTCTACACGCGATCGAACGCGTCGAAGGCCGGCGGCGCGTGGTCCGGCCGAAGACTCTCGTCAAACAGTGAACACAGCGACATTGCCTGGGAGCCCTCCGTCGGATACAGCAGTGGCGGAGGGCAACTATGAATTCGACCATCACGACCGCAGCTCAGTGGAACACACTCGACGTCGCCAGCTATCGACGTCCCGATCGTGTCCACGGCGTGCTGATGTGCGAGCCGACCGCGTTCGATGTCGTCGACGTGCGCAACGCCCACATGAACAACAGCATCGGCTCGGTCGACCGAGCGGCGGCCGCCCGCGAATGGCAACTGCTCGTCGACGCGTTCGAACGCGAGGGATTACGGGTGGCTACCGTCCCTTCCGATCCGAAACTCGTCGATATGGTTTTCACCGCGAATCCGTGCTTCACGGGGCTAGACGTCCACGGCGAACCGTTTGTCGTCATGTCTCGCATGCGCCACCGTGAGCGAACCGACGAAGTCGATCACCACCGAAAGTGGTTCGCGCGAAGCGGCGTGAAAATCATCGAACTACCCGACGAGTTCTCGGGCGCCTGGGAGGGTGGCGGCGACACCGTCTGGCATCCCGGTCACGCGATCTTGTGGGGAGGCTACGGAGAACGCAGTGACGCAACCGTCTATCCCGCGCTTGCCGAGAAACTCGGCGTGCCGATCGCGGTGCTAGAGTTAGTCGATTCCAACTTCTACCACCTCGACACCTGCCTCGCTGCGATTCGTGAAGGGTGCGCGGCGTGGATTCCGTCGGCGTTTTCGAGCACCAGCCGAGCGCTCTTGCAGTGCGCGTTCTCAGAACTCATCGAAGTCGACAGCCGAGAAGCCGCCGAACGATTGGCGGGTAACCTGTTCTGCCCCAACGGCTCGACGGTGTTCCTGCCATCCGGATCTCCGGTGACGCGCTCTCGACTAGAGGGTAAGGGGCTCAACGTCGTTGAAGTGACCACGGACGAATACCTGAAGTCCGGAGGCAGCGTGTACTGCATGCGCCAGAACCTTTACGGCGCCGACTAACAGTCGCGGCGGCGCGTTCTCCGCATCTTGAGCAGCGCGCTGCGCTGGAGCGCAGCGCGGTCCGGACGACCGCGCTTCGGCTATCCGCACGCTTACTTGTTGACGCGCTCCAAGAACTCACCGGTCTCGGTCGACACCTTGACGACGTCGTTCTCCGAGATGTGGTTCGGGACCTTGATCTCGAGGCCGGTCTCGAGCTTCGCAGGCTTGAACACGTTCGAGACCGAGTCACCTTTGAAACCAGGCTCGGTCTCGACGACCGTCATCTCGACCGCGGAAGGCAAGTCCACGGTGATCGGGTTGCCTTCGTGGAAGGTCACTTGCACGCGACTATTGTGCTTCACGTACGGCATGAGGTCACCGACCAACTCACCCTGCAAGCTGAACTGCTCGTAGTCGTCGACATCCATGAACACGAAGGCGTCGCCCTCGGGATACAGGTACTCGGCGTTCTTCTTGTCGAGATACGCGGTCTCGAGTTTGTCGGACGATCGGAAACGGTTCTCGATGTGATCGCCACGCTTCAAGTTCTTCAGCTTCATCTGCATCGCGCCCCCGCCTTTCGACAGTTTGACGTGCGTGAAGCTGACCACAATCCAGAGATCGTTTTCGTAGTTGATCACTTGGCCGCGCTTGATCTGACTGGCGGGTAGAGAAGACATGTCTCGAAATCCTCTGGGTTGCTGGAGTGACGTTGTTGCCGCGTGACCTTGTTGCAGCGTGACGATCGGTGTTTCGCAAGTTCGTGCCCACGCCGCGCGCCGCACGCTGAACGGTGCAGCGAGCGGGCGCGGATTCTACCGACGCGGTCAGGTGCTGGCAACGGCGTCGTGCACGCTGGGGCCGCTGTCCGAAGTCCCGGGTCCGAAGAGCGTCTCTCCCTCGGACTTGGCGACAATCGCCGTTCCGCAGGAGTCGCTCCAAATGTTGGTCATCGTGCGGCACATGTCGAGCGGTCGGTCCACGGCCAAGATCAGCGCGGCGCCCTCGAGCGGCAAGTTGAGCGCGCTCAGGATCGTGAACATCATGACGATTCCGGCCGACGGAATTCCCGCCGCGCCGATCGACGCGAGCATAGCCAGCATTACGACCTTGAGCTGATCGATCAGCGCGAACTGGTCGCCCATGTAGTACTGGGCGAGAAAGATCACCCCGACGCATTCGTAGATCGCCGTACCGTCCATGTTGACGGTCGCACCGAGCGGCAACACGAAGCTCGACACCTTGTTCGACACGCCGCCGCGCTTCTCGACGCTGTCGATCGTCACCGGCAAGGTCATGGCCGAAGACGATGTAGAGAACGCGGTGAGAAGTGCCGGGCTCATCGCGTTGCCCCACTTCCACGGCGAGATGCCACCGACGAACTTCAACACCATGGGTAGAGTCACGCACGAGTGAATGACCAGTCCGAGGAACACGGTGAGCATGTACCAGAAGAGCGGCTGGAAAACGCCGATCCCGGTTTGCGCCACGACCTTCACGACCAGACAGAACACACCGTAGGGGACCAACGACAAGGCAAACGTCGCCAGCTTCATCATGACGGAGAAACACGCCGTGAAGAAATCGAGCAGCAGCTTGCGCTCTTTCTCCTGGGTCTTCGTGATGAAGTAGCCGAACATGAGCGCGAAAAAGATAACCTGAAGCATCTGCCCGTTCTGGGAGAAGGCGCTGAATACGTTCTCCGGGATCATGCGAAGGAAGATGCCCATGAAGCTCTCTTCGCGATCACCGAAACCAGCCGTCTTGTCGAGGCCGAGCTCTGCGCCGATGCCAGGCTTGATCAAGTTGACGAGCAACAGGCCGGTCACCGCGGCGAGACCAGACGTCAATATGTAGTACCCGAACGTCTTCCCGCCGAGTCGACCGAAGTCACGCCCGCCGCCGAGCCCGGCGACGCCGGTGATGATCGAGGTCAACACCAGCGGAATGATGAGCATCTTCAAGAGCTGCATGAAGAGCTCTGCTATGAACGAAAACGGCTCGACCCAAGTAGACAGCTGCGAGTCGGGGTCGATCGGAAGCGTCGCCGAGCGTACCTTGCCGTCGGACAATTGGAACCAGACAACGCTGCCCTTCTCGATCTCCCCGATCTGCGCCGTGAACTCATCCGCATTAGGAGTCGGATAAACCGCTTCCTTACCGGTCTGTCCGCGATTCAGCACGATGGCAGAGATCTGGTCCCCCACCGCGAAGGGCGGCTCTCCAGTCGCCTTGTCGGGTTTGCCCATCCCGTGATCGCTGAGCTTCGTGATGACCACGCCGCCAGCCGGACCGTCTGCCACCGACGCTCCGGCCGAGGCGGGACCGTCGAGAAGTTTCTGGAATGCGAACCCGACGATAATGCCGGCCGCCATCCAGATGAGGATCTTCCAGTGAAGCTTCATTGCGCCCCCATTTCTACAGAAGAGTCGTCGCTATTGGGTCGCAGCACCGACAGCGCAACGCTGTCTTCGGAGAGGTGATCGTGAAGCCGCGCCTCCACCTGCTCGAACTCGATCCCGTGCAACACGTCGATCAGGTCGAAAAGATCGATATCGGCAAACTCGTAGGAGCAGAAGTGATTGGCGATGTGCTCGAGCGAGTTGAACTGCCGGAACACGTGGCCCATGGTCGCGCGTTTCTGCCGCTCGAAGTCGTCGCGGTCGATCCCGACGCGACGGACGCGGGCGATCTCTTCACGAATGCGAGTCTCGAGCGCGTTCGGATCTGGTGTTTCCCCCGCGATCACCGAGTAGCCACAATCGATCGACGCCGAGTACATGGCCGAGAAGCCTTCGTCGACGAGCTCCGCTTCGTAGAGTGACTCGAACAGCGGAGACGCATGACCGAACAGGATCTCGAGCAAGATTCCGGTGACCTGCTCGCGAACCAACATCGGTCGTCCCGAATAACCGATGTCTCTATCTTTGAATCCGATGCACACGCGCGGGAGAGATATCTCCATGCGGTCTTCGCGCTGCTTGGTGGCAACCGATGTGGGTTCGGAAACCGTACCGCGCTCGATCGGCAGGAACGCTTCATACCCTCGCTCGGACAGTTCTTTGTCGACGAAGCTGAAGTACTCGTCCGCGTCGAGATCCCCGATGGCAAACAGAATCATGTTGCCCGGGTGATAGAACGTCTTGTGGCAATCGAGCAATGAGTTTGGCGTGATGGTCGCGATCGTATCGCGCGTCCCGAGGATCCTCTTCTGGATCGGATGCTCGTGGTAGAGCGCCTCCAGCATGTTGAAGTAGAGCTGCCGCCCCGGACTGTCGTCGGCGCGTCCGATCTCTTCGCCGATAATGTCCTTCTCTTTGGCCACGTTCTCGTCGGTGAAGAACGGGCTTTGCACGAAATCGACCAGCGTATGGAGATTCTCGTAGAACTGATCGGAGCACGAGTAGAGATAGTTGGTGGTATCGAACGAGGTGTATGCATTGGACGAAGCGCCGCGGGCCGAGAACTGATCCATAGCGTCGACGCCGTTGGCTTGCTTGAACATGAGGTGCTCGAGAAAGTGGGCTATGCCGTCCGGTACCGACGACCAATCTTGGTTGGTGCGAAACCGGGTATCGGTCGAACCGAAATCAGTCGCGAAGCAACAGTATCGCTTCTGAAACCCAGGGCGCGGACAGTAGTACACGCGCAAGCCTGTCTCGTGGCGTCGACTCAGTACGACTTCTCGCAAGGTATCGTTGCGTCGCTCACGAATCGGGGTGCTGAACATCCTTCGACTCCGAATCAACCAGATAAGAGGGAGCAGAGACAGGAACGGGTCAAGAAGTAGGGACCAGCGCGTACACCGTGTCGAGTTCAATGCATTGGGCCGCGGCCACGACATCTTCCCTGGTTACGGCGTCGATTGCGGCTCGGTAACGATCGTGATCGTACTCAGCGCCACTCAATCGCCAATTCAGGTCGTTGCCGGCGAGAGGGCCGGGACTATCTTCCATCATCCGAAGATGACTATCGAAGCTGAGCTTCGTCGCTTGGAGTTCGTTGTCGGTGATCTTGCCGGCGCGTAGATCTGCGACCTGCTCCTGAATGACGTCGCGCGCTTTCTCCCACTTGTCAGCCGGGACTCCAGCCGTAACGAACATCATTCCGTGTGAGCGATCGAGCGACGACCAAATGGCATAGGCGAGGCCATGCTTCTCGCGAACGTTCTGAAACAGCTTGGAGTGTGGGAACGAACCCAGTATCCCGCTCGCGATGCTCAACGCAGGCGAACTATCGGCGCCGAAGCGCACCCCGGTTCGGTACGCATGAATCAGGTGCGCCTGGTTGATATCCATCTTCTCGACGACGAGCTTCGGTTTGTCCACGGAGCGTAGTTGCGGAAGCGGTGTCACCGGACGGGAATCGCCGGATCGCTCGACGAGCGGCGCCAGTGTATCGAGCACGGACCCTTCATCGAACGAACCGCTGAAGTACACGTGAACGGGAGCGCGGCGGTGCTCTTCTTTCCACAAGCTCAAGAGTTGATCACCGGTCACATTCGACAAGTCCTCGACCGTTCCGTACTCGTAGCGGTGGAACGCCTCATCGGCGCAGGCAATGTCGACGCATCGCCGAGAAGCGTACTCTGCCTTCTCGTTGATCAATCCTTCGATGTGACGCTCGAGGGCGACCTTCTCCTGGGAGACGGTCGCCTCAGGGAACGACCCGTTTTCGAGGAACGGATCATGGAGCGCCTCTCGCGCGAAGTGGATGACTTCGCCAAGAACTGACTCACCGTCGGGAAGATAGCGATCGCCGACGAAGTCGAACCGAAACGCCATCAAGTGTCGCTCACCGACTTTGGTCACGTCGGCCGAGAAGCCCGAACCGTAGAGATGTTCGAGGTGCCGGGTCACAGACTTCAAACTCGGATGTGATTTCGTTCCCCGCGCCATGACACTCGGCAAGAGCGCTCGAGCAGTGACGTCATCGCCGAGATCGCCGATCCAATAAATGGATAGGCGATTGGTTTTCGACTTGTCGGTGGGAAACAAATGCACCGTGGCATTGTCGCCAAGCTCGTGGTGCGTGAATCGATACGGTGGCGAACTAGGAGTTGGCAATTCAGTCCTTCCGCGCGCTCGAGTCCGAGGGAATAGGATTCAGTTCGGTCGTCGACGATTCGATCATGTTACGAATGGCCCGGCAGTCGTCAATCAGCCCGGCGAGTGCGGAGGGTGCGATGGCTTGCTGTCCATCGGACAACGCAGCGATGGGGTCGTCGTGTATCTCGATCAGAAGTCCGTCAGCACCGACCGCGGCGGCCGCCCGGGCAAGCGGGAGCACCCGGTGCGCGGAGCCCGACCCGTGACTCGGATCGACGACGATGGGCAAGTGCGATCGGCGGCGCAACTCGGGAACCGCTCCGAGGTCGAGCACGGTCCCGGATGTGGTGCGAACACCGCGCTCGCACAACACGACGCGATCGTTGCCTCGGGACAGGATGTACTCGGCCGCTAACAAGAACTCATCGTAGCTCGAAGCGAAGCCGCGTTTGAGAAGAATAGGATGACGGCAGGCGCCGAGCTCCTTGAGAAGCGCGTAGTTGTGCATGTTGCGCGAGCCGACCTGCAGTACGTCCGCGACGTCCGCCACCATTTCGAGATGACGAGGGTCGAGAACTTCGGTCACGATCGGAATCCCGACCTCGGCGCGCACTTCTCGCAGGATAGAAAGCCCGTCGCCCTCGAGCCCTTGGAATGCGTAGGGTGACGTTCGCGGCTTGAACGCCCCGGCCCGAAAAACGGTCGCGCCCGACTCTTTGGCGATGGTGGCCAAGCGAACCGTGCGCTCGGCATCTTCAACCGCGCACGGTCCGGCGAGAACGGTGAAAGACCCGGCTCCGATCGAGACCGGCGGATCCGCGTCGCCTACGCCCGGCAGGTGGACGACACTCGGAGCGACGAAGTCGCCGCGCCCTGACCCCCAAGCGACCTGGGGGTAGGCCCGAGACAAGGGCACCATGCGTACCACGCCCGGCCACGACTCGACACTGATCGTGCGAACCGGGAGGACCTCACCGCTAACCTCGAGGTAAGGGTGCGCGCCGCCGTCGATGTAGCGAACCTCACAACCGAGCTCTTCGAGTCGCTTCCGAATGCGATTTCTCTTCGGGGGCGCGAGGCTCGGCTCGAGTATCAGGATTAGGCCAGGGGGGGCATCACTCATCGAGTCGCTTCCGACATTCGCACAAAGAACCGGTCGATCGAAGTCTGGCGAGGCTGGGCACAAACTCTCTCTTCTTCGTCAAGAGTTCGCGAACCGCGAGGCCCAGAGAACAGTGCGTCTTAACAGACCAGCGAAACGGGGAGAAGCCCATTGTTTGGGTTCGCTCACTTCCGGTCGAAACGCCGGTCGAGTTCGTCCCAGGAGAGGAACAACTCGGCAGCTCGGCCATGGGGACAATTTTGCGGATGGAACGCACGAGAGCGGCCGCGCACGAGATCGAGCAGCTGGCTCTCAGTCAGTCGCTGTCCAGCCTTGATTGCCCGCTTGCAAGCGAGCGTCGCCACAAGAGTCTCTCGCAAATCGATGTCGGTCGACCCGCCGTGGTCCATCGCGGCGCCGAGCCGCTCGAGCGCCGATCGCAATAGCGTCGCCACGCCCATTTTGTCGAAGCCCGCCGGCACCGTGCGGACGGCGACCGTGCGCTCACCGAACTCCTCGACTTCGAAGCCGAGCTCAGCCAGCGGCTTGGCGGCGTCGGCCCAAACCTCCCACTCTCGATCCGTCAGCTCGACCGCTTCCGGAACGAGAAGCGGCTGGCACGACTGGTCTCGTTCACGCGCTTCGAGAATCTCTTCGTAGAGAATTTTCTCGTGCAACGCGTGCTGGTCGATCACTCGCAACCCGTCTGGCTCTTCGATGAGTAAGTACGCGTTGTGCATTTGCACGACGCGTAGCTCGGTGCCATCGACGAGTTCTTGCGCTTCGGCCAAGGAGCGCACGTCGGCTGGTGCCGATTCCGATCGGGTTTCGCCCACGGACTCTGCGCGAGCGGCTGCTTCACCACCGGACTCGAACGCGCCGCCGTACGCCGAGCGATCGATAGGCGGAAACTCATGCGCCCCGGTCGCGCGAGCGTCGCGCCACTGCGACGGTGTGCCACCGGCCGACGGCTCGTGCGTGCGCATACCGCTATCACGCGAAGACGAAGAAGACGACAAAAGATCGGGCGCGCAGCCCGCCTCGAGAAGTCGCTCCTTGACCGCACGGTGCACCAGTCGGTGAATGTGGCTGGAGTCGCGGAAACGTACCTCGCGCTTCGCCGGATGAACGTTTACGTCGACTTCGGCGGGATCGAGGTCGAGGAAGAGCACCGCGACGGGGTAGCGCCCGGGTATCTGAAACTCGGAGTACCCTTCTCGCGCGGCGTGAAGCACCACCTTGTCCTTGACCGGCCGGCCGTTCAAGAAGCAGTGGATCGCGTCACTGGTGCGTCGAAAGAAGTCGGGACGACCGATCCACCCTCGCAACGCCCGACCGGGAAGCTTGGTCGGCTTCAGCTCGAGCAGTCGATCGACATGTTCAGTGCCGAGCACCTCGGCGACTCGGCGCACCGGCTCTTGTCCGCTGGGAAAACGAAACAGTGTTTTGTCGTCGTTGATGAGCTCGAAACCGACAGCGGGCGTGCCCAGAGCGATTTCGCGCATCACGTTGCGAATGCGCGTCAACTCGGCGCGGTCGCTCTTCAAGAACCGTTTCCGCGCCGGCACGTTGTAGAACAAGTTGCGGACGGTGATTCGAGTTCCGGGAGAGATCCACTCCGGCGGACCCGGCTCGACGTTGCCATCGCGCGCGACTCGGCAACCGCTTTCGTCGCGAGTTGCGGGGCGCGACAAGAGATCGAGTTCGCTAACACTCGCGATACTCGCCAGCGCTTCGCCACGGAAGCCCAACGTTGCGATCTCATGAAGATCGCCTTCTTCACGAATCTTGGAAGTTGCGTGGCTCGTGAGCGCCAGGTCCAACTCCTCTTCGACGATCCCGGCGCCGTCGTCGGTGATTCGGATCAGCCGCTTGCCGCCCTCTTCGAGTTCGACGCGAACGTTCAAGGCGCCCGCGTCGATCGAATTTTCGACGAGCTCTTTGACGACCGAGGCCGGACGCTCGATGACCTCACCCGCCGCAATCTGGTTGACCAGATGCGGGGATAGCCTGCGAATGTGTCCGGCATCTGAAATCATGGAGCGTCGTACCGCAGTGCGCCTTCGACGGTGTTCTCCAGAAGCATGGCAACCGTCATGGGCCCGACACCGCCGGGAACCGGCGTGATATGCGACGCGCGCTCACGCGCCGCTTCGTATTCGACATCGCCACAGAGCGAACCGTCTTCGCGACGATTGATACCGACGTCGATCACGACCGCCCCGGGCTTGATCCACTCGCCCTTAATCATCTCGGGGATTCCGACGGCGGCGACCACGATGTCCGCGCGCGCCACTTCGGCCGCGAGGTCTCTGGTTCGCGAGTGACAAATCGTCACCGTGCAGCTCTTCGAGAGAAGCAGCTGGGCGGCCGGCTTACCGACGATGTTCGAACGACCGACGACTACCGCGTGCGCCCCCGACAACTCGACGCCCGCCTTTTCGAGCAGAACCATGACGCCCTTGGGCGTACACGGCACGAACTCGGGCTGGCCGATCGCGAGCAAGCCGGCACTCATCGGGTGGAAACCGTCGGCGTCTTTTTCCGGGCTGATGCGGCGCAGCATGGCGTCGGAATCGATGTGCTTGGGCACCGGAAGCTGAAGCAAAATGCCGTGACACATGGGATCGTCGTTCATGCGATCGATCACCGCTTCGACATCCGCTTGCGACGCGTCGGCGGGCAACGAGTTATGAAAACTCGCGATACCGGCCTTTTCGCATGCCTTCTCCTTGTTGCGTACGTACACCGCCGAAGCGGGATCTTCGCCGACCAGGATGACTCCGAGCCCCGGCGGATAGCCCTTCTTCTCCGTATACGCGGTAACCCGCGCCTTCAACGCCTTGCGGCATTCGAGCGCGGTGCGCTTTCCGTCGATTATCTCTCCCACGAGTCACCTTCTTTTCAAAGGGCGTCGAACCCACTCACGTTGAACGCCGATCAGATCAGGAACGACGCCAGTCACCGCTGCGGCCACCCGCTTTTTCTTCTAGCCGAATATGTTCGATCACCATACCGCGATCGATCGACTTCACCATGTCGTACACCGTGAGAAGCGCCGCCGACGCTGCGGTCAACGCCTCCATCTCGACTCCGGTCTTTGCTGTGATCTGCGTTGTCGCACGAACGACGAGTGCGTCGTCACCGTCGTAGTCGAAGAGAACTTCGACCGACTCGAGGGCCAGAGGGTGGCACAGCGGAATCCAGCGAGACGTCTCTTTGGCCGCTTGAATGCCGGCGATTCGAGCGACCGCCAAGACATCGCCCTTCTTCGCGGTACCGTTACGAACGGCAGCCAACGTCTCCGGCTGCATTCGGATGCGCCCACTAGCGACTGCGCGACGGGTCGTCACCGCCTTGTCGCCGACGTCGACCATGCGCGCGTTACCCTCGGAATCGAGGTGGGTGAAGGGTTGGTCGTCGCGATCGGACACCGGAGCTTCCCCTTAGCGCTATGAGGCGACACAAACAACACGCCGACACGACAGCCGCGGCGTGAATCAAAGCTCGCGGGACAAGACGAATCGCGCCAAATCGGCAAACGAACTGCGTAGCGCGTTCTCGGGGATGTTGTCGAGCATCGCGATCGCATTATCGATGAACGAATTCGCCGTCGCCTGCACTTCGGTCAGTACGTCAGTATCCATGAACATCTTGTAAATGCGCGTCTGCGTGCCCATTTCGTTGGGATGCTTGAGCAGCCAGAGCAGCTCTTGCCCCTTGCCTCCGCCGCCCGCGCACAGTCGATCGCGCAACCGAATAATAGGCAGCGTCAACTTGCCCTTCTTGAGATCGGTTCCGAGAGACTTGCCGACGATCTTCTCATCGCCAACGAGATCGAGCGCGTCATCGGCAATCTGAAACGCCATCCCGATCGACGTTCCGAACTCTTCCATGACCAGCTGATGTTCGCGACTCGCCCCGGCGAGCATGGCGCCGACGCGACACGCCATGCCGTAGAGGATTGCCGTCTTCTTGCGAATGATCTCGTAGTAGCGCTCTTCGGTCAGGTCGACGTCGAACGCCGACCCGACTTGTAGCAACTCGCCTTCGCAGATCATGTGGGTGGTATCCGCGAGGATCCGCGATACACCCTGCACTTCGGTCGAAATCGAGAAGCCGCGCGAGTAGATGAAGTCGCCGAGAAGAACAGCCGCTCGCTCGCCCCACCGCTTGTTGACGGTCTCGACGCGTCGCCGAATTGTCGCGTCGTCGAGCAGATCGTCGTGAACCAAGGTCGCCGTGTGGATCAACTCGATCACCGCGCCGCACTTGATAGCGTCGAGCGACAGCGGGACCGTCGACAACGGGTCGGACGAGAACGCCCGCGCCCCGAGGAACGTGCACGCGGGGCGGATCTGCTTGCCGCGGTACTGTGCGATGTGCCCGAGCAGCTCGCCGATGAACGGCTCACTCGACGAAAACTCCGAACGCAGGTACCGATTGATCTCGACGAGGTCTGACTCGATCGGCGCGTAGATACGCGACAACTCGTTCGGGAACGGAGCGACCTCGAGGTTCTCCTCAACCATGCTTCAAATCCTCGATCGGACAGAGCTCCATATCGAACGCACTGCTGACGCCCTCGTGAAACACCTTGCCACCCATGACGTTCAGTCCACGCGCGTACAGCGGGCTGCGCGACACGAAGCCCTCGACACCGTCACTCGCGAGGGTTCTCAGGTACGGAAGAGTGGCGTTGGTCAGAGCGAACGTCGACGTTCGCGCCACGGCGCCCGGCATGTTTGCGACACCGTAGTGAACGACGCCGTCGACCACGTAAGTCGGATCGGCGTGGGTCGTCGGCTTGGTCGTCTCGACGCACCCGCCTTGATCGACCGCCACGTCGACAATGACCGACCCGTCGCTCATGTCGGCGAGGTACTCACGCGGAACCAGCGTCGGCGCCAACGCGCCGTGGACCAAGACGGCACCAACGACGAGGTCGGCGCGTGCAACTTCTTTGCGAATCGAGAACGGGTTGGAGAACGCGGTGGTCACGTTCTTCGGCATGACGTCGTCGAGGTATCGCAACCGGTCGAGGTCGATATCGAAGATCTGAACACTCGCGCCAAGGCCCGCCGCAACCTTGGCAGCGTTTAGTCCAACGACGCCGCCGCCGAGGATCACGATCTTCGCGGGCTCGACGCCGGGGACCCC